>JBBWZW010000233.1:0-9185 GCA_039649305.1 Burkholderiales bacterium
GGTTGGGGTCGCGGCTACGGTTACGGTGGCGGTTGTTATTTCAGCTACCGCTGGGGCCGATACATCTGCCCGTATTATTGATCGTCGCCAGGGTGGCGTGATCGCCACGCTCGATCCGAACAGAAAAATAAAATCAGGTGTGTCGTCAGCCGATGCACCTGATTTT
This sequence comes from Burkholderiales bacterium, assembly GCA_039649305.1. Taxonomy (GTDB): domain Bacteria; phylum Pseudomonadota; class Gammaproteobacteria; order Burkholderiales; family Burkholderiaceae_D; genus Noviherbaspirillum. Next base: position 167 of record JBBWZW010000233.1, read on the forward strand.
TATTTTTGGAATGTGTCGTGAAGCGTTTCGACGCAAACGCGCATATGGGACCAAGCGTAAAAGACGGTGGTTCTGCAATGGATGAACCCGACCAAGGCGGAAGCCGGCGCCCCGCGATCGCAGGATTGGCAATAGCAGTTGTCCTGTTGGCGGTGGGATTGTGGTTGGCTCACGAGCTGACAGCGACCAGCAAAATGCAGGATTGTCTTATGTCAGGACGCACGAACTGCAACGTTATTGAACCTCCTCCCGCTCGATAGCCGCTGCGGGCGAATTGGTCGGACTGAGCGCAAGAGGTAGGAAGCGCGATTGTTCCGCCGCCGCTTTGCGACCTACAGGAAGCCCGATCGGGGGCGTTCACTGCTCGCCCGCGCCAACCCACTCTTGCCTCCGCTGGGGCTGGCGTGAAAAATTGTTTGCTGAATTGCAGGAAGTCGAGGTCATGTGTCTCAACAACGCAGAGGACAGGGTCTTACGCGTGGACCTCACGCGTTCAATTTCTGCTGTCACGCGTTCAATGTCTGCTGTAATGAATCACCAAGAGAGTGCACGCGAAATATAGGGACGAGCTGTTCGAGGTGATGAAGCGGACTGGAAACAAAGATTGAATTTAGCGGATCGCCTAGCGCCATCATTTGGATTTGAGAAATGAACGAAGCAGGCTCAAAAAATCCACTCGTCTCACTAGCCATTCCTGTTTACAACGGAAAAGCATATCTCGTCGATGCTATTACGTCTTGCCTCGCCCAAGACTATGATAATTTCGAGCTTATCATTTCAGATAATGCCTCTACGGACGGCACCGAGCGGATTTGCCGCGAATTCGCTACGAAAGACGCTCGGGTAAAATATTTCCGCAATGAAAAGAACTTGGGTGCCGGCCGCAATTACAACCTGGGATTCCATCACAGCTCCGGAAAGTACGTGAAGTGGTGTGCGGCGGACGACCGCATCAGTCCGAATTTTGTCAGTGCTTGTGTCGCTGTTCTGGAGAAAAATCATGACGTCGTATTAGCCTATGGGACGACAATCAGTATCGATACCGCCGGTCGCGAAATCCCTCTGGTTGGGAGGGGCCGCAAGGCGCAGGATCCAAATGACGGACCGGCCAAGCGTCTCCTCAAAGATCTAAACGACCGTGGAACAAATTTTGAGTGCTTCGGACTTTTCAGGCGAGAGATACTTCAAAAATCGACTTTGCATCGCCCGTATTCCGGTTCCGACCTTACGCTGATGAGTGAGCTGACGTTGCTCGGAAGGTTTGCGCACGTGCCGGAGGCGATCTTCTACAATCGCGAGCATCCGGCGCGTTCGATGAATCTCAAGGACAAGAAGGTGCTGTTGGCCTGGCAGGATCCGGAAGCCGCTGCTAAGCACCAGCCTCGCCGGGAGAATTGGGAACGTTGGAAGCATTTGCTGGAAATTGCATTCCGACATCGGCAGACGACGCCCTTCTTGGCCGTCCTCGCCGTGATCGTCATTTGGACCACGGCCAGGGTTCGCGACAGGATAGCGGTTACGCTTCGCCAAATGACGTCGGGGCTATTCAAAGGCCACGCTGTCAACAGAGAAATGTAGTGAGACAACCGGGGGCGTTTGTGAGATTTACCAGAATGCTCCAAGAGTGCGGTCTTAGAGCCACAAAATTGGGCCGATATCCTCAACTCGGTGTGGTTTTCGACGGCTTTTCAATCCCCGCCGATCGTAGTGAAGCATCAGAAAAAGCCGAATATGCCTCGATTATCGAGGAAGAGAGTGCATGGTGGGGCGCTACACCCATCGGCCATCTCAAAGACGATCACCGCCTGCGCCGCAACTATCTCAAAGGCCGCGACGGCGACCGTATCAATGCCGTGCTCGCCGCCGCCGGCTACAACTTCAGCCTGCTCCGCCGCTGGTTCGAGGAGTTTTTGCGTGCCCTGTTGCTGTTGACCTTACGTCGTGCCTTCTCGCCGCTGCGCTTCGCATAGAAACGTTCTTCACGGACGACGATCTACGCGCGTGATGGTGGCCGCGCAGCCGTAATCTATTTTGCGTCGCTTTTCGTGTTCTGGCAGATTGCAGGTCGCCCTGATGGATTTGAAGCCAAGGCGATCGCCCTGCTCAAACAGCTATTTTTAGCCTCTGTTCGCTGCTATTGGGCTGAAAGAGGCTCCCAACGTCCAACGAAAGAACCAGATTTTCAACCTCCTGAAATTCACATCAGGTGAACCCCATCGGGCTGAGCGCGACGATCTCCGGCCTGAGACCCATCTCCTTCAGGCTCAACTCGATTTCGGGGACATAGATTGGATTCATCACGATCACCAAATCCGCCGGCTGATTAATGAGCGCTTTCGGGGCGATCACGGGATGCCCCGTCCCCGGCATGAACTTCCCTTGCTTAAAGGAATTGACATCCACCACAGCCGCTATCTCTTCGGTCAGTCCGAGCGTGGTCAGAAAGGACACGCCCTTCGATCCCCCGCCCCACAACACAATCCGCTGTCCGTATTTCCACGCCGAGCGAACGCGTTTTCGCCAACCGTCCTGAACCTGCCGCACTCGCTCCGGAAAGTTCGCTGCGAGGCATTGCAGCTCTGCGAGGTCCTGCTCCAGCGCAAGGCGAGGCGGGGAATGTCGGGACACCGGGTTGGCATATTGAATGATGTACTGATCATCGTAGGCGAGGCGAAGCTCGGTTACGTCAAAGCCCTCCTGGCGAAACAGCCTGGCATGCGCTCCCGGGCTGAAATACGAGCAGTGCTCGTAGTAGATGTCCCAGAAAGCGCCTTCAGCAAGCACGCGCTTGGCGTCGGGGGTCTCAAAGAACACGGCGGTGTCGTCGCGCTCACCGATCATCCTGCGGATCGAGCCAACAAAGCTTCGAACTGGTGCGATGTGCTCGAGCGTGTGACGACAAACGATGACATCGGCCTCGAGGTGCTCGTACTTTTCCGAAAAAAGGTCGGTGATGAAGCGAACCTTGTCGCTCGGCGTCGAGCGTCCCTCGTCGGCCCTGTAGCCGGGATCGATGCCGAGCCCCGTAGCACCGCCCACATCACAAAGCTCCCGGAGGAATTCGCCTTTGCCGCAACCGATCTCAATGACATGCTTGCCGGCTATCGCGCACTTCTCGGCGGCTTCGCGGGCCAGCCGTCTGGCAAACGCATTGAAAATGCCGGAGAAGTGTTGGGATTCCTCGAAGTTGGTCGAGTACCCCATCACAGCTTCATCGAAGATGTGGTTGAACAGGAAGCCGCAGGAGTCGCAGCAGGCAAGCTCCAAGTCTCTCCGAGACAAAGCACGCGCCGCCTCGGCTGTATCCAGGAGAATGCAGCTATGAATCGGAATCGACGGTACGCGGTATAGTATCCGCGTAACTGCAGCAGAACACGAGGGGCAAACGCTGCGAGTGAGCGCGCCCGAAGGACTGCCTGAAGTTGCCAACTATGATCCAGAGATGGAAGCTTTAAGGCCCGTTTCGCAAGCGCAAAAAATATCAGATCCCGGTTTGCGTGGAAATAGGGTCAAATTCCCCACGTGCCATCGCGCAGTTCCATCCCGCCACCCTCGGATGTCAAGTAGGCCCTGAACCAGGAGGGTTCTTCGCCTGTCGTTCAAGCCTGGGAAATTTCCAAATTCCGGTCCAGCGCTGACGCCATCTCCACGATCTCCTGGTAATAGACAGGATTCATCACGATAACCGAGCTGATGCCGCGTCCGACCAATTCCGCCGGTGGAACAATCGGGGTGCCTGTCCCTGGCGCATAATGACCTTGTTTGTGCGGATTGAGATCGATCACCGCATTTATCGCGCTTGCGCCGGGGACCACGTTCAAGAAGTTGACGCCCTTGGACCCCGCACCCCATACCGCCGTCGACAAGGGTCCGCGGTCAGCGATGTAATCCCGCCAGTAACTAATTTTTGAATGATAGATCTTGTCAAAATCTCCTGCCAGTTTCTCAAGCGGCAGCACATCCGACGAGAATGCCCGATTTTGCGGTTTGCCCGTCCTTGCCTCAATATAAAGAAATTGTTCACCGAACGTTGTCCCCGCATTCACGACCTCGAATCCCGCGATATTGAGCGCCGTACGGAACGAGGGTGGCGTGAAATAAGAAACATGCTCGTAAATCAGATCCCAGATTCCCAGCTCGCGCAGGGTGTAAAGAGCGTTTGGCACTTCAAAGTAGAAAACCGTATCTGGACGAACACTGTGATGCGTATTCAAAGCCCGTAGAAAGGAAATCGGCTCGGCCATGTGCTCGAGCACATGTCGGCATGCCACAAGGTCCGGAGCTTCACCCGCATAGGTTTCGTCGAACCAGTTCTTGACGAAGCGGACCCCGGTAATATTATGTGATCGCTGCTCGAAGCTCTTGTCAAAGCCGACGCCTCTGGCGCCGCTCAAAGAGCACACATGCCTGAGGAAGCCGCCTTTACCACAGCCCACATCAATGATCAGCTTTCCGGCGAGATCGTAGCTTGCGTTCAGCCGTCGCGCCAGCTCATCCTCGAACGACACGAACCTCGGTGAGAAATCCAGGGAGGAATCGTAGCTCTGCGTATAGCGAACCTTGCGCTCATCGAAGGCCGCATTGAAAAAGTGTCCGCAGTCACGACACAAGCAACCATCGAAGCGACCGGTCTCCGATCTCCTCGCAGATGCCGCATCCGCGTGGAGTTCATTACACAGCACCGGCAACCTGTCGATCAGGACAGAGCTCAATAAATTGCCGCGATTACACACCGGACACTTCATGCAGATTACTCGCAGTCAGCCGTGTTTCGCCTCGTGCATCGTGGAGCACGTAACGGCAATCTTCAATTGACCGTAAGCGTGGCGCCGGTGCACCGAATCGCAAGGCTGTTCTCATATGACCGTTGGCCAGGGAATAGGAATGATGAACTTTCCACCGCGCGCGCGGTACTCCCGTTGCTGATCGAGAATTTCGTCCGCGAAGTTCCAGGCAAGCAGCAGGACATAATCAGGCTGGACCTCTAGAAGCGCCTCGGTCGGGCGGATCGGCAGCTGTTGTCCGGGCATATACTTGCCTTGCTTGTGGACGTTGCGATCGACCACAAAATCAACGAGATTCCGGTCAATCCCGACGGTGTTAAGCAAGGTCGCCCCTTTGGCCGCCGCCGCATACGCTGCGATAGATGCTCCTTGCGATTTCAAACTGCGCAGCAGCCTGGAAAGTTCCCGCTTCAGGGTGTCGACTCGTGCGGAAAAATCGCGGAAGTATCCGATCCTATCGAGCCCCCGTGCCTTCTCATGCGCAAGCTGCGTCTTCACGCTTGCATCAACGCGCTCCTCTAGCTCGACGTACAGGCGAAGCGAGCCGCCGTGAATCGCAAGATGCTTGATCTCGTTGAGATAGAGACCATGACGGCGAAACAGCTTATCGAGCGCAGTGACCGAGAAATAGCAGAGATGCTCGTGGTAAATCGTATCAAATTCGCAATGCTCGATCAGCGACTCGATGTAGGGTGCTTCGATCACAGCCACGCCATCGTCCTTTAGAATGCGGCGGATCGCAGCGACAAAGCCGTTGGTGTCTGCGACATGGGCGAGCACATTGTTGGCATGGATAACATCCGCGCGTATGCCTTCCGACCCCAAGCTCTCGGCGAGTTCGCGGGAGAAGAACGCGCAGCGCGTCGGCACGCCAAGCTTCTCGGCCGCTTGGGCTGGACCTTCCGCCGGATCTATGCCGAGCACCGGAATTCCACCCTCGACATAGTTTTTCAGCAAATAACCGTCGTTACTTGCCAGTTCGATGATGAAGCTGCCGGGTCCAAGCTCGCGCCGCGCAATGAGTTCGAGCACGTTCTCGCGCGAATGCTTGAGCAGCGCGGGAGAGAAGGACGAGAAATAGGGATAGGCGTCGGCGAAGAGAATCTCCGGGTTCGCCGTCTCAGTGATCTGTACCAGACTGCACTCGTGGCAGAAGGCAACCTGGAGAGGAAACGTGAGCTCTCTCTTGCCGAGATCGGCCTCTGTCAGAAGACGATCGGCGAGCGGTGTCTCGCCGAGATCAAGGAACGTCTCCAGCCGCGCGCTGCCGCAAGACCGGCAAGTCACCTCTGTTACTGAATTCGCCATATTGCTCGCAATTATTCAAATCAAAACGGAACGGGCGAGAGCTGGAACACGGCGAAGCTCGTCATCGATCTCTCCGTCGCGTATCAATTTCTTGATGTGGCTGATACGCCTGAAGCGCTCGCCTTCAAAATCGTCCAGCGTAACACCCATCCTGCAATACGCATCGTAGAGCTGCTCGACGCCGCGTCGCGCGGTCCACTGCGGTTTGAACGCGTGGAGGCGCCGGGCAATGTAATTGCAATCGACACGGTAGCATCGCAAATCGGGGCCGGCGTCGGGCGCAAATTCGATCTTGCTGTTCGGAACAATCTGTTTCACCAGCTCCGCGATCTCGCGAATCTGATAATTTTCGCTCGTCAGGCCGACGTTGAATGCCTGATTGTGAATGCGATCGCGATCCGCTTCGAGGGCGGCAATATAGGCAGAGGCGATATCCTCCACGTGAACGATGGGACGCCAGGGCGAGCCGTCGCTCTTTAGATAAACCTGGCCTGTCGTAAAAGCCCAAGCCGTCAAATTGTTGACGACCAGGTCAAATCGAATTCGCGGCGACAGCCCATAGGCCGTGGATGCCCGCAGAAATGTCGGGCTAAACGAGTCGTCGGCCATTGTAGCGACGATCTGCTCCACGTTGGCCTTCGACTTTCCGTAGGGCGTCACCGGATTGAACGCTGCACTCTCATCGAGAAAGTCGGAGCCGGACGCCCCGTAACAGCTACACGAGGAGGCATAAAGAAATCGGGATACGCCGGCCCTTTTGGCCAGTTGGGCGAGCTTCACCGACGCCTTGAAATTCACGTCCTCCGTGAGACTGGGGCGATAATCTCCAAGCGGATCGTTGGATAATCCGGCCAGATGAATGATGGCATCGAAGCCCGCGACGTCGTCGACCTCCGCGTCACGAATGTCCTTCTCGATGGTCGGCACCGCGGCAAGCTCGCCCGCAAAGTTGCACGACCGGTAGAGGTCACTATCCATTCCCACCACGGAGTGATTGCGTTCCAGCAGCATGAGGGCCAGGACCGCTCCGATGTAGCCGCGATTTCCTGTCAGCAAAACCTTCATTGATCTTGGTTCCAGATTTTCCAGGGCGGGTTGCCGCTGTCCCACAACCGCTGCAGAACCGTTTTTTCACGAAGCGTGTCCATGCATTGCCAGAACGATTCATGGCGGAATGCCATTAATTGCCCGTCGGCAGCGAGCCGCTGCATGGGCGCGAATTCGAACATGACCTCATCGCCGTCGATGTAGTCTATCACACCCGGCTCCAGCACAAAGAAGGCACCGTTAATCCAGCCTTCCGCAGCCTGCGATTTCTCGTTGAACTCGACAACGCGATGGCCGTCGAACTCAATATGTCCATAACGCGCGGGAGGGCGGACCGCAGTCATTGTGGCGAGCTTGCCGTGTGAACGGTGAAAGGCAAGAAGCCTGTTCAGGTTGACGTCGGAGACACCGTCACCCCACGTCAGCATACAAGTATTGTTGCCCATCCATTTCATTAATCGCTTGATGCGACCGCCGGTCCCCGTCCTGATCCCGGTATCGACGAGGTCGACCGTCCAGTCGGGGATGGAGCTCCCATGCCGCTTGATTTCTCCCGTCGCCATATTGACGGTCATGCTGCCATTGAGGCTGTTGTATTCCGCAAACCAGCGCTTGATGTGGTCACCCTTGTAGCCGAGCGCGACCGCAAATTCCCGGTGACCGTAGGTATGATAATGCATCATGATATGCCACAAGATCGGCATCCCGCCAATTTCAACCATCGGTTTAGGCCGAATTTCAGTCTCTTCAGCAAGGCGGGTTCCGAATCCGCCTGCCAGTATTCCGACCTTCATACGTTCCTCCGACGACTCCAGAAGCCCTGCTCCCTCTGCGCCGGGCCGCGCTGACCAAACCGCACAGTCGGCATTGGCGCGTCGCAAGCGCAAAATATGTTAACAAGCCGGGCTCAAAATAAGGCAATGTCCCGAAAATAGAGGTTCCCTATCTAAAGTTGATAAAACTCACGGCGGTCGCAGCCGCCAGATAATACCCGATTGAACGGATCGCAGAGACCCTCGGGGTGACGCGTTCCAATCAAGGTTGAGTGAGCAGACCCGCGCCGGTCATGCGGAGTTCACGGCCGATATTCGCCGCCTGGTGGACACCGGCCGACCTACGGATATCGCCGGATCGCCACGCTGCTCAAGCGCGAGCGGCGAGCCGCCGGCCACGATCCCGTCAATGCCAAGCGTGTCTACCGGCTAATGAAGAAGAACAGACGCTCCCGAACCGGTCATCGGCCATCTCGAAATTCGAGCGCCGGATCCATCGCAATTATCTTTAGCGCCGTGGCGATACGGCCAAAGCCGTCCTGGCCGACGGCTACAACTTCCGCCGCCTCATCAATGGCCCAGCCTTCTATCGAGAGATTCATTAGCCACTTGTCGGATGATCGAATTACCAATGCCATGATAGATGCACACGCAACAGGTCGCCCCGGCGCGCCAGCAGTTGTTTCGATACAGGCGTCCCTATCAGTTCTTGCAGAGCCATCATGGAGCAGAACGACATAAACAGGCCGGTCGCCAATCGCACCGATATGACTCCGTCGATGCGATAGTAGTATGCCCCTAGCACCATCAGGGGCAATTTGAAGCAAACCTCAATCAGAGCAAGTCTGGCGAATGGTTTGATTTTACGCAGCGAAATGACCAGAGCTGGCACTGGCCCGACAAACTATGACGGGACCATCGCGACGGATAACCACTCCAATATTGGAGCTGCGTCCAGCCATCGCTGGCTTAAAACTACCTGACCATTGGAGCCGAGAGCATGCTCATCCGCATGCGGCTCATCGCCTCGACGTAGGAAATATGCTCAGGTTTAGAGACGAACACCGTCGAAATGTGCAACATCGTGCTCCGGATACCGGAGCGCCG
>JBBWZW010000242.1:0-11798 GCA_039649305.1 Burkholderiales bacterium
TCGCAGCGAAGCCGAGGCCGGCCACCAGCCACATTTGCCAGACCAGGGCAAAACCGACGAACGCGCTCAGTGCCGCGATCACAAAACCTGCCGCGGTGTTCTTCGGCATATGGATCGCGGTAAAACCCTCCAGCGGACGGGTGTAACCGTTCTTCTTCATGTCAGCCCAGGTGTCGCTCTCGTAAACCCGTGGCGTGAACGCGAAGTTGTAGTCCGGCGGCGGCGATGAGGTCGCCCATTCCAGCGTACGGCCACCCCATGGATCGCCGGTCACGTCGCGCAGCGCATGGCGGCGCTTGAAGCTGACGTAGAACTGCACGATCATCGCGAAGACGCCAACGCCGATCAACGCCACGCCCAGGGCTGCGATCTGGAACCAGATCTGCAGCGACGGATCTTCGAAATGGCTCATGCGACGTGTCACACCCATCAGGCCCAGCACGTACAGCGGCATGAAGGCGAGATAGAAGCCGACCACCCAGGCCCAGAACGAGACCTTGCCCCAGAATTCGTCCAGCTTGTAGCCGAACGCTTTCGGGAACCAGTAGTTGATGCCGGCGAACACGCCGAACAACACGCCGGCGATGATCACGTTGTGGAAGTGCGCGATCAGGAACAGGCTGTTGTGCAGCACGAAGTCGGCCGGCGGGACTGCCAGCAGCACGCCCGTCATGCCGCCAATCGCAAACGTGATCATGAAGGCAATGGTCCACATCATCGGCAGTTCATAGGTAATGCGGCCGCGGTACATGGTGAACAGCCAGTTGAAGATCTTCGCTCCGGTCGGAATCGAGATGATCATCGTCGTGATGCCAAAGAACGAATTGACGCTGGCGCCGGAGCCCATTGTGAAGAAGTGGTGCAGCCAGACCAGGTAGGACAGGATCGTGATCACGATAGTCGCATACACCATCGATGTGTAGCCGAACAGGCGCTTTTTGGAGAAGGTCGATACCACTTCCGAGAAGATGCCGAAGCACGGCAGGACCAGGATATAGACCTCGGGGTGGCCCCAGATCCAGATCAGGTTCACGTACATCATGGCGTTGCCGCCGAGGTCATTGGTAAAGAAGTTCGTCCCCACCATACGGTCCAGCGAAAGCATGGCGAGTACGGCAGTCAGCACCGGGAACGACGCGACGATCAGCACGTTGGTGCACAGGGCAGTCCAGGTGAACACCGGCATCTTCATCATGGTCATGCCGGGCGCGCGCATTTTCACGATCGTTGCAATCAGGTTAATCCCTGATAGAAGCGTTCCTACCCCGGCAATCTGCAATGACCAGATGTAGTAATCGACGCCGACATCCGGGCTGGCCAAAATGCCGGACAGCGGCGGATAAGCGAGCCAGCCGGTTTTTGCGAATTCGCCCACGAACAGGGACGCCATCACCAGCATTGCGCCGAACGTGGTCATCCAGAAGCTGAAGTTGTTCAGGAACGGGAATGCCACATCGCGTGCACCGATCTGCAGCGGCACGAGATAGTTCATCAGACCAGTCACGAAAGGCATGGCGACGAAGAAGATCATGATCACGCCGTGCGCGGTGAAGATCTGGTCGTAGTGATGAGGCGGCAGGAAACCGGCCTGATCGCCAAAGGCAAACGCCTGTTGGGCGCGCATCATGATGGCGTCAGAGAAGCCGCGCAGCAGCATCACCAGGCCAAGGATCACGTACATGATGCCGATTTTCTTGTGGTCGATACTTGTAATCCAGTCGCTCCACAGCGAGCCCCACATACGGTAACGCGTTACCGCAGCGAGGATCGCCAGGCCGCCGACGACCACCATGGCAAAGGTGAAGATCAGGATGGGCTCGTGAAATGGAATCGCATCCCAGCTCAGTCGTCCGAAGATGAGCTTCGTCAAATCAATATTGTCTAGCATGATTACTCTTAGTGGGAATGAGAGGGCGAGGCGGATACAGCGGCGCCGGTATGTGCACCGTGGTGCGCTCCGTGCACGGATTCATGCGGCGCTTTTTCCGTTTTCTCGTCTTTCTGCAGTTCTTTATTCGAAATGACAGTCCTGGTGCGATTGGCGTCGGCGTGCATGATCTCTTTCATGCATACCGTACCCTCCGCCACGCAACGGTTCACGATCGCGTCGTACATGTTCGGGGCTACCGCTCCGTAGCGGCGCACCGGTTCACGCTCGGTAGGCTCTTCAAGCGCCAGATAGTCGGCACGCTCCAGCGTTCCGCCGCCTGCTTTCGTTCTCTGCACCCAGCTGTCAAAGTCCGCGGCCGACACGCCGTGGTACTTGAAGCGCATGTGTGAGAACCCGGCGCCGCTGTAGTTCGCTGAAAAGCCTTCGTACTCGCCCGGCTTGTTGATGACAGCATTGAGCGTCGTCGACATACCCGGCATGGCGTAGATCTGGCCGGCCAGCGCAGGGATATAGAAGGAATTCATCACAGTGGATGCGGTCAGGCTGAAACGAACAGGCACGTCTACCGGAGTGACCAGTTCATTCACCGTGGCGATTCCCTGCTCCGGATAAATGAACAGCCATTTCCAGTCGAGAGCGACCACCTGGACAACCAGCGGCTTGGTATCGGCAGAAATCGGCCGGTTGGCATCAAGGCGCTCCAGCGGCCGATACGGGTCCAACTTGTGCGTACTGATCCAGGTGATCAGGCCCAGGACGATGATGATCAGCAGCGGAGCGCCCCAGATCAGCAGTTCGAGCTTGGTGGAATGATCCCAATCCGGTTCATATTTAGCCGTGGTATTGTCTTTCCTGTATCTCCATGCAAAGATGAAGACCAGGGCGATCACAGGGACAATGATCAGCAACATCAGGGCCGTAGAAATAATAACCAACTGTCCCTGCTGGGCGGCGATATCACCGGATGGGTTCAACACAACTGTGTTGCATCCGGCGAGCAGGGAGAATGGCAGTAAGAACAAGCCGCGACGAACTATCGGGGAAATCATGCGGTCATCAGGGGGAAGTGGGCAAACATGCCACTGTAACTTTTATGACCCGCGTTGCCGATTGGACGTTTTGTCCTACCCTGTCCGCGGTACAGAACATAGAAGAGTAACTTTAAGTTTCAGGAGACAAGCTTATGGCATCAACATCAACCTATGAAGCAGGACTACCGGCCAGTGACGGCGCAGGCTCGATCGGCAATGACGCCCGCAATATCAACGCCAGGGATGGGCATATCTCGCCTGGCGACATCGCCGTCGGCGTCGTCATAGGCCGCGCATCCGAATACTTCGACTTCTTTGTTTATGCCATCGCTTCGGTGCTGGTGTTCCCGTCGGTTTTCTTTCCCTTCGAGCGGCCCCTGGAAGGGACGCTTTATTCATTCCTGATCTTTGCCTTCGCCTTTATCGCGCGGCCGTTCGGTACGGTCGCCTTCATGGCGATCCAGCGCCGGTTCAGCCGCGAGTTCAAGCTGACGGTCGCGCTCTTCCTGCTTGGCATATCTACAGCTGGTATCGCATTCCTGCCGACCTACTCTCAACTCGGTTTCACATCGATCGTATTGCTCGCGCTGTTCCGCATCGGCCAGGGCGTAGCGCTCGGCGGTTCGTGGGATGGCCTGCCCTCGCTGCTGGCGCTCAATGCACCGGCAAACCGACGAGGATGGTACGCGATGCTCGGCCAACTCGGCGCGCCAGTCGGCTTCATCATCGCTGCCGGGCTGTTTTCCTACCTGTTATTCAACCTGTCCAACGAAGACTTTCTGACCTGGGGCTGGCGCTACCCGTTCTATGTAGCGTTCGCCATCAACGTGGTCGCACTGTTCGCACGCTTGCGATTGGTGTCAACCAACGAATACTCGCGCTTGCTCGAAGAGCGGGAGTTGCAGCCGACCGATGTCGTCGAAATGACCCGGTCGCAAGGGCGCAACCTCCTCATCGGCGCGCTGGCCGCGTTGGCGAGCTACGCGCTGTTTCACATCGTGACCGTGTTCCCGCTGTCGTGGATCGCCTTATATTCACTCGAATCGATCAGCGAGTTCCTAGTCATCCAGATGATCGGTGCGGCGATCGCGGCAATCTGCATTGTTGCCTCGGGGGTGATCGCCGATCGTTTCGGCCGGCGTACTACGCTGGGCGTCCTGGCATGCCTCATTGCGGTGTTCAGCGGCTTTATCCCCACACTCATGAACGGCGGCGAGTTCGGGCACAACGTTTTCATTCTGGTGGGCTTTGGTTTGCTTGGATTGTCGTACGGCCAGGCGGCCGGCGCCGTCACCGCCAACTTCCCGGCGAAGTATCGCTATACCGGCGCGGCGTTGACTTCCGATTTAGCCTGGCTGGTTGGGGCGGGCTTTGCGCCCTTGGTGGCACTTGGGCTGTCCGCGCATTTTGGTTTGGCGTATGTCAGCCTTTACCTGCTCTCGGGCGCGGTGTGCTCGTTGGCTGCGCTGAGCGTCAATCGAGCATTGGAGATCCGTGATTAGCTAGTGGTTCGCCATACCTGAATATTCCTGTGGCGGTAGCGCCAAAACTGTCATCTCCGCGCAGGCGGGGATGACAATCGAAGATTTAGCCGTGACGCGAAACTAATTTGCGTCCGCCCCGCGCCGCGACCGAAACGGGACCTTGCCTCCTCATACGCTGGAGAGACGGCGTCAAGTCGGAGAATGTTCACAACAGGGACTTTCCCTGAGCGAGAACCTTTTCACAGATCTGCTTGGTGACTTGCTCATTCATGCCTCCGCCGCTCAAATCGAGCCGCTTGCCGCTGCTGCTGTTCAAAAGGCCTTTTGCGCCGTCTTTATAGCCGCTGTCTGAGGAGGGTGAGCCACCAGAGACCTTGCCCATGAGTTTATCCTTGACCGAAGACGCGCCTTCGCCGCCGAGATAATTATTACTGATGCAATACTGCAGTAAGCCAGCGACATTTCCGGTGCTGCCGGCGGTAAGGGACTGTGCCGACAGTCCGCTACCCATCTCCCCTATGCCTCCTCCGCCACCGGCCGATCCCGCACTTTCTCCTTTTTTGAGCAGGCCTTCCAGCTGCGCATGCGCAGTTTCAACGGGTAGCAGCAGCGCGGCAATCAAGGTACCCGCAACTACAGTACGATAGTTAAAAGCTCTCATACAAAATCGTCTTCGGCCAAGTCTATCTGCGCGGCGCGTGGGACGAGGGGTTCGTCGAACGGGGACGGCGCCGGCGCGGCTACGCTGTGTTTACTCGCCCATTTAGTGCCCCGATTTTCTCCCGGCCTCTCGCGTTCCGCCATTGGACCATGGTCCAATTTCCGCTACGCAACGGAGACAAGCCTTTCAAATGTTCCGAACCGCCACATAGACCGGCCGTCTCATTTCAACGAAAAAGCGGTTTTCAACAAAGGCTGAAAAGCGAATTTCCACTGAAAAATTTGACATTTTCACTAAATCGCTTATATTCAGCGAATGTTGAAAAGCCATAAACGAGTGAAAGCTCTGGAAATTACTGCCGCCGGGCAACTTTCTGCTTTGCTCAAACAGATCCCTGCTATCGACCCGGAAAGTGTCAACGCGGAGTTTAGCCATGGGGAAGGCCGTTACGATCTGGCGGTCCAGCTGAACTCGAGCGGCCAAAAAAAGACTTTTATCTGCGAGGTCAGAGCAAGTGGACAACCACGCCATGTGCGTACCGCCGCATTGCAACTACATGAATATGTCAGCCGGTCGAACTGGAGCGCTATTCCAATTCTTATCGCGCCGTTCCTATCGGCGGAAGCTCAAGCCATCTGCCGCGAATACGACATAGGCTTTCTCGATATGGAGGGAAACTGCCGTCTGGCTTTTGACGGAATTTACATCGAGCGCGCCGTACCAACGAAACCGGCCATCCAGCGCCGGGAGCTCAAATCGCTCTTCAAGCCAAAATCCGCCCAGGTATTGCGCGTTATGCTTCGCGATCCTGTTCGCCAGTGGCGCGTAACCGACTTGTCACATGATGCTGCGGTGAGCGTGGGGCATGTCAGCAATGTACGTACTGCGCTGATCGATAAAGAATGGGCGGCGGTCGGTGACCATGGCCTCTTCCTGACGAACCCGGACGCCCTGCTTGACGCCTGGGCTGAAGCCTACGAGAAACCCGCTGGCGCACACATCGGCTTCTATACCACGCTCCACGGTGCTGCTTTCGACGAGGCCGCCGCCAAGGCCTTTGAGCAAATGAAGCATACGGATGCCTGGGCAATGTTCGCATCCTTCTCCGCAGCCAGGTGGCACGCACCTTATGCAAGAACCGGCACTCAGTTCCTGTATGCCAATGATGAAGGTGTCGACGTTCTGCGGAGCTTACTTAAGCTTTCGACGGCAGCCAAAGGTGAAAACGTCATCGTCACACGCGTGGACGATACTGACCTCGCGCGCGATGTAGAGCACCCGGCACCGGGCATCAACACCACTAGTCTGGTCCAAACCTATCTGGATCTAGCCATAGCCGGCGAGCGCGGTCGAGAGGCCGCTGATCATTTGCGACGCGAGAAACTTGAATGGACAAAATAGCCCCTATCGAACCACAGTCGGCGAACGCGTACGACGATCGCACTACCGCAGCCGTCAAGGCTGTTCTTATCGAAATCGGTCAAATACTGGGTAGCTTCCAGGGCAAGTTTGCAGTCATCGGCGGCGCAGTACCGTGGCTACTTCTCGAGAATGAGGAGATGCGCCATGTTGGCACTATCGATATTGATCTCAGTTTGGATCCGGAAGCGCTTGCAGACGGCGAATACGCAACCCTTGTCGAAGCATTGAAAGGCAACGGTTATGCACAGCGCGTTGAGCTCAGGCGCTTCCAGCTTATCCGACAAGTGCCGTCTACCGACGGAGGGCCGGCTATTGATGTCGTTGTCGACTTCCTCATGCCGCGCGATACGAAGCTGGAGAAAAACAACCCTCCTCTGATAGCAGGTTTTGCGGTCCAAAAAGCAGACGCCGCTGGTCTTGCGTTACGCTTCTCCGAGCTCGTTGCGATCACAGGCCCAATGCCGGGAGGCGGGACAAATCGTGTCGAGATCGCCGTCGCGTCAATCCCCGCCCTTTTGGCAATGAAAGGCTTTGCTATCCAAAAGCGGCTTAAGCGAAAAGACGCGTATGACATTTACTACTGTATTCGTAACTACCCTGACGGGATAGACGCATTGGCCGCACAATGCGAAGCGCTCCTCACGTACCCGGACGGCAAAGAGGGTTACAGCTACATCAATGCAAAATTTGAAACCCCGGATAGTTTCGGTCCGACCTGCGTCCGCGAATTCGTCCAGGAGTCTCAGATACTCGGTGAACGCACCCCAGAGCAATGGCAGACCGATGCGTTCGGCCAAGTGGACGCGTGGCTACGCGCGCTCGGCTTTCGGCCCGACTGACGCGAGAGAACGAACTACGGCCTTCAAACACGGCGCTCCCACTGCCTGGCCGCCTGCACGCGCAACTCCTCAGCCCCGCAACCGGAAACTCGGACAACGACCTCCTCGCCAAGTGCGCAACCGCTATGTCGCAGTCCGCAAAATATTGATTCGAGATATGCGGGCTTGCTGTCGCGATCGCACTGGATCAACGCATGGGCCATGAGTGCCGATCCATATCTTTTCCCCTGCTGCATGGTATCGACGCCGATGAGCGGCAGATACCAATGCGGCTCAGTGGGATGGTAGCGCCCCATTTGCTCTAACAGGGAGTACACCTCTTGACGCCGGTGCCCGGTGATCGATTGCTCGATCAATGCCATCATCTCCTCTTCCCGCGGCTCGATACCGGGCGGAAGCCAGAGAGCTGCGCCGAGGAAATCACCGACGTAATAGCCTGTACCATGATGAAGTGCATTGCCCCCGAATGCACTGACGACGCGGGGGAAGAAATTCAGGTAGTCATGCGGCACTGGATACGACCAACGCGCAACCGGATCTGCACTGAATCCAAGAACAACTGCGGCAATTGCCCGATCCTGATCGGCTATCGCCGCGGTTTTGACCTGCATCGTTTCCGAGGTAGTCATCGCCCTGCCCTCCTGAGGTTGCGCCTTCAATGGTATGTGAATTGGCTCCATCCGGGATGGAATTCCCAGTTGGCGCAATGTCAGACCTGCGCCTCATCATGAATTCTTTGGACAACAACAATACCGATGCCATTGGAAATGGCGATCACCCCACGGCTCGTCGCGTATTGCCACTTCCATTGGTACCCCCAGAGCCTGGATGCGACGATACTCAGCGTCTACATCATCTACATCGAACGAAATCCAGAAGCGGCAGTGATGGCCGTGTTGTATGATTCCCTCCCTTAACAATTCGTCGCTATTGGCATCATGAGTATCCAAGTCTTTCTGAAGAAATTAAACGACATCCCCGGTTCCATCACGTTTGACGACACCATGGCGGTCATCAACGCGTCGTACGAATTCACGCCGGCTCCATTCACGAACGGCGCAGTCAGGAACGAGGCCGGCCAGAACTCCGGTTCGTGCAAGCTGTTCGCGTTTGCGTTGCTGAATCAACTGTCGGAGGCGCAGACGCTTGCGTGTTTTGGCGCGTACTATCGCGAGGATGTGCTGAAAAATCCTGACGGCATGGATCACCAGAATATTCGGAATTTCATCAAGCACGGCTGGTCCGGCGTGAAGTTTGACAGCATGCCGCTACAAGCGAAAGGCGCTTAGGATTCTCACTCAGCGTCGTATCGTCGTAGCGTCGGAGGTTGTGATGCTATTCCGACAGCGAGTCCGAATTAGGGACGGCCTTTTTCCAAGCCGCAATGTTGGGATTGCATCTGATTGCAACCCAGCCCCCGAACCCATGCCGTCAACGACCTGTCGGCGTGGCATCTCTTCGATAATCTTGTTGATACCCTACCGCCCGTTAGACGGGACGGCGCGCTTAAACCCAGCATCCATTCAATTTGTAAGAAGTTGTTAGCACGTCTACCAAATCCTGGGTCAAGTCGTTATATGTCATGTATTAACAATTGCCTCAGGATTACTGATGAATACTCAGCCGAAATTGGAAACCGATTTGACCATCCGGTCTTTCGCCTATGTGGCCACTCAACTGGCCCGATCCCCAGCCGCACTCGCACCGTCGGCGCAATATGAGCAGATCCTCAGCGAGGCGGAAAAACATCGCAGTGCACTGCGTCTGCTGCAGCGCGATGTGTTCGAGATGATCGAGGAAGGGTTGCGCAAACAGGCCTTTACACAATCGGAGTGCCATCAGATGCGTGAGACCGTGGCACACACGTTTGAGCATGCGCAGGAGGCGATAACCCGTATAGCGCGGCAGTACGCTCCACGGAAGCTTGCGGCGTAAGATTTAACAGGCGCAATGTTAACGCGGGGAAATCGGTCCTCCCTGTTTACAAGCAGAGCGCATCGCATGAAATTAGGTACAGCAACGATACCTCCACGGAGGATGCGATGCGGGCTAGTTACTGGTTCATCACTGGGATAGGGCTGCCACCCACGCAAAAGCGGCGGGTCTGGTCAAGTCCGCGATCGAAGGCGCGCGCCTCTGCGGTGTAGCCGTCGCTCCACTCAGATGATTTTCGAAACTTCGGTAAAGCGCTGTAGGGCGGTCGTGACCCGCCCTACATAGACTTCAGAGCCCGGCCCTCTTGGCCAGCGCCTCGACAACCCGCTTCGCGAGATAAGTCGCAGGGAGTGGTCTCAGCATATATCGAACATTGTGTTGCATGATGATGTTCCCGAGTCTCTCGACCCGTTCCGGCGCGACCTGGTTGCCCAAAACAAAAATCGGCGCATCACGATTGGCGCCTCCACGAATACCCGCAACAAGATTTTCGAGTGCATGCGACTGTGGCAGCCAGTCAGCCAGATAGTCCAGCACGTAAGCGTCGAACATCGTCGCTTGATGTGACTGCATCAGTGTAGCGATGTCGTAAAACCCCGCTGCAGCAAAGCCGCAGTCACGGAGCAGATCGCATAGCACATCCCCCAGATACTCATCGCTGTCCAGAACTGCGATCGAGAACGGTTTCGGTAGCCAGGGACGCGGACCGAGTCGGTCTTCCATATGTTGTCCTATCGGGGAACGATAAATGGACAAAAGGCCTGATGATGTATCTGATGATGTATCGTATGCTGGCACCGAAAACTTGACTAAGCAATACCGAATTCATGGGATGGGTGACCGACTGTTCTTCGCAGAATCCGAGCGACCACTCGAGCGGCGCCACTTGAACTACGAAATGTAAAACATCCGGCGGATCACGACCCGCCCTACGTCTGTCGTAGAGCGGGTCGTGACCCACAAGCCGCAGAACTGTCATTTGCATTAATATGCAAGCCCGCCCATTGAAGCCAATTCCGGGCGGCGCATGCAATGACTCGTGAGACAGCGTGATAGGCGCATTAAAGGTAGTACGTTGACTGAACTAAAGCAGGGTTTTCTCCTGACCCGACACTGGCGCGACACGGCCGCCGGCACGGAAGTCGACTTCTGGCTGGCGACCGATGACGGCCCGCGTCATATTCGCCTGGCGCCTCAGCCATCGGTGGCGTTCATACCGGTCGAGCAACGGGAGCAGGCAGAAGAGGTGTTACGCGGCGAACGCTCGGTCGAGCTGCGTCCCCTCGCACTGAGTGATTTCCTCCGCCGCCCGGTACTGGGATTGTATTGTCGGCAGTATCGCCAGTTGCTAAAGCTTGTGAAACGTTTAAGAGAGAACGGCCTCGACGTCTACGAAGCCGACGTGCGCCCGCCGGAACGTTACCTCATGGAGCGTTTCATCACCGCGCCGGTCTGGTTCGGCGGCCAGCCTGGTCCAGCCGGCGGGCCGCTGCTCGACAGCCAGATCAAGCCTGCGCCTGGGTACCGTCCACACCTGCAATCTGTTTCGCTGGATATCGAAACCAGCGCCTACGGTGATCTGTATTCGATCGCGCTCGAGGGTTGCGGCCAGCGTCAGGTGTACATGCTGGGTCCTCCGAATGGGAGTCACGAATCTCTCGACTTCGACCTTGAGTACTGCGACAGCCGTGCGGAAATGCTGGAGCAATTGAACCGGTGGCTTGAGCGGCACGATCCCGACATGATCATCGGCTGGAACCTCGTGCAGTTCGATCTTCGTGTGCTGCAAAAGCACGCTGATCGCTATGGTGTGCCATTGCGCTTCGGGCGGGACGGCAGCATGATGGAATGGCGCGAACACGGCAGCAGACAGCATTTCTTTGCCGCGGTCGCGGGCCGCCTGATCATAGACGGTATCGAAGCACTCAAATCGGCAACCTGGAATTTTCCGTCATTCAGCCTGGAGCATGTATCGCAAACACTGCTGGGCGAAGGCAAGGCTATCGACAATCCCTACCAGCGTATGGCGGAAATCGACCGCCGCTTCGCGGAGGATAAACCCGCCCTTGCGCGCTACAACCTGAAAGATTGCGAACTGGTGACGCGCATCTTCGTGAAGACCGAGCTGATGAACTTCCTGCTGGAACGCGCGAGCGTCACCGGACTGGCCGTCGACCGAAGCGGCGGCTCGGTGGCGGCTTTCGAGCATCTGTACATGCCGATGATGCACCGCCAGGGTTACGTAGCGCCCAACCTCGGCGACGTAGTGGGAGAGAACAGTCCCGGGGGCTTTGTAATGGAATCCCGGTCCGGCCTGTACGATTCGGTGCTGGTGCTCGATTACAAAAGCCTCTACCCCTCCATTATCCGCACGTTCCTGATTGACCCGGTCGGACTGGTGGAAGGCTCCGGCAACACCGACGAAAACGCGAGCGTGCCGGGTTTTCGTGGCGCGCGGTTTTCGCGTGACAAGCACTGCCTGCCGGCCATCGTCACACAAGTCTGGCAGGGACGCGAGGCGGCCAAACGCGAGGG
>JBBWZW010000269.1:0-5212 GCA_039649305.1 Burkholderiales bacterium
CTACGACCTGCACCAGGATTGCGATGTCGAGATCACCGACACCTACCACTGGAAGCCGCAGGACGAAGTCAAGCGCTATGAGTGGGAAGCGGGCGACGTGATCTACATTCCGCCCAACACCATCCACCAGCACTTCAATGCGGATCCGGATCGTCCGGTGCGCCTGATTTCGGCGATCAACCGCATCTATGAAAAGTTCGGCCTGAACGACCTGGAGCAGATCGAGAACGCGCCCGAGTACAAGCCGGGCGTCGTTGTGACTCCCGAACTCGTGGCGGAATTCCTGAAGAAGAAAGTCAACGAACCGGCGTGATTCACCGAGCGGCGCGTCGGGCGACGCGCCAGGAAAGAGTTCATAAAACAAGACCAGAACAGGAGTAAGCAATGACCAAAAACGCTCTCGTATCAGATGAGCTGGCGAGCAAGTTCGCTACAGAAAAAGAGACGCCATACACCCGCTGGGTAGCGGCTGAAGGGCTGGACATCATCAGCGCGCACTATGTGCCGAGCCTGCATACCGTGGACCTGAAGCCCTGGGGCCGTCGCGGCGGCAAAGGCGTCTTCATCAATCATGAAGCGTCGCGCACGTCCAACGACTGCTATGTGTGCGAGATCCCGCCGGCCAAACAGCTCGAGCCGCAGCGCCAGCTGTTCGAGGAAATGATTTACGTGTTGAACGGCCGTGGATCGACGTCGGTATGGAACGACGCCGGCCAGCGCGTAACGTTCGAATGGCAGGCCGGATCGCTGTTTGCGATTCCGCTCAATGCTACGTGCCAGCACTTCAACGGCTCCGGCAAGGATGCCGCCCGTTTCGTTTCGGTCACCAATGGCCCGTCCGTGATCAACCTGTATGAAGACGTCGATTTCGTCTTCAATACGAAATACGACTTCAAGAGTCGCTTCTCCGGCGAGCCGGATTACTTCGATAACAAGGGCGAGCAGAAGGGCCTGCTGCTGGAGACGAACTTTGTCGCCGACGCGATCAACCTGCCGCTGATCAGCGCCAAAGAGCGCGGCGCCGGCGGCGGACACATTCGCTTCAACATGGCGAAAGGCTCGATGAACAGCCACATTTCGCAATTCCCGGTCGGCACCTACAAGAAGGCGCATTGCCATGGCCCCGGCGCCCACGTGATCATCCTGTCCGGCGAGGGCTACAGCCTGATGTGGCCGGAAGGCGAAGAGCCGCGCCGCTACGACTGGCAGGTCGGTTCGATGGTAGTTCCGCCGAACCTCTGGTTCCACCAGCATTTCAATACCGGCACGACGCCGGCCCGCTACCTCGCCTTCAAACACGAAGTCGTCTCGATTCGTAACGCGCAGGGCGTGCCGAAGGCCTGGATCAGCAAGCGTGTCGGCGGCGACCAGATCGACTACGCCGACGAGAGCACAGTAGTACGCACGATGTTTACGGACGAGCTGAAGAAACATGGGCTGGAGCCCAGGATGGAAAAAGCATACGAAGCCGAACTGGCGGACCTGCCGCCGAAGGCTGCGTAACGAGCGGAAGCGGGAGCAATCCCGGGGGAGAGTTTCCCCGTGAGCGGCGCAACCGTTCACGGGATTCGAAGCAGTTGTAGGCGTGTTTAATAACCTTAGGAGACGAGGGATGTATATAACCCAAAAGAAGTTGCTTGCAGCAGCCGTAGCAGTAGCTTGCGTTGCACCGCTCGCAGCGCAGGCGCAGGTAACCGTGTATGGCAAGCTTTATCCGCAAGTCAACCATTACACCATCAGTGGAGCCACCGCCGCGGGCGCGCCAGTCAGTACTCTGTCTGCGCCGGCCAGCGGAGCGGACAGTTTTTCCGGGAACGTAATGGAGTCATCCAACTCGCGCATCGGTTTCCGCGGCAAGGAAGACCTCGGTAATGGATTGAGTGCGTTCTTCCAGTTGGAGACGGCATTTGCGGTGGATGACGGTACGCTGAACAATGCGGCCCTGTTCAACCGTGACACTTTTGTGGGTATGGCAGGCGGCTTCGGTACCGTCAAACTGGGCCGCATGGACACCGTGTATAAAAACCTCGGTGACACGCTCAGCTTCCTGGGTATCTCCAGCGGCAACTTCGTTGCGATCAGCAACATCCTTTCGGCTCGCGGCTTCGGCGGCAACAGCGCTCACCGCTTCCACGAGCGCCTGGCCAACACCGTGATGTACGAAACGCCTGAGTTCGGCGATTTCCAGGCCCTTGTTGGCTACTCGCTCGGCGAAGTGGCGGGAGATAACAAGGAACGTTCGGCTATCTCGACCGGTGTGAAATATGAAGCCGGCCCGCTTTACCTGGCCGTGGCTTACGAGCAGCACAATGACTACTTCGGCGGCTCGCGCAACTCCCCGACCGCCGGGATGCGTAACACCACCGGTACGACAGGAGCTGCTTACGTTATTCGTCCGGGAGCTGAGTCCAAGGATACGGCAGTCCGTTTTACTGCCCAATACAAGCTCACCTCCAATACCCGCGTCGAAGCCAACTTTGCGCAGACCGAGCTGGATGAAACACCGACCGCAGCCGGGCGTTTCGCCAACTACAAGCACAACTCGTGGACTCTGGCAGGCGAGCACAAGATGGGTCCCTGGACCCTGGCAGCGGCTTACGGCCAGGCCGGCGCCGGCTCTTGCAGCCTGGGTGGCGGTGTAGCTTGCAGCACCTCGGGACTGGACGGCAAGATGCTCAACCTTGGCGCAGGCTATTCGTTCTCCAAGCGGACCATGCTTTATGGAATGGTCACCCAGATGCGTAACGGCCACTCCGCTATGTACAACAACGGTCCGGAAGACATCACCCCCGGCCAGGATATCCGCCAGATCGCGCTGGGTATCAGTCACACCTTCTAAGGGAAGGCACGCCGGCCTGGCCATGCATCCGGCCCGGTCGCTGTGAGCAGTAACTGAAGTGGTAGTGCTTCGGGTGCGCCAGGAGCTTTCTGGCGCACCGCTTTTCGCAATAAAAATCGCAGCCCCACGAGGCGCGGACAGGAGACAGGTGGCAGCTGTGACCGGCAACGGTCTGAGCGCTTCCTCATGATGCAACCGCCATCGGCTCCGGAGAGAAGGCGTTCGAAAACAGGGCGTGCCCCATCGTGCGCTATTGCATTCTTAAATCAATAAACATGAAGAGGTTGTCATGAGCTCTACACGAAATTCCAAACGTCTTTCTCTCAAGGTCGCGTTGAGCGGCATTGCCGCAGGACTGCTGCTTGCTGTGGGCACCAACGTATTCGCCCAGAGCAAGAACATGGCTGAGATCGCCGGATATACCGGCGCGGATCGCCAGCAGCGCCTGATCGAAGGCGCCAAGAAGGAAGGCGAACTGATGATTTACACGTCGGCGCCGGTCGATGACATGGCGGTGCTGACACAGGCGTTCGAGAAGAAGTACGGAATCAAGGTCAAGCTCTGGCGCGCCGGTTCGGAAAAGGTGCTGCAGCGTGCGGTCACAGAAGCGCGCGCCAATCGCTTCGATGTCGACATCATCGAAACCAACGGCCCGGAACTCGAGTCGATGCACCGCGAAAAGCTGCTGCAGGAAGTGAAGTCGCCATACCTGGCTGATCTGATTCCGCAAGCCATCTTGCCGCATAAGGAGTGGATCGGCACCCGTCTCAATATCTTCGCCATGGCTTACAACACCAAGATGGTGAAGAAGGAAGACATCCCGAAGACCTACCAGGACCTGCTTAATCCGAAGTGGAAGGGCAAGCTCGGCATTGAAGCCGAAGACGCCGACTGGTTTGCCGGTGTGATCGCCGAACTCGGTGAAGAAAAAGGCCTGAAACTGTTCCGCGATATCGTGGCGACTAACGGACTTTCGGTGCGCAAAGGGCATACGCTGCTGACCAACCTGGTCGCTTCCGGCGAAGTGCCGATGGCGCTGACCGTGTACAACTACAAGGCCGAGCAGCTCAAGCAGAAGGGCGCTCCGCTCGACTGGTTCACCATCGCGCCTGCGATCGCCCGTCCTAACGGCGTGGGCGCCGCCAAACGCGCGAAGAACCCGCATGCAGCCGTCCTGTTCTTCGACTTCATGCTGAGCGATGCGCAAGCCATGCTGCTCGAACGCGATTTCGTCCCGACCAGCAAGAAGGTCAACACCGAACTCAACAAGATGCCGTTGAAGTTCGTCGACCCGAAAGTGATCATCGACGAGGGCGACAAGTGGAACAAGCTGTACGACGAAATCATCACCAAGCAATCCAAGCAATAATTAATAAAAGAGGAGCGTCATGGGTAAGGAGTCGCATTACAACAGTAAAAAGGACCGCGTGTTCCTGCGCGCGATTGCAGGGCCGTACAACCTGAAGGACGAGTTGACCCGTCTGCGTTCCATGCCTCGCGTGATCAAGGGCACAGAGCTGAAGTTCCAGGACGGTCCGCAGTCCTTCAGCAAACACTTCGTCGAGCCGGTGGACGGCATGACGCAGACCCTGCACGTCCACCTGGAAGAGTATGCCCCTGGCGGCCGGACGCAAAAGCATGGTCACGTCAACGAGGCGGCGTTCTATATCCTCGATGGAACCGGCTATGAAATCCATGATGGCATCCGCTATGACTGGAATGCAGGCGATATCGCCATCGTGCACAACAATTGCGTGCACCAGCATTTCAATAGCGACCCGGTCAAGCCTGCACGTGCGTTGGTGATCAAGCCGAAACCAATGATGATGTTCATGAACCTGTTGTTCCAGAAGCAGGTCATCCCACGCCCGACGGAACCCACTCCGGGCGGCGTAGGTTTCGAGCCGCGCCACTATGAAGAAGACTACAACCACGAGTGAATCGACGGTTGCAATTCAAAGAAATCGAGAAAGAGGAGGTGCAAATGGCTTGGGGCGAATCAAAAGTATGGATGAAGGGGTCGGCAAACCAGAGTCTGTATCAGGAATTGCTGGACGATGCGACGGCGGCGCCGGCGCGTAATGCGAAACGCAAGAAGGTAGTGCATCCGGAAGAAATGCCGTGGGAGCTGTCGCCGCAGGGCCTGCTGAAGCATCTGCTCAACGAGAAGATGAACACGCGCATGGAATCGGTTGATGCGTACATGCAGATCATCCCGCCGGACAGCCGTTCGGGCAAGCATCGTCATCTGGCGGTAGAGTGCGTGTACGTGCTGGAAGGTCGTGGCTACGACCTGCACCAGGATTGCGATGTCGAGATCACCGACACCTACCACTGGAAGCCGCAGGACGAGGTCAAGCGCTATGAGTGGGA
>JBBWZW010000302.1:0-8888 GCA_039649305.1 Burkholderiales bacterium
CGCATGATGCGCCTGAATCGATGAATCCCAATCCTCCTCCATCCTGGCTGCCTGCGGCTATAGCCGGCCTATGCGCGACGCTGATCGGCCTTGGGCTCGGCCGTTTCGCCTATGTGCCCTTATTCCCGCTGATGATTGATGCGGGGTGGACCTCGGCTTCCGGTGCGTCCCAGTTGGCAGCAGCCAATCTGATCGGCCATCTGGTCGGCGCCGTAGCGGCGCACCGGCTCGCATTGCATGTGGGTGCGTCGACGGCGGTTCGTGGCTCGATGATCGCGCTGCTGCTGAGCATGCTTTGCTGCAGTGTGAATCTCGGCTTCGGGTGGCTCTGGCTTTGGCGGCTCGTCGCCGGCGCGTCGGGCTGCGTGCTGTTGATTGTTGCCCCGCCGACGATTCTCGCCAGCGTTCCGGCCGCCGTGCGCGGCAAGACGATTGGCCTGGTGTTTTGCGGGATCGGTAGCGGCATCATCCTGTCCGGTTTTACGGTGCCCGCATTCGGCGCGGCGCACCTGGAGGCCGCATGGCTTGCGCTCGCCGCTCTTGTGGCGGTTGCTTCGATCATTGCATGGCCGGCATTCCGCACGCCGGGCATCGTGGCGCCGCTACCCGCAGCCGTCCAACCGCGCCTCATTCCGGCCGGCGCTTTGCTGACGCTATTGTGCGCGTACGTATTGGATGCGGTCGGGTCTTTGCCGCATACCGTGTTCTGGGTCGAGTACCTGGTCCACGGGCTGCACCAGCCGCTGTCGGCGGGAGGCACTTCCTGGGTCATCTTCGGTGCAGGCGCGGCCGTCGGTCCGCTGTTGACCGGCTATGCAGCCGACCGCATCGGTTTTCATCGGACGTTGATCGCAGGCTTTGCGCTGAAGGCGGCCAGCGTCGCATTGCCACTGCTTTCGACATCCATGACCGCCCTGTCCGCCTCCTCGTTTGTGGTCGGTGCACTGACCCCAGGTCTGGGCGCCGCCGTCTCGGGCAGAGTGATTGAAATCGCGGGAGGCGCGGCGCATCAGCGCAGCTGGGCGATGCTGACGTTTGCCTTTGCGGTCCTGCAAGCTGCGGGCGGTTATGCGATGGCGGTGCTGTATGGGGCGACCGCTTCATTCACCCTGATTTTTGCGATCGGTGCAGTAGCACTCGCAGTGGCTGCGGCAATCATCGCGTTCGGCAGCAAAGAGCCACTGTGCGACCCCGTGTCGTCAGCGGCACGGCGATAAACGCCGGCGTCTAACCTTGCGCGGGACAAACACGGCAGCGCACTGTAGTGGCTGCCACAGCGATAGAACGCCGTGACTACATGCACCGCCGGATCGACCCCCGTTCGAGCCCGGCGCAGAGTCATGCCTTCAGATAACGAAGAATCATGTCAACTGAATGATCGAGCCGCTGTTTGACTCTGGCTGGAGACATCAATTTTTCGCCAAAGATCGAGGCAAGCGTATGCCGCCGATCGAAGTAATAACCGGGTAGAGCGGTAATGGATATATACAGATCCACAACGTCGATATTTTTTCTGAAAAGCCCCTGTTCAACGCCACGGTCAAGCAGTTCCTTAATGGTTTCAAGCAAGGGGTTATACAAGGTCGGTATGGTAGTCGATCCTCTGACATGGCGGCCTCCCAACAGATTCTCCGAACTGAGAAGGTTCAGAAACTCCGGGTGCTGAAGCCAGACGCGCGCAGTGAACAGCACGAGTTTTTTCATGCCCTCTACCGGATCCATGCCACGTATCTTCAGGTCATTTTGCTTCTTGCGAAGCGTCTGGTACATCCGTTCCAGCACCGCAAGGAACAAACCGTCCTTGCTGTCAAAATAGTAGTAAATCAGATTCTTCTGCACCCCTGCACGCAGGGCAATCTCATCAACCCGGGCACCATCGAATCCTTTGTCGGAGAACTCTTGCAGTGCAGCTTGCAAAATGGTTTCTTGCGCCTGCGATACGCCAGTCTTCTTGCTTCTGACTTTCTTGGTGGTTCCTTCGTCCGTCGGCTTCGGTGAGGCCGCGCGCTTGGTCTTTGTCGACGCTGCTTTCGTCATATTCCGGTCCTGGATAAAAGCGAGGACATGATTGTACCTACAACCGCATCGGTAAAAAGAAATCAGAAGCGCGGACCTGAACGTCACATGTCAACGAGTGAACGCTGAAAGTTTTGGTGGTGAATTCAGAATGCAACCGAAGCGAGCGCGTGCGCAGGTATATGAAGCGTCGCTGCGTGCATCAAAAGCAGGCGCATGCGCTTCGATTTCACGTTGCAAACATGGTCATGCGTCGTTCTTCAGATGGGCGTCTCTGTTCTTATAGAGTTCCTCGTCCTTGTAGCCCATGGTATCGGGACGAGCTTTTCCTAACATCACCTGGAAGTACACCGGCTCCAACGAATCGTTGTCGTAACCGTGGATCACGCCGGCAGGGCAGGAAATGCATTCCCACGGACCGAGCTTGACATTGATGCGCTTGCCGTTTTCGTCCTCGATAAATGCGGTGAGATACCCTTGCAGGACGAAGAAGACCTCTTCCACTTCATGCGTGTGAGCCGCGTTACCCTGTCCTGGCGGAACATACATGACGCTCAACGTGAAGCCCGACGGCGGAATCACCGTCATGTCACCAAATTTGCCCGATCCGCCCGCGCCGATAAAGCGGTGTTGGGCGCGCTTGTAGCCTTCGATTTTTGCATCCTCAAAAGCTTGCCAATCCGCCTTTCGATCACGAAAGCGGGCCACATAGCGATTGGCGATCTCCTCGATAGGAACCCCCACCAGTTCCTTGAGAAGCGGGTGTCTTGCTCCGTTCATTATGACTTCTCCTAAAAAGCACAACATTTATCCGCATGATCGTTTTAGTATAGAACGTATTAACCGTCTGGTCAAAAACGGTATGTCGATTTTCTCCATTTTTGGGCAGAAACGAGGAAAAACGGTCAAAGTTGGTGCGATGTGCAAAGGGCCTCATTCATGACAGATCAACCGGGTCCAGGAAAATATTTCTTTGAGTTTCTTGACTTCATTGACTATCCGGTTAAATATGTCTCTCGTGGCGGGAATGATCCTGAGGATTCAATTCACCGTAACGCACCCGTGGGAACTCGAACAAAACCGACAGGCGTCAACATGAACCGAAAACTCGTGACATTTTTCTTATCGATAGCCGGCATCGCCGCTTTCACCACGCTCCCGGCAGGTGCGCAGAGCAGCGCGCCATATCCCAATAAAACAATCAGGCTGATTGCGCCTTTTGCCGGAGGTGGCGCTCTCGACCTGATCGCGCGCGCCGTCGCCCAGAAGCTCTCGGCCGGCTTGGGCCAAACGGTGATTGTGGAAAACAAGGCGGGTGCCTCGGGCGCCATCGGCTCCGAGTACGTCGCAAAGGCGGCGCCGGACGGGTACACCCTTTTGCTTGGAGCTACCACCACGCATGGCATCAATCCTGCCCTCAACCCCAAATTGCCCTATGACGCGGTCAAGGATTTCACGCCGATTTCGCTGATCGCCACCATCCCTCATGTGTTCGTTGTGAACCCGAGCACACCGGCTAACAACCTGCAGGAATTCATCCGCTTGGCGAAATCACGCCCGGACATGGCATACGGGTCTGCCGGAAACGGGTCGCCTCATCAGCTTTCGGCTGAGTTGTTCAAGGGGATGGCGGAAATCGACCTGATCCATGTCCCGTACAAAGGCACAGGTCCCGCTCTGGTTGATTTGATCAGCGGCCAGATTCACTTTCTCTCGACCGAAATGACTGCTGCGGTTCCACACATCAAAGCGGGCAGATTGAAACCCCTCGCAATCGCCGCCAAGCAAAGGGTTCCTGGAATTGATCTTCCGACCGTTGCAGAAGCCGGTTTCCCGGGCTTCGAAGTGACGTCGTGGTACGCGATTTTCGGCCCGCCCGGCATGCCCGGTCCGGTAGTTTCCCGCATCAATGCCGAGCTTGTAAAAGCGGTGCAGGATGCCGACATCAAGGAACGCTTGCGTACTCTGGAAGCAACCCCGGTCGGCAGTACACCTGAGGAACTGGGCAAATACGTTCAGGCCGAGATTACCCGCTGGAGAAAAGTGATCAAGGATTCAAAGATTTCGGCGGACTGAAGCAGTAAGGAATCTTTAGCCTCTTTGATAAACGTTCTAACGAGCAGAAGCGATTTCGTACCTATGAAGCTACCCGACTTTGAATATCTGGCCCCGTCCACTCCAAAGGAAGTCGTACAACTGCTTGCGTCTCGCCCCGGCGAGGCCAAGATAATCGCCGGAGGTCAAAGCCTGCTGCCGACGATGGCGTATCGACTAGCGCAACCCGCTCTTTTGATCGACCTGAGAAATCTTCAGGATCTGAATAAGATCACCATCGACCAATCCGGGGTTCGGCTCGGGGCTCGCACCCGGTGGCGCGACATCGAGGACGACGATGCGCTTACAGCGGCTAATCCGCTGTTGAAAGAAGCAATCAGCCATGTTGCGCACTATCAGGTCCGAAATCGCGGGACCGCAGGAGGTAGTTTGGCGCACGCCGACCCCGCCTCCGAGATGCCATGCATTGCCGTGACCTGCGAGGCCGAAATCCTCGTTCTTGGCCCTGAAGGGGAACGTCGCGTAAAGGCGGAGGATTTTTTCCTTGGACCGCTGACGACGGTACTTGCCGAAGATGAAATGATCCTGGAAGTCCACCTTCCTGCGTGGCCGTCAGGTCGCTGCTGGGCCTTCAAGGAATTTTCCCGACGACCGGGCGACTTCGCCCTTGCCGGCGTGGCCGTCTTCTATGACCTGGACGACCAGGGGCGTGCATGCAACGCGCATATCGGCGTGGTCGGCGCCTGCCAGCGCTCACAGCGGCTTTCCAATGCTGAACGCGCATTGAATGGCAAAGCAGTCGATCGCGACACCATCCTGGTTGTCGCCAAGGCGGCGGCGCAAGAAGCAGACCCATCCGGTGACCTTCATGCCGGAGTGGAATACCGTAAAGCGCTGGTAGGCACGCTTCTTCAAAGAGCGCTTGAAGAAGCCGCAGGAAGAGAAAAATCAGCAGCTCTTTGATACTGAAATAATGAGAAAGGCGCGAGGCGACAACCATGGGAATCTGCTTTGAACTGAATGGAAACACCGCATCAAAGAAACCCCGGAGAAAAGCCCTTCTGGGATTCGCTGTCACGGCTTTGACCTGCCTGTCCATCACGATGACGGGCCAGGCATTGGCACAAGCCGTACAGGGCGCCAATGCGTATCCGAATCACCCGGTAAAGCTGGTGATTCCCTTTCCTCCTGGCGGCGCCACTGACGTTATTGGGCGCCTGGTGGCGCAACGACTGGGCGAAGCATGGGGCCAGACAGTCATCGTTGAGAATCGCTCCGGCGCAAGCGGAGCGATTGGCTCCGCCTCGGTAGCAAAGTCTGCGCCAGATGGCTATACCCTTCTCGTGGGTACCACGTCAAGCCATGGCGTGTCACCGGCCATCAACCCGAAATTGCCCTACCAGATCAGTGATTTTTCGCCTATCACCCTTCTCGCCACCTTCCCGAACGTCATCGTGGTTCATCCTTCAGTTGCGAAGACGCTACCCGAACTGATCGCGCTGGCGAAAGCCAGCCCAGGCAAACTGAGCTTTGCCAGTTCCGGACACGGAAGCTCCACCCACCTCACGGGGGAACTGTTCAACTTGATGAGCGGCACCAACATCGTGCACGTTCCTTACAAAGGCTCTAATCCGCTGCTGAACGATCTGGTGGCAGGACATATTCCGATGGCAGTCGACCAACTCGCTTCGGTTATGCCTTTCGTGCAAGCCGGGCGTATCCGCGCCATCGGCATCACCAGTCTGGAGCGCAGCAACACCATGCCGGAGGTGCCGACGGTGCGCGAGGTGGTGCCCGGGTTTGAGGCGAATGCCTGGGTCGGTATTTTCGCGCCCGCATCCACACCACCGGCCATCATGCAGAAAATTGCACGCGACACCGGGAAAATCCTGGCCTCGCCTGACATCGTTCAAAAACTCAAGGATCTTGGCGCGGCTCCGGTCGGCGACTCGCCTGATCAGTTTCTCGCTTTTGTAAAGAAAGACGTACAGAAGTGGCGCGAGCTTGCAAAGTCGGCAAACATCACGGCGGAGAATTAACGAAAATGAACGTCAGCTTTGCACTCAACGGAACCAACGTCGACGCAGACGTTCCAGTCCGCACCACCCTGGCTGACTGCCTTCGCCATCAATTGTTGAAAACAGGCACCCACGTCGCCTGTGAACACGGCGTGTGCGGCGCTTGCACCGTAATCGTCGATGGTGACGCAGTGCGGTCCTGCCTGATGCTTGCGGTTCAGGCCGATGGCACGAAGGTCACGACGGTCGAGGGACTCACGCCAGACCAGGGGCTCTCCGTTTTGCAAGCGTCATTCCGCAAGCACCATGCACTCCAGTGCGGTTTCTGCACACCCGGGTTCCTGACTACCGCGCACGCGCTGCTGACGCAGGAGCCCGATGCCAGCAAGGAGAGAATCCGCGAGGTTCTGTCGGGCAATTTGTGCCGCTGCACCGGATATATCAATATTATTGAAGCGGTCCATGAGGCGCGTTCCGCGTATGCCAAGACTGAAAAAAGCGATACAGGAATTCAATCATGACAGCGAAGGATGCGTTCATTGGGGCCTATACCCAACGCGTTGAGGATTTACGCCTTCTGACCGGCACGGCACAATTCGCCGACGATATACATCTCGACGGTATGCTGCATGCGGTCATTGTGCGCAGCTCGGTTGCGCATGGATTGATAAAGTCGATCGGTACGGCGGAAGCGAAAGCAATGCCGGGTGTCTATGGGGTATTCACCGCCGAGGATGTAGCGAAAAAGTTAAACGGCAAGGTACCGAAAATGCCGCTTCGTCTGTCCCCGATTCCGGAACATGTCCCGTTCGAGCAGAACGTCATTGCGGTTGAAAAGGTTCGGTACGTTGGGGAACCCCTGGCCATCGTCGTCGCTGATACCACCGCATTGGCGGAAGATGCCGCCGCGCTCATCTATGCGCATATCGAGCCGCTGCCGGTCGTACCTGACTGGCGGATCTCGGCGCGCGACGAAATCCTGCTGTTTGAATCGGCCGGGACAAACAGGCCGGTAATCTACACTGCGCAGAAGGGTGACGCCAGGAGCGTGGTTGGCCCGTATGTGCGGCGCGAGAAATTCAGCACCCAGCGCCACAGTGCAGTAACGATGGAGACCAGGGGGTTGGTTGCGAGATGGGATGAGAGCAGCCGCAGGATGACGGTTTTCGGCGCAGCCAAAGTCCCTTTCGCAACCCGTAGAACGCTTGCCGCAAGCATGGATCTGCCTGTCGAATCGATTGACATGATCGAAGTCGATGTCGGCGGTGGTTTCGGGGTCAGAGGTGAGTTTTACCCGGAAGATTTCCTGGTGCCGTTCTGCTCGCGTGAACTGGGTCGCCCGGTGAAATGGGTGGAAGACAGGCTCGAAAATCTGCTCGGGTCCAACCACTCGCGGCAGATGGAATGCGAACTGGAGATCGTCTGCGAGCGCAACGGCCGCATATTGGCGCTGCGCGGAGAAGTGCACACGGATTCCGGCGCCTATATGCGTTCAAGCGGTGCTGTTCCGCCGCGAAACGTGGCGCAATTCATGTCCGGTCCGTATGACATTGCCAACATCCACATTGAGTCGACTGCGCATCTGACCAATAAAGCTCCTATCGGTACTTATCGTGGGCCGGGAAGGTTCGAAGCAGATTTTTTCCGCGAACGCCTGCTCGCGATTGCGGCAGAGGAACTTGGCATTGATCCGGTTGAATTCCGCCGAATGAATCTGGTGCGCTCAGAGCAGATGCCCTACCCGCTGGCCACCCTGGACAAACCCAACAAACCGGAGAATTTGGACAGTGGTGATTACCAGATCACCCTCGACCGCTGTCTCGAAGAATTCAAGTGGGATGAAAAACAAGCGCTCCAGGGCAAGCTGATCGATGGCAAGTATCACGGTGCCGCCGTGACCTGCTTCATTGAGGGCGGTGGAGGCGGTATCAAAGAGAGTGCCCGTCTCGAGATTGAAGAGGATGGGCAAATCACGGTGTACGTCGGCTCAACGAACCTTGGGCAAGGGCTTGTTACGGTTTTTACCCAGATTACTGCTGACATGCTGGAAGTTCCGATGGAACACATTCGCATCCGGCATGGGTCAACGATTTACTTAAAAGAGGGAGTTGGTTCTTTCCACTCTCGTTCCACAGCATTGGGCGGCTCGGCAATTGTGACCGCTGCGGCCATCCTGAAGGACAAAATCAGGGAAACCGCCGCAACGCATTTCAAGTGCGCAGCAAGCGAAGTTCAGATCGGCCCCGGTTTAACGGCATCATTCGGAGGAGAGAAGCTGGCGGCGGCCGACCTGGGTAAAAAAAAGGTGCAGGCCGAGGCCCAATTTTCGAGCCACCATCATACCTATGCGTACGGCGCTGCCGGTGCACATGTCGCGGTCGATCCGGGCACGGGAAAAGTGGAACTGATCGACTATTTTGGCGTTGAAGATATTGGACGCATCATCAATCCGCTCACCGCCAAAGGTCAATCCGTCGGCGCCGTGGTTCAGGGATTGGGCGGTGTGTTCCTTGAGCATCTGGCGTACGACGAAAATTGCCAGTTCTTGACCGGCACGTTCGCGGACTATCTTATGCCGACGGCGAGCGATTTCCCGCAGATCAGAGCGATGGAACTGGAAAACTCGCCGTCGCCGCATAATCCCCTTGGTGCAAAAGGCTGTGGTGAAGGAGGCATCGTGCCGGTTGGAGGCGTCGTGGCGAATGCCATCGCGGCGGCTCTGTCGTCGTTACAGATTCAACCCAATGTGCTTCCTCTGACTCCGCCGAGAATCTGGGAGATGGTGCAGTCGCGAAGCAG
>JBBWZW010000396.1:0-9778 GCA_039649305.1 Burkholderiales bacterium
GGAACGGACAACGAGATCCTGTTGCCGATCACCGTGCCGCTGGCATTGATCTTGTAACATTCCGATGACGTCAAGTCAGGATTGCCGGTGGATTTGAACGTCGAGTTGGTGCAGAAAAGTGCAGTAGATGGAGTGTCGCGCTGCAGACTCCAGACCGTGGTCTGGGTTCCGGTCACCGTGGACTTGGTGCTATTCGTATAGGAAGTCCCGGTGTAAAAATTTCCCGTGGCCCCGACTGACGCAGTTGTGGGTAATGCAGCCTGATTAGCGGCGACAGAGTATTCTCCACCACCGTCGATCGAGCCCAAATACCGAAACGGGGAGGTCTGAAAGTAATCGACCTGGGAGCTCTGCGAAACCTGAACTCCGTTTCTCTTGATTTCAACTGCCACGTTGACTGTCTTTGCGGCATTGCCTTCAAAAGAAGAATCGGCTCCCGGAGTGTGCACATAGCCGAGTACAAATACGTCGTTATTCTGAGGGTCCGTGTAGTTCGCCGTGAAGCTTCGCGGAGTAGTCAGATACGTCGTTACCGCGCCCTCGATGGGGAACACGGTGACGGTATCGTCACCTGACGAACCGCCACCACATGCAACCAGAAATGCAACCGGCAATAGCGATACGACTTTCTTCGCATTCATTTTGGCCTCGTGAAAGAAATTCCCACAGACCAATAATAAAACGCAGAAATCCTCCAACATTGCTCTTACACAAAGTCAAGTCAGGTTATTCCTTCACCGCCCCCGTCATGCCCGACACGTAATACTCGACAAAGAACGAATACACCACAGCGACCGGCAACGAACCAAGCAACGCGCCCGCCATCAATGCGCCCCAGTGATAGACATCGCCCTCGATCAACTCGGTAATGACGCCGACCGGAACCGTCTTTACTTCGGACGACGAGACAAAGGTCAGCGCGTAGATGAATTCATTCCACGACAGCGTGAAAGCGAAGATGCCTGCCGAAATCAGGCCCGGTACCGCCAGCGGCAGGATGATCTTGATCAGAATCTGCCAGCGGGTGGCGCCATCGATCAGCGCGCATTCCTCCAGCTCATACGGAATCGAGCGGAAGTAACCCATCAGCAGCCAGGTGCAGAACGGCACCAGGAAGGTCGGATAGGTCAGGATCAGCGCCCACTGCGTATCGAACAGGCCAAGCTGGAACACAATCGCTGCAAGCGGAATGAACAGGATCGATGGCGGGATCAGGTAAGCCAGGAAGATGGCAAGCCCGATCTGCCGCGCACCCTGAAAACGCAGGCGTTCGATTGCATAAGCGGCGAACACGCTCGCCGTCAGCGAGGTGAAGGTGGCGACCGTCGATACGATCACCGTATTGAGCATCCACTCTGGATACGGCGTGTTGAAAAGCAGCTTCTTGAAGTGCGCGAGCGTGGGCGAGATCACCCAAAACGGATTTCCCGCGCTCGACAGCAATTCATTATCCGGTTTGAACGCGGTGATGCCCATCCAATAGAACGGGAACAGCAGCACGAATA
Organism: Burkholderiales bacterium; assembly: GCA_039649305.1. GTDB lineage: Bacteria > Pseudomonadota > Gammaproteobacteria > Burkholderiales > Burkholderiaceae_D > Noviherbaspirillum. The sequence goes on from JBBWZW010000396.1 coordinate 1,506, forward strand.
CGAATATGCCCATCGGAATGTAGATCGTCACCCAACGTCTAGGCAGGGACTGCAGATAGTCCATGCCGGCGCTGTCCGGTTTTTCTTTGCTCATTTGTCACCCCCTTGTTGCCAGCCGCGCCGTTGCAGACCGAAATAGGAAAACATGATGGCTGCCAGCAGGAACGGCACCATCATCGTCGCCAGTGCCGCGCCTTCTCCCAACGCACCGCCCGGTATCGCGCGCTGGAATGACAGCGTCGCCATCAGGTGGGTCGCATTCAGCGGGCCTCCCCGTGTTAGCACATAGATCAGCTGGAAGTCGGTGAAGGTGAACAGCACGGAAAAAGTCATCACCACCGCAATGATCGGCGTCAGCGGCGGCAGCGTGACATAGCGGAACTGCTGCCATGGCGTGGCGCCATCAATCGATGCGGCTTCATACAGCGACGGCGAGATCGTCTGCAGCCCCGCCAGCAGCGAAATGGCGACGAACGGAATGCCGCGCCAGACATTGGCGATGATCGTCGACATTCGGGCGAGCCATGGCTCGCCGAGGAAATCGATGTAACGGTCGATCAACCCCATTTTCACCAGCACATAGCTGATGATCGAGAATTGCGAATCGTAGATCCACCAGAATGCGAGCGCGGACAGCGCCGTTGGGACGATCCACGGCAACAGCACGATTGCCCGGAAAAAGGATTTGAACGGCAGGTTCTTGTTCAGCAGCAGCGCCAGCCACAAGCCGAGCACGAACTTCAGCGCGCTGGCAATGACAGTGTAGAAAACCGTATTGAACAGTGACAGCTGCGCGAGCTCGTCGCCGGCCAGGTAGATGAAGTTGTCCAGTCCGATCCATTCACCGGCGCGGCCGATTTTGGTATCGGTAAAGCCTAGCCATATGCCCAGGCCTAGCGGGTACGTGAGGAAAAGCAGAAGCAGGACGGCGGTCGGCAGCATGAAGAGCATGCCGAGCACGTTTCGGTTGTTGAATAGGCGGGATACCATGGGACCTCTAGTGAGAGCGAACGCGAACGCAGTACAGTCCTCGCTCTGCCTGGATAACTCCTTCCCCCTGCAAGGGGGAGGGAGTTGACCGGGCAGGGCGAGAGTCTGCAGCAGTATTTTTACTGCCGCAGCAACAGGCTACCGAAGCAGTCCTATCACACCTTGTAATACCGCTCAGCCCGCTTGGCAGCCCGTTCCGCAGCCTCCTTCGGCGTCTTCGATCCACTAGCCGCCTCAGCCACCATATCAAGCACGATATAGTCCGCCATCGCAGCAGCCGAAGCGAAACCCAGCGGTCCAGCGTGCCCATGGTCGAGCATGATGCTGGCGCCGTCGCGGTAAGGCGTGTGCTTCGGATCTTCGGTCCAGATCGCGTTTTTCTCGTAAGCCTTGAGCGGCTGCGTGACGTAGCCGATCGAAGCCTTCATCCATGGATTGTACTGATCGGCTTCCATCATGAATTGCAGGTAAGCCTTGGCTGCGTTCGGAAATTTCGAGTGCTTGAACGCCATCATCTGCGTAATCTGCATCAGTTCGGTCGGTTTGCCGACAGGACCGATTGGGAAGCGCGCGTGCTGAATGTCCTTCGCCATCTCCTGGATTTTCGGATCCTGCGAATTCTTCGCGGAGTAGTAAACCGAGATCCCGTTCGCGGTCAGGCTGACCTGGCCGTCGATGAAGGCTTTATTGTTGGAAGGATCCTGCCAGGACAGCGTGCCGGGCACGAAGGTTTCGTAAAGCTGTTTCGCATATTCCAGCGACGCAACCGTCTCCGGCGAATTCACGACCACATTGCCCTTTGCATCGACCAGCTTGCCGCCGTGCGACCACAACAGCCAGTGCGCCCAGTTGTTGCCGTCTCCGACCGCTTTGCCGAGGGCGAAGCCGGGTGGCGTGCCCTTGGCCTTCATCGCCTGGCACAGCTTCAGGAAGCCGGCGGTATCCTTTGGAATGCCGTCGAAACCGGCTGCCTTCACATGGCTTTCGCGATACACGATCGCATTGCCGATCACGCCGAGGGTAAGGGCAATCCACTTGTTGTTGCGAGTGCCGTATTTGCGGCAGACGTCATACCATCCGCCGTACTTGGTGCCGAGGTAGCCGGCGAGGTCGGTCAGGTCGATCAGCTTGTCCGGGTATTGATGCGGGTCGTCGAACCAGCCGACCACGATGTCCGGGCCGCTGCCCACATTGGCCGCGACCGCTGCTTTCGGACGCACGTCCTCCCAGCCTTCGCTGTCGACGCGCACTTCAATGCCGGTCAGCTGGGTAAACTTCTTGGTATTGGCCATCCAGACATCTTCATCGCCCTGCACGAAGCGCTTCCACCGCAGCACGCGCAATTTCGCGTTTTTTTCAGGCGTATAGCGCAAGCCCGACTGCTGGGCAAACGCATTGCCGCCGATCGCCGAAGCGGCAGCGACACTTGCAGTGGACATCAGAAAGTCACGTCTTGTAAGTTTTGTCATGTCTCCTACTCCTCCAGTTAAGCGGGACCTCGTCCCATGCACATCGTCGTTGCTACTTCCTTCAAACCCGCACCAGCGCCTTGCCGGATTCCGCGTCAAACAAATGCGTGTGTTCGTGGTCGGGGCGCAGGTAGATCGTATCCCCCGCCGCGAAGTCATGGCGCTCACGGAATACCGAGTTCAGTTCGGCGCCACAAAACCTGGAATACACCTGTGTGTCGGCGCCGGTCGGCTCGACCACCGCGACAGTTGTCTTGATGCTCTCGCCTTCCTGCCCGAGCAGCAGGTGTTCCGGACGTACGCCGTAGATCACTTTCAGTCCGTCCACGCCCTGCGGATTGTGGGTCGGTATCCGCGTGCCGTCGGGGAATTCGACATGTGCGGCCGTGCCGTTGCGGCGCAGCGTGCCGGGAATGAAATTCATCGCCGGCGAACCAATGAAGCCGGCAACGAACAGGTTGGCCGGACGGTCATACAGGTCGAGCGGGCGGCCGCGCTGTTCCACCACGCCGTCGCGCATGACCACGATCTGGTCGGCCATCGTCATCGCTTCGATCTGGTCGTGCGTCACGTAGACCGACGTGGTCCTCAGGCGCTGGTGCATTTCCTTGATCTCGGTGCGCATCTGCACGCGCAGTTTCGCATCGAGGTTGGATAGCGGTTCATCGAAAAGGAATACCTGCGGATCGCGCACGATGGCGCGCCCCATTGCAACGCGCTGCCGCTGTCCGCCGGAGAGCTGGCGCGGGTAGCGTTCGAGCAGTGTGTTGAGGCCCAGAATGCCGGCGGCTTTATCCACGCGCTGGCGGATCGTCTCCTTGTCGCTCTTCGCCAGCAGCAGCGAGAACGCCATATTGTCGAATACCGTCATATGCGGATACAGCGCGTAATTCTGGAACACCATCGCAATGTCGCGTTCCTTCGGCTGCATGTTGTTGACCACCTTGCCGCCGATCGAGATCTCACCGTGGGTGATTTCCTCGAGCCCCGCAAGCATGCGCAGCAAGGTCGACTTGCCGCAGCCGGAAGGCCCGACCAGTACCGCGAACTGGCCGTCTTCGATGTCGATGTCGACACCGCGGATGACGTGGGTGGAGCCGAAGTACTTCTGGACTGCGCGTATCTGAACAGATGCCATGTGTCTCCTTCTTTGCTCTCTTTATTATTGTCTATGTAATCCGTCGCAGCTAAATCTTCCACAGTCAGCCCCTCCCGGAACATTAAGCTGTGACAAACTGCTACTTCCCTTCAACCACTACATACGACGGACGGCCGGTCTTGTCCCAGTCAATCAGGTTCTGCGCCGCCTTACGCCGCAATTCTTTTGCCGCCACCTCCGAATAAAACGCCGCGTGCGGCGTGAGCAGCAATCGGGGATTTTGCAAGACACGCGCGTCGGATGCCGGCGGTTCAACCGGCAGCACGTCCAGCGCCGCGCCATCCAGGCGGCCCGATTCAAGCGCCGCAAGCAGATCGTCGACATTCACCACCGCACCACGCGCTGTATTGACCAGCACGCTGCCCGGCTTCATGCGGCCAAGCAGCTCCGTGTTGATCATGCCACGGGTTTCGTCATTCAGCGGCACGTGCAGCGACACCGCATCGGCTTGTTCGAATAACTGTTCCCTGCCCACGCGTTCCACATAAGCCGGAAAATCGCCGTCGATGATGTGCGGGTCATACGCGATCACACGCTTGAAGCTGTTGCGCGCAATATGCGCCATGCGTTTACCTATGCGGCCAAGGCCGACAATACCTAGCGTCATGTCGCCGACCCGCTGCATCTTGCCGGCGCTGCTGTAGTGCCAGGTACCCGCTTTCACATCGCGATCATAGAACGCGATATGGCGCAGCAGCGTCAATGTCATTGCCAGCGCATGGGTAGCGACTTCGCCGACGCCGTAATCCGGAGAATTGGCAACCCACACGCCATGCTTTTTCGCATCGTCGGTGTTGATGGTGTCGAAGCCTGCGCCATAGCGGCTCGCGATGCGGATCTCGGGCCGTGCGGCAAACACCTTCGCGTTGACCGGCGCATATTGCACCAGCAGACCCTGGCAGCCCTTCGAGGCTTCAATTACCTCGTCCTCGGTGCGGCATTGCGCGGTCACCACTTCCACGCCGGCTGCGCGGTACAGATCCATTTCCAGTTCAACGTCAGGAAAATCGTAGTCGGTAATCAGTATTTTCATGTGACAGGATTAATGGTTGTCTTTCGGGATGCCGGCGCCGCTTTTGCCGACCAGGAAATCGAGATCGGCGCCGCGGTTCGCTTGCTGCACATGGTCGAAGTACAGCCTGACCCAGCCGCGCTCCATCGGTGGTTGCGGCGGTTTCCATTCCTCGCGGCGCCGCGCGAGTTCTTCGTCTGACACGTCGAGATGGAGCTTGCGGGCAGCGACATCGAGCTCCACCATGTCGCCATCCCTCACCAGCGCCAGCGGCCCGCCGGCAGCGGCTTCCGGCGCCACATGCAGCACCACGGTGCCATAGGCGGTTCCGCTCATGCGGGCATCCGAGATGCGCACCATGTCAGTAATACCTTTGCGCAGCACCTTCGGCGGCAGCGGCATATTGCCGGCTTCTGCCATGCCCGGATAACCTTTAGGCCCGCAATTCTTCAATACCAGAATACAGTTCTCATCGACGTCGAGGCTCTCGTCATCCATCCGCTCATGCATGTGCTCGCTATTCTCGAACACCACCGCCCGGCCTTTATGCTTCAGCAGTGCAGGGGTGGCGGCGGAAGGCTTGATGACTGCGCCATCCGGACACAGGTTGCCCTGAAGGACCGCGATGCCGGCATTCGCTTTGAATGGCTGGTCAAATGCGTGGATCACCTCGCGATTCCAGTTCGGCGCATCCTTGCAGTTGTCCCATAGCGACTGGCCATTGACGGTCAGCGCGCTGCGGTCGATCACCGATTCGAGTTCGCGGATCACCGCCGGCAATCCGCCGGCATAGTAGAAATCTTCCATCAGGAAGCGGCCGGATGGCTGCAGGTCGAGCAGGCACGGCAGGTTTTGTCCAAGCCTGTCCCAGTCGGCCAGCGACAGGTCGATGCCGATCCTGCCTGCGATCGCGAGCAGGTGGATAACCGCATTGGTCGAACCGCCGATGGCTGCATTGACGCGGATCGCATTTTCAAAAGCTGCACGGGTCAGGATCTTCGACATGACCAGGTCTTCCTTGACCATGTCAACGATGCGCCGCCCAGATGCACGCGCCAGTACATTGCGCCTTGCATCGACCGCCGGAATGGCGGCATTGCCAGGCAGGCTCATGCCGAGCGCCTCGACCATGCTGGCCATGGTGGAAGCGGTGCCCATAGTCATGCAGTGTCCGTGCGAACGATGCATGCAGCTTTCCGCTTCGAAGAAATCTTCCTGCGCCATGCGTCCCGCGCGCACTTCTTCCGACATCTGCCAGACGCCGGTACCCGAGCCGAGTTCGCCGCCGCGGAATTTGCCGTTCAACATCGGACCACCCGAGATACCGATGGTCGGCAAATCGCAAGACGATGCACCCATCAGCAAGGCGGGCGTGGTCTTGTCGCAGCCCATCAGCAGTACGATGCCATCGAGTGGATTGCCGCGGATCGATTCCTCAACGTCCATGCTTGCCAGGTTGCGGAACAACATGGCGGTCGGACGCAACAAGGTTTCGCCCAGCGACATCACCGGAAACTCCAGCGGGAAACCACCGGATTCCCACACGCCGATCTTGACTTGCTCGGCGAGCGTGCGGAAGTGTGAATTGCATGGAGTGAGTTCGGAATAGGTATTGCAAATGCCGATGACCGGCCTGCCGTCGAACTGATCATGCGGAATGCCGCGGTTCTTCAGCCATGAGCGATAGATGAAGCCATCGCGATCGTTTCGGCCGAACCATGCCTGACTCCGGCGCAGCGGCCGCTTCGTGTCTGTCAATCTTGTCTCCTGATTTATTTTTCGTTGGTACGTCACATCTTAATCATCGAGTCGGCCCAAAAACTGTCGTCCCGCCTGCGCGGGAACGACAGACTTACATGGTCGGCCCGAGTACCCACGGTGCAAATTCATCTTCGCCGAAACCCAGTTCTTCGCTCTTGGTGCGTTTGCCGGATGCGGTATCGATGATCTGCCGGAAGATACGGGCGCCCGCTTCCTGGACTGTGGTGGTGCCGTCCAGGATCTCACCGCAATTGACATCCATGTCGTCACGCATGCGGAGGTACATCGGCGAGTTGGTCGCGAGCTTGAGCGAAGGGGAGGGCTTGCAGCCGTACACCGACCCGCGTCCCGTAGTAAAGCAGATCACGTTGGCGCCGCCTGCCACCTGGCCGGTCGCCGACACCGGATCGTAGCCGGGCGTATCCATGAACACGAGGCCGGGTGTCGTCACCGGCTGCGCGTACTCGACCACGTCGGAAAGGTTGCTGGTGCCCGCTTTCGCAACCGCACCCAGCGACTTTTCCAGGATCGTGGTGAGGCCGCCCGCCTTGTTGCCGGGCGACGGATTGTTGTTCATTTCGCCGCCGAGGCGTGCGGTGTAACCTTCCCACCAGCGGATACGATCCACCAGTTTTTCGCCGACCTCGCGCGAAACCGCGCGCCGGGTCAGCAAGTGTTCGGCGCCGTAAATCTCCGGCGTTTCGGAGAGGATCGCTGTCCCGCCATGTTCCACCAGCAAGTCCATAGCCGCACCCAATGCCGGGTTGGCCGTGATGCCGGAATAGCCATCCGAGCCGCCGCATTGCAGGCCGACCTTGATATGGCTGATCGGCACCGGCTGCCGTTTGACTTGATTGGCGGTCGCCACCATCTCGCGCACCGTAGCGATGCCGCGTTCAATGGTGGCACGCGTGCCACCCGACTCCTGGATCGTCATCGTGCGCAACCGGTTTGACTCGCTCAAATCCTCGGCGCCCAGCAGTGAACTGATCTGGTTCGATTCGCAACCTAGTCCGATGAACAGTACGCCGGCAAAATTCGGATGACGGATATAACCGGCGATCACGCGCCGTAGTACGTCGATGCCTTCACCCTTGGACCCCATGCCGCAGCCGGTTTTGTGGGTGATCGGCACAACGCCGTCGACGTTCGGGAATGCAGACAGCGCATCGCCGCGGAATGCTTCCGCGATCTGGCGGCACACCATCGCCGAACAATTCACACTGCTGATTACGCCGATATAGTTGCGCGTCGCAACTCGGCCGTCGGGACGCACGATGCCGTCGAATGTCAATGGCACCTCAGGCTTGCGTTCCGCGCGCACGTCCGCGCAAAACGCATAGTCGCGCTCAAAGTCGCGCATTGCAAGATTGTGCAAGTGGATATGTTGTCCGACCGCGATGTCCCGCGTGGCGAAGCCGATGATCTGGTTGTAGCGGCGCACCGGGGCACCGTTCGCAACAGCACGTGCGGCAATTTTATGGCCGGCCGGTATGCTGTCGATTGCCGTGATCTCTTCGCCGGGCAGCTTGGCGCCGGCTTTGATGTCATGCGTCGCAATCATTACATCGTCATTGGGATTGAGGCGCAAAGCAAGCGCATCACCGCGTCGTCCGATCGAATCGACCGGTATTAAAATTTCTTGTGCCACTCTGGCCTCCGTTAGCTGTTGCGTTCTTTCATAGCGCCTCGATTTCCGCGAGGCCAGTGTATTTCAAAAAACGGGACGGGTAAAGTGGTAATACCAATTGCCCAAAAAAAAGCACGATTGCTGCTGGGTAACCCGGCAGTCGAGAGTCGGTCTGCCTTGACAAGATCCGGTAATCGTGAAAATATTGCGAGGCATCTGGTAAGACCACATTACCAAAAAAAGCACGATGCC
>JBBWZW010000397.1:0-7620 GCA_039649305.1 Burkholderiales bacterium
CCGCTAGCCCCGCATACCACGGATACTCCTTCCCCCGTTAAGGGGGTGGAGCGGGGGTTTCGGACAGCATGCTGTCCGCCCGCGGAACGGCACAGGCTTGCAAGCCTGTGCTCTGTCCTTTTGGATGGGGGTGCAGTGGTCGCTCTGAGTTGGCGTTCGTACCGTGCGCCACCCCCCGACGAATCAATCCGGCGTAATCTTCGCCTTCCTGATCACATCCCCCCATTTCGTAATCTCTTCCCCAAGAAACCGCCCAAACTCCTCCGGCGACGATCCCGAAGCAAACACCCCCATCGCATCAAACTTCGCTATCGTCTCCGGCATCTTCACGATGTGCGCGATCTCATCCGACATCCGTTTCACCATATCCGAAGGCACCCCGGCCGGCGCCAGCACGCCGGCCCACGTACTGCCGGTGTACCCCTTGATACCTTGTTCAATAAACGTCGGCACGTCCGGCAACGCGGGCAGGCGCTTGTCGCTTGCGACGCCGATGGCCTGCACTTTGCCGCCCTTGACCGGTTGGATCAGCCCGGATGCCGCATCCATGAATAGCTGGATATGGCCGCCCATCAGGTCGCCCAATGCAGGCGCGGAGCCGCGATAGGGAATGTGCAGCATATAGGTGTTCGTCAGCATCTTCAGGAATTCGGTGCTGAGATGCACGGCCGAGCCGTTGCCCGAGGAGCCGTAGCTGATCTTGCCGGGATGGGCGCGCGCATAGGCAATGGTCTGCTGCGCATTCTTGTATGGCAGGTCCTTGTTGACCGCGGCGACCAGCGGCGACACGCCGACCAGGGACACCGGCTGCAGGTCTTTTTCCGTATAGGGACGCTTCGGGTAGAGCGTCATGTTGGCGGCATAGGCGGCGATCACCATGCCGAAGGTGTAACCATCCGGCGCCGCCTTGGCCAGCGTATCCACACCGATCAGGCTGCCCCCTCCCGGTTTGTTCTCGACGATGACTTGCTGGCCGAGGCGGGTCGACAGTTGCTGGGACACGATGCGCGCCATGGCATCGGTAAATCCGCCCGGGGTATAGGGCACGATCATGCGGATCGGCTTGTTGGGCCAGGCGCTTTGCGCGCGGACGAAAGGTGCGGCAATCATGGAACTGCTGCCAGCCAGGATCAGCTGGGTGAACTTGCGACGGCTAATGCTCATGTATACAGGTCTCCGAAAATTGTTGTTGCGCTTGCATGGGCGCTGAAAGGGTCTGACGCCCGACAGCGATTATGCAGTGGAAAGCAAAAACCGGGTAGCGCCGGATTTGTGAAAGGTCAAGAATCCAGGCGGCCGCATTTTGACGGTGCTCTCGTCTATCACTTTTAGTATGATGGTTGCGCATACTATTAAAAAAGCTCGAGGAGACAACATGAGCGAGACAAAGCAAGGCAGCGAACAAGCTCTCTGGACGCCGCCCCCCGAACGCATCGCAGCGAGCCGTGTCCACGACTACATGCAATGGCTCGAACGCGAAAAGAAGCTGCGCTTCACCGATTACAACGCACTGTGGCAGTGGTCGGTAGACCATCTCGAAGATTTCTGGGAGTCGGTCTGGCAGTACTTCGACATCCGGAGCTCCAGCCCTTACCGCCAGGTGCTCGACAGTCACAAGATGCCGGGCGCGAAATGGTTCGACGGCGCGCGCCTCAATTTCGCCGAGCAGGTTTTTCGCTTCAATCAATCGGAAGCAGACAGTGAACGGCCCGCCATCATCGCCAAATCAGAATTGCGGCCGCTCACACAGCTGTCATGGCGCGAAATGCGCAGGCAGATCGCTTCTGTCGCGCACGCATTGCGCGGCATGGGCGTGAAGCCGGGTGACCGCGTAGTCGCCTATTTGCCGAACGTACCTGAAACCGTGATTGCGTTCTATGCGTGCGCCAGCATAGGCGCAATCTGGTCGAGCTGTTCACCCGACATGGGAACGCCCAGCGTCCTCGACCGCTTCGGGCAGATCGAGCCCAAGGTATTGATCGCGGTGGACGGCTACCGTTATGGCGGCAAGGACTTCGACCGACGCGAAGTGGTGACGCAACTCAGGCAATCGCTGCCGACGCTGGAACATGTCGTGTCACTGCCATACCTGCACCCGCAGACCAGGATGCCCGAGTCCGATACGCACGCATGGCCCGATCTCCTGAAACACGACCGCGAGCCGGTGTTCGAACAACTGCCATTCGACCACCCGCTGTGGGTGGTCTATTCATCCGGCACCACCGGTATGCCCAAGCCCATCGTGCACGGGCACGGCGGCAGCCTGGTCGAAACACTGAAGGGCATGACGCTGCACAACGATATCGGCGAAGCCGACCGCTTCATGTGGTTTTCCACCACCGGCTGGATCATGTGGAACTTACAGATCACCGGCCTGATGGTTGGCGCGACCATCTGCATCTACGATGGCAATCCGGGTTATCCGGATCTCGGCACCTTATGGAGATTCGCGGAAGAAGCCCGCCTCACCGTCTTCGGTGCCGGCGCCGCATACTACGCCAACTGCATGAAGGCCGGCATCGAACCGCGCAAGCTGGCCGACGTTAGCACCATCAGGACCGTCGGCTCCACCGGTTCGCCGCTGCCGGCCGAAGCCTTCGGCTGGATCTATGAACAGTTGGGCCCCGACCTGATGCTCGCATCGATCAGCGGCGGCACCGACATTGCCGCCTCCTTCGTTTGCGCCACGCCGATCATGCCACTCTATGCGGGCGAAATGCAGTGCCGCGCCCTCGGTGTCGCTGTTTGCGCAGTGGATGACCAGGGCAGGGAACTGACTGATGCGGTCGGGGAACTGGTGGTGACAAAACCGATGCCGACGATGCCGCTTTACTTCTGGAATGACGCCGGGGGAAAGCGCTATCACGAAAGTTATTTCGACACCTATCCCGGCTGGTGGCGACACGGCGACTGGCTGCGTATTACGTCCCGCGGCGGCGCCATCATCTATGGCCGCTCGGACACCACCATTAATCGCTACGGCATTCGCATGGGCACCAGTGAGATCTACCGCGTCGTGGAAAGCCTTCCTGAGATCGTCGACAGTCTTGTTGTCGACCTCGAATACCTCGGGCGCGAATCGTACATGCCGCTGTTCGTGGTATTGCGCGCAGACGTGACACTTGACGATGCCTTGATCAAGCGCGTCAATGACAACATACGCACCTCCTTGTCGTCGCGCCATGTGCCCAACGAGGTGTTCGCGGTCTCGGAGATCCCGCGCACGCTCACCGGCAAGAAAATGGAGCTGCCGGTCAAGAAGCTGCTGCTCGGGATGCGTATCGATGAAGTCGCGAACCCGGATGCGATGAGCAACCCCGGCAGCCTCAGCTGGTTTGTCGAATTCGCAAAGCATCGCGAGCTCCATAGCTGAAGGCCGGGAAAATGGAATTCTGGTATGTTTAGGCCGCGACCAAAACAAATTACAACGCAAAAATAACCATCCAACCCGGAGGAGACACAATGAAGTCTGTAAAGAAAATGCTGGTGGCAGCCAGTTTGTCCGCGTTAGTCCCGCTGTCGGCATATGCCCAGCAAACCATCAAGATCGGCCTGGTCTTGCCCATGACCGGCCCCTACCTCGACTACGGACTGCAGATCAGCAACGGCGTCAAGCTATACATGGCCAAGCATGGCAACACCGTGGCGGGCAAGAAGATCGAAATCATCATCAAGGATGACACCGGCATCGCGCCCGAAATGACCAAGCGCCTGGCGCAAGAGCTGGCGACCCAGGAAAAAGTCGACATCCTTGCCGGATTCGCGCTGAGCCCGCTGGCACTGGCCGCCGCGCCGGTCGCAACCGACGGCAAGAAGCCGATGGTCGTGATGAACGCCGCCGCCTCCGTGATCACCACCAGGTCGCCCAACATTGTCCGGGTATCGCATACACAGCAGCAGATCGCGATCCCTATGGCTACGTGGGCAGCACAGAACGGCATCGACAAGGTGTATACGCTCGTGGCCGATTTCTCTCCCGGGATCGACGCCGAAGTCGCATTCAAGAAAGGCTTCCAGGCCGCCGGCAAGCAAACCATTGGCGATGTCCGCGTGCCGGTGCGGAATACCGATTTCAGTCCGTTCATCCAGCGCATCAAGGACGCCCGGCCCAACGGCGTGTTCCTGTTCCTGCCGCCGGGTGAAGCCACCATCGCCTTCATGAAAACCTGGAGCGAGCGCGGCATGGACAAGCAAGGAATCAAGCTGCTCGGCACCATGGACCTGGTGGACGACAGCCTGATCGAATCGATCGGCAAGCCGGCCCTTGGTTCGATCACCGCCGGCCACTATTCGACCGCGCACGACTCGGCGCTCAACAAGGAATATGTGAGCGCCTATGCCAAGGCCTACGGCAACAAGATCCGTCCCAACTTCATGTCGGTCGCCGGCTATGACGGCATGGCGCTGATTTACCAGGCGCTGAACAAAACCGGGGGTGATGCCGATCCCGCCAAGTTCATGGCCGCGGTCAAGGGCGCATCATGGGAGAGCCCGCGCGGCATGATCTCGATCGATGCTGAAACGCGTGACATCGTGCAGACGATTTACATCCGCCGGACCGAGATGGTCAATGGCGGCATCTACAGCGTCGAGTTCGACAAGTACCCGGACCAGAAGGACCCGGGCAAGTGACTTAGAGCACGCCGGTTGAGCGAATGCATGACTCGCTCAACCGGCACGCGCTACCCTATCGGTTCACTGACAAAACGCAGGGATCGAAATGACAAACGAACAGGACTGGCATACCGAGTCATACAAAGGTATGGATGTGCACGTCTCGGCACTGCCACGCGACGCGTCGCACTCCAGCTGGGACTATACCGTTCGCATCACCCAGCCGGGCGACGATGCAAGCTCCGAGAGCGAACTGGCGGCCGAGGCCGGCGACGACGCCGACTATCCCACGGCGGAAGCGGCCGTGCAGGCGGCATTCGCCAAGGGGTATGCGATGGTGGATGAGCTGCTGAAGTAGGTTCAGTTCGATTGCGATCCCGCTCCCGGCGGCTCGCATGAGCTGCCATCACTGCGCGTCTCCTGCCGCACCGGTGCCGACGGAAACGATATCGCCTCCAGTGCGTCCTGGACATTGGTCTTGTCGCGGGTAATAAGGTCTCCGAGCGAGACGATGCCGACCAGTTCCTTGTTCCGGTTAACCACCGGTATCCTGCGTATCTGTATATCGCCCATTTCCTGCAACGCTTCGCCGACTCGCTGGTCTTCATACAGCCAGTAGACGTTGTCGCTCATCACGTCGGATACGCGCGTCGCATCAGGCGCTTTTCCTGCGGCCGTAGCGCGCACCGTAATATCGCGATCGGTCACCATGCCCACCAGCTTGGTGCCATCGCAGACCGGCAGCACACCGACATTCCATTGAGCCATCATCTGTGCCGCGCGCTGCACGTTATCCCCGGGGCACACCACGGTGACATCACGCGTCATCACTTGAGAAATTGCTGTCATGATTTACTCCTGTTCGCATAGTGCTTCGACTAGTGCGTTGCCACCCAGTTTCGGTCGCCGGAATATTTAATTCAGTGCCTTCTCGCCCGGTTCTTTTCCCTGCGGTGCCGCATGCTCGATCTCCGCATTGATCTCGGCGCCGAACAGGAGCACGGCTGCGGAAATATAGAAATAGAAAAGCAGCACGATGATCGCGCCTATGCTTCCGTAGGTCGCGTTGTAATCAGCAAAGTTGCGCACATAAAAATCGAATGCGACCGACCCTGCGACCCATACCAACACGGAAATAACCGCGCCGGGAGTGATGAACCTGAAGTCCTGTTCAACGTCCGGAGCGACGTAGTAGATGATTGCCACTGCCAGCGTGAGGAGAAGCAATGCTACAGGCCAGCGCAGCCATGTCCACAGCATCACGAACACCTGCTCAACCCCTACTTGCTGCGCCAGCCACTGCATCGCTTCCGGCCCCACCACCAGAAGCGCCGCCGCGAGGATCAGCATGGCAGCGATTCCGATCGTGTAAATAATGGAGTACAGATAAATCTTCCAGGAAGGTCGGCCTTCTTGCACGTCGTAGGCCTTGTTCAATGCGTGCATGATGGCCCGAATGGCGGCGGAGGCAGACCAGAGTGCAACCAGCATGCCGACTGAGAGAAAGCCCCCCTGCGGCTGCTCCAGATGGTCGATCACCTGGTTGACCTGTTCCATCGCCTGCTGCGGCAACGCAAGCTGCATCTGCTGCCGCAACCAGTCGAAGAAACTCGACAGGTGCAGGAAGCCCAGCAATGCGATCAGGAAAATAAGAAAGGGAAAGATGGAAAAGAGCACCTGATATGCCAGCGCCGCGGCATAGGTCGTCATATCGTCGTCAAGAAAATCCTTGACCGACTTTTTTATCAGAGAAAACAGGCCAAGGCCGCGAAAACCCGGGATGGGCATGGGCACTCCTATCTTGCAAATCGAAGCCGACCTGCAGCAAGAAGAGTGCCTATGCCGCAGGTGTTCGCTGCATGACTCGCCGGGTGGCAAGGCGATTGAAGAGGTTACGGAATGGATCTTCGATCAATCGATACGTCCAGCCCGATACGACCACCAGCACTGCCGCGTACACCACCATCACCATCGCCCCCGCGAACACGCCGTCTGCGCGCTTGGCGATGTTCTCGAAGAACAGGACGAGCGGCATATGCATCAGGTATATCGAGTACGAGCGTTCACCGAGAATCTGAAATGGCTTGCGGGTCAGGACTCGCGCCAGCCAGCCGGTGTCCGCACTGAGGGACAGAATCAGGATCGCAAAGACGGCAGGGAAAGCAAACGCGACAGCGGGATACGTATCAACCGTCGAAAACACAACCGCCAGTGCAATCGCTCCTGCCACTTGCAACGCGTTGGCGTTCACACGCACGGTGCGGCTCGCATGCCAGAGGAGGGCGCCGAAGAAGAACGAGAACACCGTTCTCGGAAACCCGAAGTCGTAGGTCAGCGAAAGGCATCCGCCTTGTGCCACACAGTCATGCACGATGGACGATGCCGCCACGCTCACCGCGAATCCGATTGCACTCAACACCCCGAATGCCACAAGGCGGAAGCGCCCGGTGAAGACCAGACACACAACGGCGAATAGCAGATAGGTATAGAACTCGGTGCTGATGCTCCAGCTCGGTGTATTGAGGATCAGTTTGTTGAACACGCCCATCCCGTGCGTCATTGTGGCGACCGAGAATAGCTCCGCCGTCGTCGGTACCGTGTACTCGAGTGAGCCGGGGTTATGAAGAAAACTGCCGTAACCGCTGTTGAGCGCAACCTGCTTGGCAAGCACAATCACATTGGCGGCCAACAGGTAGATCACGGTAGTGAAAAGAAGAAGGGGAAGCAGGCGTCCGATACGGCGTATCAGGAACGACCGGAAATCGTTCGCGGTGCTCATCCTGTTGGAGTAGGCCGCGCAAATGACGAATCCGCTGAGGACGAAGAAGAGATCTACAAAAAGATACCCGTTGCGGATAACGGAAAAATAATCGGCACCGATTTTCAGGTGATATAGCGCGACGATCAGTGCGGCGATACCGCGACCGCCTTCCAGCGACTTGATCATGTGAGTCCTGATACAAAAATAGAGCGGCCTGGCCGGACCGCTCTATAAACCTAGGAGAA
>JBBWZW010000398.1:0-3913 GCA_039649305.1 Burkholderiales bacterium
CACCTATCGATCCGAGCTACCCGAAGATCGCTGGCCAGCACGCGGATTACCTCGAGCACGCAATGATCGGCTACAAGCGTGGCGGCGACGGTCCTAACGGCCGCGGCAACGCGATCATGGGCGCGCAGGTCAAGCCTTTGTCGCGCGACGATATCAAGAACATCGCAGCTTATCTGCACAGCTTGCCCGGTACCTTGGTGCTCCGCAAATAAGCCCCGGTTACAAATAAAAAAGCCACGCGTTCCGTGGCTTTTTTATTTGGCGCGCGGGTGTGCTTAGAGCAGTGTCAGCCTGACTGTGAGGGTTCTGCCGGCCGCTCGAAGGCGGTTGCCGCGTTGCCGATGCTCGGCAGGGGGCCACCCTCGGCGGGCCCCCCTGCCTCCGCTCGGCGCCTTGCACTCGCCTCCGATCAGCTCGGCAGACCGCTTCGCTACCCGCACAGTCAGGCTGAAACTGCTCTAGCGCTTTCTTACGCACTCGATATAGGCGGCCCCGTCCGGCGGCAAGCCGCTGCGCTGCGAAGTCCAGATCATTTCACCGAGGCATTCCATCATCTGGTGATGCGCTTCATGTTCCGAGCCGAGGCGTTGGGCGAGGGCCGTGAACGCCGCACGGATCCCGGGTGGCTGATCGATCGATATCTGTTCGGCGATCGACAGGTGCATTGATATGTGCAGGAAGGGATTGCTCTGGCCATGTTCAACCGAGTAATCGGCAGCCAGCGCCGCCTCGACATCGTTCAGCGCATCTTCATATTCCGGGTGCTGCACGATCCAGTCGCGCGCTATCGCTTCGAGCGGTGTCAGGATTTCATTGGCGCGCACCTTGCGAAAGGTTTCGCAAAAAAATCGGCGCACGTCGTGTTGGGAGGGAGTAAACATCGCTTCAGGGGAATTGGTTGGGTCGGTAGTTGGCCATTGTACGACCGGCAGGTTTCAGACGCCTCGCTCGGGCAGGGGCGTCTTGTCCGGGTACTCGCATAAATCGGCAATGATGCAGTTCCAGCATTGCGGTTTGCGCGCGATGCAGGTGTAGCGGCCATGCAGGATCAGCCAGTGATGCGCGTCGTGCCGGAATTCCATCGGCACGAACTTCAAGAGCTTCTGCTCGACTTCGTCGACATTCTTCCCTGGCGCGATCCTGGTCCGGTTGGACACCCGGAAGATATGGGTATCAACCGCAATGGTCGCTTCGCCGAACGCGGTATTGAGCACGACATTCGCGGTCTTGCGTCCGACGCCGGGCAGGGCTTGCAGTGCTTCCCGCGAGCGCGGCACTTCGCCGCCGTGCTCTTCCACCAGGATGCGGCAGGTTTCGATCACGTTCTTCGCCTTGGTCTTGTAGAGGCCGATGGTGCGGATGTAAGAGATCAGCTCGTCTGTGCCCAATGCAAACATCGAGGCCGGCGTGTTCGCGACCGGAAACAGCTTGCGGGTAGCCTTGTTCACCGAAACGTCGGTTGCCTGAGCCGAAAGGATCACGGCAATCAGCAACTCGAACGGCGTGGTGTATTCGAGCTCGGTGCTCGGATGCGGATTGGCTGCGCGGAACCTTTTAAAGATTTCGAGGCGTTTTTCCGCGTTCATTTCTTGTCTTCCGCTTGTTGAGCAGCCATCTGTTCCTTCTTCAGTCGCGCGCGTTCGATCGCCGCCTGGATGATCGCCTTCTTCCGTTCCTGCGCCGCTTTCTCTTCCGGAGTCAATGTCGATTCAGCCTCGACGGCTTTCAGCTTGGCCGCGGCCTTGGCGGCCAGGCGTGCATCGTTTTCCTCTTTCTCGCGGCGCAGCCGGAAAGTACGGAAATCGTGGCGCGCGCGAGCGTCATCGGCCTGCTGCTGCGACCATGCGTCCCAGCCGGTCTTGCCCGCTGTGACCTCAACCATGGCAATGCAATCGACCGGGCAGGGCGCGACACAAAGATCACAGCCGGTGCACAGGTCCGCTACCACCGTGTGCATCTGCTTTGCTGCGCCGACGATGGCATCGACCGGACAGGCCTGGATGCACAGGGTACAGCCGATGCATAGCGATTCGTCGATGACCGCCAGCGGACGCGGCCGTTCGATGCCGTTGACGGGATTGAGCGGGATGACTGGTTTGCCGAGCAAATGCGCCAGCCGGGCTACGCCTTCGGCGCCGCCTGGAGGACACTGGTTGTACCCGGCTGCCCCGCTTGCAATCGCTTCTGCATACGGACGACAAGCCGGATAGCCGCACTTGGTGCATTGCGTTTGCGGCAGCAGGTCTTCGATCTGGTCGGCCAGCGACAGGGAAATGGATGGGGGCACGGCAGCGGTCGGCAATGTAAAAGCGCGATTATCCGGGGAAATCGGTCACGCTTCAAATTAAAAAGCCGTTCACCCTATCGGGAGAACGGCTTTGGCTTATTGATCCTTCAGCATTTGCTGCTGATCGCTCCCCTCTCCCCTTGCGGGAGAGGGTTGGGGGCGAGGGACTGAGCTTTCATTCTGTCATTCACTTCCTGAAAGCTCAGTAGTGCCCGGTCGCTCAGGAATGGCTCTTGATGAAGTCGCCGATCTTGGGGCAGATAGTTTCACGCCAGCGGCGTCCCGCGAAAATCCCGTAATGCCCGGCTTTTTCGGCGATGAAATGTTCTTTGTTTGACTCCGGAATACCCGAGCACAGGTCGTGAGCGGCCTGGGTCTGGCCGGTACCGGAAATATCATCCAGTTCGCCCTCGACGGTGAGCAGCGCGACGTTTTTAATGTCTTGCGGACGCACCAGCTTGCCTTCAACTTCCCATGTCCCCTTCGGCAGGTGGAACTCCTGGAATACGGTTTTGATCGTTTCCAGGTAGTACTCGGCCGGCATGTCGAGCACCGCATTGTACTCGTCATAGAACTTGCGATGCTCTTCGGCCGACTCGTTGTCGCCTTCGCGAAGATGCTCGTAAAAGTCCCAATGGCTTTGCGCATGGCGGCCGGGGTTCATTGCCACGAAGCCAGCATGCTGCAGGAAGCCGGGGTAGACCTTGCGGCCGAATCCCGGATAGTTCGCGGGCACGCTGTAGATCACTTTGTTCTCGAACCAGGAGTACGGCTTCTTGGTTGCAAGGTCGTTGACCTGCGTCGGCGATTTGCGCGGATCGATCGGACCGCCCATCATGATCATGGTCTTCGGCAATTTCGCATCGCCGTCGGAGGCCATGAGCGCAATCGCAGCGAGCACCGGCACAGTCGGCTGGCATACCGAGATCACATGGACGTCGGGACCGAGGCGGCGGATGAAATCCTGCACATAGTAGACATAGTCATGCAGATGGAACGGACCCGCGGACAACGGCACCATGCGCGCGTCGGTCCAGTCAGTGATGTACACGTCATGGTTGGACAGCAGGCTGCGTACGGTATCGCGCAGCAGCGTTGAGTGATGTCCCGAAAGGGGCGCCACCAGCAACACAACCGGCTGTTTCAGGTCGGGGAACTCGCTCAGGTCTTTCTTGAAATGGATCAGCCGGCAGAATGGTTTTTCTTCGGCGACTTCTTCAAACACGCCGACCGCTTTGCCTTCGACGGGCACCGACCTGATGCCGAATTCGGGCTTCTCGTAGTCCTTGCCTAGTCGGTACATCAGTTCATAGCCGGCGGCGATGCGCTGCGCGAAAGGCGTATGCGCCAGCGGCGAAATCGGATTTGTGAACAGTTTGGCTGATGCTTCCGCCCATTGGATGAGCGGGTTCAGCAGGGTGCGGTTAAATTCGTGAAATTGGTAAAGCATAAAGGCCTCGTTCAAATGGAACCGCGATTGCTGGATTCTGCAGAGAAACTAATCATGCTGCAATGCAACAAAGGCAACTTTTAGGAAAATTGAACATAAATCGTTCCCCTTTGTTGCGTGCGATTCGTGCAGCCACCTCACTTCGCAGGAGCCTTAACCACCCGCAACATAACACG
>JBBWZW010000399.1:0-7572 GCA_039649305.1 Burkholderiales bacterium
GTTCTGGGAGGATGAGGCACGTTAAATGGCGGTCGAGCTTAGGCCCGGTCGCTGCCATCCCGATCGAATCCGAACTGATTGAGGAAACCGACCGCTCTTTTTCGTCTTAAGCTTGCGTTGCATTTGCGCAGAAAAGACAAAAGCGTGGCGTGATAAAAAAGACGATGCTGTATCTTTATACAGTGCCTTAGTACGGGAAGGAATGGCGCTGGGGCTTGGTGCGTGCAGCACAGCCGAACCCGGTGTATTGGGCGATCGCCCGACTGGAGCGACTGGTCGAACGTGTCACTGTCATTACGCAGAATGTGGATGGATTGCATCTGGTCGCAGGCGAGCACTGCAACGGGCTGCTGAGACCCGCGGGAAGTCCCGACGGATCGCATGTGCCTCCCCGATGTGTTGCCTGGTTCGGCGAATTGTTACCGGCGGGAGCCGTCTAAGGGCCCGCGCAGTAACAAGTTGTTCATTTTGGCGGTCTCAGCGGGAGGTAATGCCTGGGGGCCGCCCAGACTAAATGCGCCCGCTACGGCCAGCGAAAACGACAACTTGTTACTGCACGGGTCCTAAGTGTGACAGGCTTAACTTAGCGCCTGAACACGGCGCGGCACGACGTTATACGCCGTGCCGCGCCTGCTGCTCCATTACTTGTAGAGCACTTCTGGCAGCCACAACCCAATCGCAGGGACTGTGTACAGCAGAATCAGCGCGATGACCTGAATGGCCATAAAAGGCAGCATCCCGAGGAAGATCTGATTCAGCGTCACATGGGGCGGCGAAACACCTTTCAGGTAGAACGCGGCCATTGCAACCGGTGGCGACAGGAAGGCAGTCTGCAGGTTCATCGCCACCAGCAAACCGAAGAACAGCGGATCGATGTTGAAATGCGGGAGCAGCGGAATGAAAATCGGCATGAAAATCACGATGATCTCGGTCCATTCCAGCGGCCAGCCGAGCAGGAAGATGATGGCCTGCGCCAGGATCATGAACTGCAGCGGTGTCAGGTCCATCGACAGCACCCAGCTGTTTATGATCTCCTGCCCGCCCAGCAGCGCGAACGCGGCCGAGAAGATACTCGATCCGACAAACAGCCAGCACACCATCGCGCTCGTTTTCGCAGTCAGGTATACCGATTCCTTCAGCATCGACATATTGAGGCGGCGATAGGCCGCCGCCAGCAACAGGCCGCCGAGTGAGCCCATGGCCGCCGCTTCGGTTGGCGTGGCCAGCCCGAATACGATGGCGCCCAGCACCGCAAGAATCAGCAACGCGAGCGGGAAAAACGAGGCCAGCAGCATCTTGAAAATTTCCAGCCGCGTGAAGCTGAAAATTGCATAGAAGGCCGCAAGGGCTGCGAGCCCTACGCCGAGCGTTATCCAGAACCCCCTGGGAAGCTCGGTTTTCGCGAGCGGCGCCTTGTCTACGGGCGTGCTCGTCGCCGGAACGGGCGTCGCTGCTGCTGCCGGTGCCGGTGCCGGTGCCGGTGCAGTTGCAGCGGCAGCCGTGCCTCCAGTTGGCGGCTCGGCCAATGACGTGGAGTCGCCCTCCGCCTTCGGTTCCTCCAGGCCGCCTTCGGTGGATAGTTCTTCGGTGCCGCCCTGTCTGTCTTGCGATGACTCCGTGTTGAACCCCATCTCCTGCAGGCCGGAAATATCCTGTACCGTCGGGTTTGTGACTGCGTGGTAACTGAGACCCATGATCAGCACGAAGGCGATTAGCGGCAACAAGGCGATGGCTAATTGGGAAACCAGGGTCCGCATCGGCACATCAGCATTGCGCTTGCCCTTGATGGCGCCGAGCAGGCCCGTAACGGCATTATTGCGGCCGGTGCTGGCGATCGCGTGTGAATAGGCCGGCAGCGGCACATGGCGATCTTCGGCGCGAAGTGGCGGCGCCCAATCGGGCTTCAGCTTCGCAAGGACGATGACGTAGGCCACATACAGCGCCGCGAGCATGATGCCAGGAAAAAAAGCGCCTGCGTAAAGTTGCACCACCGAGACGCCAGCGGTTGCGCCGTACACGATCAGCAATACCGAAGGCGGGATAAGAATGCCGAGGCAGCCGCCGGCCGTGATCGCGCCAGCCGCGAGCTCGACTTTATAGCCGGCCTTGAGCATCGCCGGCATCGCCAGCAAGCCCATCAACGTCACCACCGCGCCGACGATGCCGGTTGCGGTAGCAAACACGGCGCAGGTCACAATGGTCGCGACCGCGAGCGAGCCCGGCACCCGTGCCATCGCGAGATGCAAGCTCTTGAACAACTTGTCGATCAGATTGGCGCGTTCAACCAGATATCCCATGAAGACGAACAACGGCACCGATATCAGCACGTCGTTCGCCATCACCGCGTAGGCACGCTGGACCATGAGGTCGAGCGTCTGCTGCACGGCAATGTCCGGGTTCTGGTCGCGGTAAGCGAACCAGGTAAACAGCACGCCCATCCCCATCAGCGTGAACGCCGTCGGGAAGCCAAGCATAATGGCGATCACGATCAGCCCCAGCATGAGCAGGCCGAGATGCCCGTTCGTGATGTCTGCCGGCGACGGCATCAGTACAAACAAGCCGATCACGACAAGCGCCATGATCGACAATCCAAACCAGACTTCCTTCCTCATCTTTGTCCCCTGTTGTTATCCGTTACCAGCTTGTCCAGTGCGGCGATATCTTCGTCTTTCACCTGGACCATTTCCTTCAGCTTGTCGACGTCCACTTCTTCGACGTCTTCTTCGCGCGCGGGCCAGGCGCCCTGGCGCAGGCAGATCACGCAGCGCACGATTTCAACCAGCCCCTGCGCCAGCAGGAAGATTCCGGCGATCGGGATGATGGTCTTGAACGGATAAAGCGGCGGACCGCTCGCGGTGAGGGTGGAATGCTCATTGATCGCCCACGACTCGGCCGCATAGGTGTAGCCCGCCCAGACGAGCGCGACGGTTCCGGGAACGAAGAACACGATGTACAGCACCAGGTCGAGTGAAGCCTGCAAGCGTGGCGGGAAAAATCCGTACAGCACGTCACCCCGCACGTGGCCATTCTTGGCCAGGGTGTAGGCGCCTGCCATCATGAATACGGTGCCGTACATCATGATCATCAAATCGAATGACCATGCATTCGGCTGATTCAGCGCATAACGGGAAAACACTTCCCATGAGATTTGCAACGTGAGCGCCAGGATGAGCCACGCGAATGCATGGCCGACCAAGGTACTGACCTTATCGACAAAAAACAGAAATTTCTGCATATCCGAATAATCCTAGAGATAAGGGACGGGCGCGCGGAATCTGCCCCCACGCTAACCGGCTTGTGGCGACGCTCAAAAAAAACACCACCCAATGATGCCGGATGGTGTTCTTCTCGAACGTTCGTTGCGGTTACGCCTTTTTCTCGGGCGCCTTCTTGCTGCCGAAGTAATGGTTGTAAGCCATGCGACGGGGATTATTGGTGTCCATATCCCACTTCATGGCGCGCTCAGCGAATGCCCGCATCGACTTTTCGACTTCCTCGAACAGCGGGTTGCCCACCCTCTTCTTCGCCACTACCTCGTCCCAGCCCCTGAGTTGTTCCTGCAGGAAGGAGTCCGGGGTCTTGTAGAACTTTACGCCGTCCTTGGTCGCCAACTCCCTGTAGTCCTTCGAGTAGCGATCGACTGCCTTCCAGGACATGTCGGCTGACGACGCTTCGACGGCATTGTCGATGATGGCCCTCAGTTTTGGCGGCAGCGCGTTGTACTTGGTTTTATTGAACATGATCTCGAACTGCTCGGAGCTCTGGTGAAAGCTTTGCAGCATGCAGACCTTGGATACATCGGGGAAGCCGAGAATACGGTCGGAAGTGGCGTTATTGAATTCCGCGCCATCCAGCAGTCCGCGGTCCAGGGCCGGCACGATCTCGCCGCCGGGAAGTGCATTGACGGCTGCGCCCATGGCGGTAAACAAGTCGATCGCCAGGCCGTTTGTGCGGAACTTGAGGCCCTTGAAATCCTCTTTCTTGGTAATCGGCTTCTTGAACCAGCCCAGGGGCTGTGTCGGCATCGGGCCGGTGAGGTAAGACACAACATTGGCGCCGATGGAATCATAGAGCTTCACCAGCAATTCCTTGCCGCCACCGTATTTGTGCCAGGCCAGGACCATGTTGGCGTCCATGCCGAACGCCGGACCAGACGTCCACAAGGCGATCGCAGCCTGTTTGCCGTAGTTGTAGCCCATGACACCATGGCCACCGTCCAGGGTGCCCTTGGAAACCGCATCCAGCAGTCCGAATGCCGGTACTACGGCGCCGGCGGGCAGCACCTCGATCTTCAACTCGCCGCCGGTCATGTCGTTCACCTTCTTCGCGAAGTCGTTGGCGTACTCGTGGAAGATATCCTTCGCCGGCCAGGTGCTTTGGAAGCGGAACTGGGTCGGTGTCTGCGCCGTTGCGATCATCGGAAAACCGAGCGCTGCGGCTGCTGTGGCAGAGCCGGCGGCGGCTGTGCCAAAGAATTTACGCCGGGTGGAATTTCCACGCTCAGTCGTTTTTCCGCTCTTCTTCATGTAAGTCTCCTATCTCTCTCTTTGGTCATGGGACAACTTGAACTGATCGCCACTGTGTAATTGTTAAAAATAGTATGGCGACTCCGAAAGATTGCGCGAGCGGTTTAGTAAGTCAAGCCGCAGTGCAGCATTTTCCGGGAATGACAGGTTGGTCCGCTGGGATTTGGAGGCCGAGCAGCCCGCTGCATTGCGGTAAACAAGCGGTCTGTAGACGATGATCAAGAAGAGGGGGCCGGAGCTATATGCCCAGCGCAGGGCTGGGGTGGCTGTCCGGGTAAGCCTGGCCCGGTTGCTCGCCGGAAGAATGCATGGCCTCGCCCTGATTGGCGATCTCGTCCATCAGTTCATCGGCGATCACCTGTAACAGCTTCATGTCGCGGGGACTCAGGGTGCGGGGTTTCTTGTCGAGGACGCAGAGGGAGCCGATCACCTGGCCAGACTCGGTCCGCAGCGGAACACCGGCGTAAAAACGCAGGCCACGTTCCCGCAGGAATGGATTGCGCGCGAAGCGCCGGTCACGCGCGGTGTCTTCCACGACCAGCGGTGCATTGGCCGCCACCACATGGCTGCAAATCGAGGTTTCACGCGACCCCTGGCGCGTCTTCTCGAGGTCTTCCGGCAGTCCCGCCGCGCCCTTCCATAGCTGGCAGCTGTCGTCGACCAGTGTGACCAGTCCGATCGGTGCGTCGAACGCGTCGGCCACTTTGCGCGCCACGCGATCCAGATGCGGCCGCCAGTTTGCATCGAGGACGCCGCTGGCCTGCAGTGCTTCAAGGCGCACCTCCTCCTGCGCCGGCAAGGGCGGCGGCATCGACGGCAATTCCGCGGTCTGGCCTGCCATGTCTACCACGCAACGCACCGCTTCATCCAGCGTGGCGGGCGCGGCGTCGGCACCCGCCACGCTGGCAAGCTGTTCGGCCGTGCCGGCCTCTGGCGCCAGGTTCCAGGCGCCGAGCACTATCTTGAGTCGCGGCATGCGGCGCTTCAGGCGGCGGCAGACAAAGCGGGCGTATGCCTGCGGCATAGGGTTCAGGTACATCAGGCAGACCACTTCCACGCCCGCGAGATCGAGGTCGCCGATGGATTCGTGCGTCACCGCCGACGGCGAGACGCGGCGCGAACCGATGCCCCGGCTCTCCAGGCCATGCGCGAGGATGGCAGCGGCGGCGTTGTCGAGTTCGCCGCGGCCGGCGATGCAAAGCACGGGAGTGCCGAGCCATGCGCTCTGCGGCTGGTTGCTTTCTTCGCTTTCGTTTTTCTCGATCAGTTCTTTCAGGTCCTGGACCACGGCCTGCAGGCCATTCGACACCTTTCTACGGTCTTCGGTTGTGGCGCCGCGCTCCCGCGCATTTTCCGCAAGGCGCAGCGCCGGCAGGACTACTTCGTCGTAAAACGGGATCAGGGCATCGTCGACCACCTCCGCCTCGGCGATTTCGATCGCCTCCTCTACATTGCCGGACAACAAGCGCTGGTAAAGACGCTCCTCCGGCGATAACACGGGATCACTTCCGAGCAGGACGTCGAGGAACGCGAGCTGCGGCACGTAGCGCCCCATGACCACGAGGCACACAGTCAGGGGCGTGGCCAGGATCAGGCCGACCGGCCCCCACAGCAGGGTCCAGAAGATCGCCGCGAGGATGACAGCGACTGGCGTCATGCCGGTGCTCGCACCATAGAGCCATGGCTCGATCACGTTGTTGCTGACTAGTTCGAGGCCGACAACCAGCGCGGCGGTCCACAACATCATGTCCCAGCCCGGGTCAACCGCAAAGGCGAGCGAGAGCGGAAATATCGCCGCGATCACCGGACCGAGATAGGGGACGAAGCGCAACAGCGTAGCCAGCAGCGCCCAAAGGAACGCGCCTGGCACACCAATCAGGTAGAGCCCGATACCGAGCGGCGCGCCGTAAGTTGCGTTGACGACCAATTGCATCAGGAGGTACCGGCTGACGCGACCGGCGGCTTCGCCGATCGCTTCGGTGGTGCGGTGCAAATCTCCACCGACAAGGCGGATGAATCGGTCGCGCAGATCGCTCGGCTGCAGAAGCACAAAGAAAATGAAGATGATCACCAGCCCGGCGGTGCCCAGTGGCGCCAGCAGCGGACCGATCACATTCTGAACCATGGCGAGCGGCTCGTCAGTAGACCGGTCGATGCGGACCGGGATAGGCTCCTGCTCTACTCGCCCGGAAGGAGTGCGCCGGCCCGCTGCTGATGGATCGGGTCTCTCGGACAGTTCCCGGCCGAGCGCCTGGAACACTTCGGTGGTCCGGTCGATCACGCTTCCGCCGGGCGCGGCCGCACGGAAGGAGCGAATTTTTTCCTGCATAGTCCTTTGATAGGACGGCAGGTTTTCGGCCAGATTGACGACCTGGGAGCCGACGAAGACCGACAGCCCGCCTATCAGTACCACGGCGGAAGCGACCACGATCAGGACCGCAGCGGCTCGCGGCACGCGGATGCGGCGCAACCAATCGACCGGCCGCGCGAGCATGAAGCTCAACAGGACTGCGAGGGCGAAGGGCAGGAAGATTTCCTTGCCAAAATAGAGGGCGGCGATGGTGAGCAGGACGAGCGCTGCCGTCATGACGTTCGAGCCGGGTGCGCTATCGGGGTCAAGGGAGTTGGTCGAATTAGCGACAGGAATGGCTGGGGGAACATGCCCGATGGCTGAGGGTTGTGAGGGTGTTCCGCGTATCAACATGTTCTATTTTTCGGATGGCCATGAGGTGTATTTGGTTTGGGCATCCGTATAAAGGAAGGGTTCCCGCGTTGCAATCCGGTCGATTGCGATGGCGCAATAGCGCGCCTCTCACACAGTGCAACCGCGGCCGGTCGACACATCGGGGGCCATTATGTAGAATCCACGGGTTTCGCTTTACTGCAACCGTTGCAAGCACCACCGGCATGCCGCCGCCCACCCTATCCGATTATCAATAAGGAGAACTATCTTGCCGTACGTAGCCGAGACTATCGCGAAACTGAAGCGCACCGGACCCGCCGAAACCGAGTATTACCAGGCCGTAGAAGAAGTGCTGATGTCGTT
>JBBWZW010000420.1:0-5069 GCA_039649305.1 Burkholderiales bacterium
CGCCGGAATGCCCTGGTCTTCATAGACGCCGCTGGAAGCGCGGTCGGAGATGGAGACGAGTCCGATCAGGAGTTCGTCGGGGTTACTCTTCTTCTGGTTCGTCATGCTCATCGGATTCCTGCGGTGAGGTTTTCTTTTGGAGCTGCTTCAGGATCTGAAAGATTTCGCGATAGGCTTTGGGTGGTTTGTTCTCTGCCTGTTCCTTGCGCGCATTGCGGATCAGGGTACGCAGCTGCTGCGCATTGACCTCCGGATTTTGCTCCAGCAGCTCGGTGAGCGCGTCGTCGTTAGCCAGCAGTTTTTCGCGGCGGCGTTCCAGCGCATGCATCGCAGCGGTATCGGCCTTGGAGAGGCCTTTCCAGCTGTCGAGCACCTTCTGGATTGCCGCGAGTTCATGCTCTTCCAGCGTGCGCATTTTCTTGCCGACGTATTGCATCTGGCGGCGCCGGCCTTCATGGTCCTTGATGCGCTGGCAATCGAGGATTGCATCGCG
Source organism: Burkholderiales bacterium (assembly GCA_039649305.1). Lineage (GTDB taxonomy): Bacteria > Pseudomonadota > Gammaproteobacteria > Burkholderiales > Burkholderiaceae_D > Noviherbaspirillum. Next base: position 494 of record JBBWZW010000420.1, read on the forward strand.
CACGTCTTCCGGCATCGGGACGCGCATGACGCGGTCTTTCGGTTGCGAAACGAGCTCTTCGCCGAGTTTCTGCAGGGCGGTCATTTCGCGTTTCAGTTCTGACTTTGATGGCCGGTCGTACTCTTGCTCGAATTCATTCGACTGGAAGCCGACGGAGCCTCGGTTGGGGTTTGGCATGATGGTAAAAGGAGTAGGCGCAAAGCCGTTTGGTAAACGACTGCTATGATAACTGTTTTAATGCAAATCCAAAAAGCGAGCTCATGAGTACTCCTGTATTTACCTATACCCAGGAACAATTCCAGCAGATCGCGCAAGATATGTTGCGTTTCGCAAGAGAAACCGGCGCTTCGGAAGCCGCGGTGGAAATCAGCGAGGGCCACGGGTTATCGGTTTCCGTTCGTACAGGTAACGTCGAGACCATCGAACAAAACAAGGATAAGGGTATCGGCATCACCGTGCATCTCGGTGAGGAACGTCATATTCGCCGCGGCAACGCAAGCACATCCGATTTCTCGCAGAAATCGCTGAGGGACACGGTGGAGGCGGCTTACAATATTGCGCGCTTCACATCGGAGGACGATTGCGCCGGCCTGCCGGACCTCGATACGCTCGAGATGGAACCGCGCGATTTGGAACTGTACTATCCGTGGAAGATTTCGTCGGAGGAAGCGGTTGAAATAGCCAAACGCGGCGAAGCGGCGGCGTTTGCCGTCGATAAGCGGATCACCAACAGCGAAGGCGCTTCCGTCTATGCGCAGCAATCCCATTTCATTGCCGCCAATACGCGCGGGTTCATGGGAGGTTATCCGTATTCGCGTCATAGCATCTCAGTCGCACCGATTGCCGGCAAAGGCGCCAATATGCAGCGCGACGACTGGTATTCCTCGGCGCGCGATCCGAAGAGGCTTTCGAAGCCGGAAGCGATCGGTCGTTATGCGGCCGAGCGTGCACTGGCCCGGTTGAATGCGCGCAAGCTGAACACGCGCAAATGTCCGGTGCTGTTCGAGGCGCCGCTGGCTGCGGGCCTGCTCGGGTCGTTTGTACAGGCAGTTTCGGGCGGAGCGCTGTATCGCAAGTCGACCTTCCTACTCGATTCGCTCGGCAGGCAAGTGTTCTCGCCGCATATTCAGGTGGTTGAGGATCCGCTGATCGTTGGTGCCGTCGGTTCCGCGCCTTTCGACGAGGAGGGCGTCAAGACGCAACGACGCGACGTGGTGCGCGATGGCCTGGTCCAGGGATATTTCCTGTCGACTTACTCGGCCCGCAAGCTCGGCATGAAAACCACCGGCAATTCAGGCGGTTCGCATAATCTCATGCTGGTTTCGCTGCTGACCAAGCCTACCGACGATTTCCAGGCGATGCTGAAGAAGCTCGATACCGGCTTGCTGGTGACCGAACTGATGGGGCAGGGCGTCAATTACGTGACCGGCGACTATTCGCGAGGCGCTTCAGGTTTCTGGGTCGAGAACGGCGTGATCCAGTATCCCGTAGAGGAAATCACGATCGCGGGTAATCTGAAGGATATGTTCCGGCAGATGGTTGCCGTCGGCACCGACCGGCTGGTTCGCGGGACCAAGGAAACCGGGTCGGTGCTGATTGAAAGTATGACGGTCGCGGGTAGCTGAGTTCGCAGGTCGGAAAGCAGAGGCCCATGGCTTCTGCTTTCCGACCTATGAGTTTAATTTATCTCTCTGGCGAAACCGGGGTGCCCGCCATATGCGCCTCAGTCTTGTCCAATATAGCCTCCGGTTCTTGTGCTTCATCCGGTGTTTCGTTATTGAGGATGCGTTGCATCCTGCCAGTATCAACGTCGCCGGTCCATTTACCCACCACCACCGTAGCAACGCCATTACCGATCAGGTTGGTCAGTGCGCGCGCCTCCGACATGAAGCGGTCGATCCCCAAAATCAGGGCCAGACCCGCCACCGGCACACCGCCCACTGCAGACAGCGTCGCTGCCAGCACGATGAAGCCGCTGCCCGTTACACCAGCCGCACCTTTGGACGTCACCAGCAATACCGCCAGCAAGGTGAGCTGTTGCGTCAGCGTCATCGGCGTATCGGTTGCCTGCGCAATGAACACCGCGGCCATGGTGAGATAAATCGACGTGCCGTCCAGGTTGAAGGAATAGCCGGTCGGGATCACCAGGCCCACCACCGATTTCTTCACACCCAGGTTTTCCATTTTCGCCAGCATGCGCGGCAGCACCGATTCGGAGGATGAGGTGCCGAGCACGATGAATAGCTCTTCCTTGATGTACTTGATGAATTTCCAGATGCTGAAGCCGTGCAGGCGGGCGACGATGCCGAGCACGACGAAGATGAAGACCAGGCATGTAATGTAGAACGTGGCCATCAGCTTTCCCAGCGACACCAGGGAGCCGACACCATACTTGCCGATGGTGAAAGCCATTGCGCCAAACGCGCCGATCGGAGCCACTTTCATGACGAAGCCGACGATGGCGAACAGCACGTGCGAAGATTTTTCAACGAAGTCGAACACCAGCGTTCCGCGACCGCCGAAACGATGGAGCGCAAAGCCGAATAGCACCGAGAACAGCAGCACCTGCAGGATGTCGCCCTTGGCGAATGCGCCGATCACGCTATCCGGAATGATGTTGAGCAGGAACTGTGTGGTCGATTCCATCTTGCCGGGAGCGGTGTAGGCGGCAATGCTCTTGGTGTCGAGCGAGTTCGGATCGACATGCATGCCGGCGCCCGGCTGCACGAGGTTGACCAGGACCAGTCCGACGACCAGCGCGAGCGTGCTGACTACTTCAAAGTAGAGCAACGCCAGTCCGCCGGTCTTGCCCACCTTCTTCATGTCTTCCATGCCGGCAATGCCGACCACCACCGTGCAGAAGATGATCGGTGCGATCAGCATCTTGATGAGTTTGATGAAGGCGTCGCCCAACGGCTTCATTTCTGCGCCCAGGCTCGGGTAAAAATGTCCGAGCAGAACGCCGAGTACAATCGCGGTCAGTACCTGTACGTACAGTGACTTGTAAATCGGCTTGCTTCCCATTGAATTCTCCAGTTCGAATCTGTTGCGATTGCTGTGTGTGTGCGAGCCTATGCGCGTGCTAGCGTGCTTTTTGGCAGGGACGGAATTGTCGATGCGCACATGCGCGAGGCGCAATTGTGGAATTCCACACAAGTACAAATACGTGTAGGCGCGGCGGAGATTCTGCTGTAGGGGAGTGTCTTACGACGAATTTTGGTGCGCTCCGCAGACTTGGCTGCAGTCCGCGGAGCGATTGTTGTAGAACTACAAATTACGCGGCCGCATAACGGCGCCGCGCAATTGCTGTCCGGCGCCTTAGCCCAACTTTTTGCGCGCTTCCGCGATTGCGCTCCTGACCTGCGCCGGCGCGGTGCCGCCGATATGGTTACGTGCCGCGACGGAGCCTTCCAGCGTCAGCACATCGAACACATCGGCTTCGATCAGGGACGAGAATTTGCGCATTTCATCGAGTGACAGTTCGGTGAGGTCGCAGCCACGGTCGACGCAAGCGCGCACCGCATGGGCGACCGCCTCGTGTGCGTCGCGGAATGGCAGGCCTTTCTTCACCAGGTAATCAGCCAGGTCGGTTGCGGTTGCAAACCCTTGCAGCGCAGCCGCACGCATCGCCTCCGGCTTGACCGTAATGCCGCGCGCCATATCCGCAAAAATGCGCAGCGTATCGGTGACGGTATCGACCGTATCGAACAGCGGCTCCTTGTCTTCCTGGTTGTCCTTGTTGTAGGCCAGCGGCTGGCCTTTCATCAGGGTCAGCAGGCTCATCAGGTGGCCATTGACGCGCCCCGTCTTGCCGCGCGCGAGTTCCGGCACGTCGGGGTTTTTCTTTTGCGGCATGATCGAAGAGCCGGTGCAGAAGCGGTCGGCGATATCGATGAAGCCGACACGCGGGCTCATCCAGATCACCAGCTCTTCCGACATGCGCGACACATGGGTCATGACCAATGCCGCCGCGGCACAGAATTCAATCGCGAAATCGCGATCGGATACGGCGTCGAGTGAATTGCGGCAGACATCATCGAACCCGAGCGTTTTTGCCACGCGTTGGCGGTCGATCGGGAAGGTGGTGCCCGCCAACGCTGCCGCGCCCAGCGGCAGGCGATTGAGGCGGCGGCGGCAATCGGCCATCCGTTCCGCGTCGCGACTGAACATTTCGACATAAGCCATCATGTGATGGCCGAAGGTGATCGGCTGCGCGACCTGCATGTGCGTAAAACCGGGCAGGATGGTGTCGGCATGCTGTTCCGCCAGATCCAGCAACGAGAGGCGGAAATCACGCAGCAAACCGACGATATCGTCAATCGCCGCACGCATGTAGAGGCGGATATCGGTCGCGACCTGGTCGTTGCGCGAGCGGCCGGTATGCAGGCGCTTGCCGGCATCGCCGACCAGCTCGGTCAGACGCTTTTCGATATTCAGGTGCACGTCTTCCAGGTCAAGCAGCCATTCGAACTCGCCGGCTGCGATTTCCGATTGGATTTGCGCCATGCCGCGCTGAATGTCGGCATAATCCTGGGCGCTGATGATGCGTTGATGCGCCAGCATTTCGGCATGGGCC
>JBBWZW010000437.1:0-3256 GCA_039649305.1 Burkholderiales bacterium
CGTATGCCTTCCGCGGTGGGTTACCAGCCGACGCTGGCCGAAGAAATGGGCCGCCTGCAAGAGCGTATTACGTCCACCAAGACTGGTTCGATCACCTCGATCCAGGCCGTGTACGTCCCTGCGGATGACTTGACCGACCCGTCTCCTGCAACCACGTTTGCTCACCTGGACTCCACCGTCGTTCTGTCGCGTGACATCGCTTCTCTGGGTATCTACCCTGCAGTTGATCCACTCGACTCGACTTCGCGTCAGCTTGACCCGAACGTCGTCGGCCAGGACCACTACGAGACAGCACGCGCTGTCCAGGGTACGCTGCAGCGCTACAAGGAACTGCGTGACATTATCGCGATTCTGGGCATGGACGAGCTGGCACCGGAAGACAAGCTGGTGGTGGCACGTGCACGTAAGATGCAGCGTTTCCTGTCGCAGCCGTTCCACGTTGCTGAAGTGTTTACCGGCTCGCCGGGTAAATACGTTTCGCTGAAGGACACGATCAAGGGCTTCAAGATGATCGCTTCCGGCGAACTCGATCACCTGCCTGAGCAAGCGTTCTATATGGTTGGCACGATCGACGAAGCAATCGAAAAAGCCAAGAAAATCGGCTAAACCAGCACATCCCAGGTAAATCATTCCCGCCACCGCGGGGATGACGCGCCGGATAGGAAACCACATGGCAAACACTATTCACGTAGACGTCGTCTCCGCCGAAGAAGAAATCTTCTCCGGTGAGGCCGAGTTCGTCGCGTTGCCGGGTGAAGCGGGTGAGCTGGGCATCTATCCCATGCACACCCCGCTGATCACGCGCATCAGACCGGGCGCCGTGCGCGTCAAGGTGCCAGGCAAGGCCGAAGAAGAGTTCGTCTTCGTCGCGGGCGGCATCCTTGAAGTGCAGCCGTACGGAGTCACCGTTCTCGCCGACACTGCGATCCGCGGCCAGGACCTGGACGAAGCGAAAGCGGCTGAAGCGAAAAAGCTGGCTGAAGAAGCTCTGGCCAACAAGGATTCGAAAATCGATTACGCAAAAGCACAGGCCGAACTGGCCGCTGCGATTGCGCAATTGCAGGCGATCCATAAGTTGCGTCAAAAGCGGTAACGCAGGTAAGCAGTACAATAAAAGGCAGCTTCGGCTGCCTTTTTTACTTCCTGAAGGGGTTTGCGATGAACCACGAGCCACCATCCATTCCAGCCTTGCTCAGTGCCTGCCGCACGATAGCCGTCGTCGGCCTATCCCAAAACCCGGACCGGCCTAGCTACGAAGTCGCCCGGTACATGCAGGGGTGCGGCTACCGGATCATCCCGGTAAATCCGACGTATGCAGGCACTCGCATTCTGGGCGAGCACTGCTTTTCAACGTTGACGCAAGCGGCCAGGATGGTGTCGGAAGAGGGCGCCAGCATCGACCTGGTGGATTGCTTCCGCCGGCCGGAGCACGTCCTGTCTATCGTCGAGGAGGCCATACGTATTTCGGTACGCTGCGTATGGATGCAGCTTGGGATCGTGCATGAGGCCGCTGCGGCTAAGGCGCGCGCGGCCGGGGTGGCCGTGGTGATGGACAGGTGCCTGAAGGTGGAGCACTCGCGGTATATGAGTTGAAGGCGTGTGGGATGGAGCATGGGTTTCGCTCCGTTTGTCGCGGCGCCACATTCCGGTTCGGCCGGCATGCCGCCCCCCTGCCGAGCGGTACAGGCTTCCAACCCTGTACGCGCGCGGCAAAGGAGGGGCTCGCGCGAGGGAAGGCACAACTCGTCCGACAACACCCGGTGGCACTTTCCAGACACGATTTTCAAGGCTTCGTCCTTGGCAGGCGCCCTCACCCCCGCCCCTCTCCGCTTGCGGGAGAGCGGGAATCAGGCGATTCTTGAGCGGGAACCAAAGTGCAAATACCGCCGTGACAAACCATACCAACAACGGATGACTCAGCCCCAATGCGTCGCTTTCTCCCCGAACTGATCGCCTTGCCATTGCTGCCGTTCCTGATCGCACAAGGCCGTCGCGCCCGCCGCCTTACTCCGCGACTGCCGGAGGCGACGGGGCCGTGCATGGGCCTCGCCGGCAATGCGGAAGGCTCACCGCCGATATCGCTGCTGACAGTCGGCGAATCGCCGGTCGCGGGTGTTGGAGTCACCACCCACGAAGAGGGCATCACCGGCCAGTTGGCGCGGGCTCTGTCTGCCCATTTCAAGCGGCCGGTATCGTGGAGGGCGTGCGGCAAAAATGGTGTTACGGCGTACGAAGCGCTTGAACAGATCCTGCCGTCGATCCCTGCGAAGCCCGTCGATATCGCGTTGATAGCGTTCGGCGTCAACGATACCACTGCGTTCCGTTCAGTGAGCCGCTGGCGCGCCGATCTACGGAACGTGGTCGAAGCCCTAGAGCAGCGCTGCGCGCCGCGGCTGATCCTGTTGTCCGGCGTTCCGCCCCTCGCCAATTTTCCCGCATTACCGCAACCGTTGCGCTGGGTCATGGGCCTGAAAGCGCAGGCGCTCGACGTCGCGGCTCGCGAGCTCGCGACAACCTTGCCGCGCACGCGCTATGTCGCACTGGCGCTCGATGCCTCCGATCCCGCCTTGATGGCTTCGGACGGCTACCATCCGTCGGCAAAAGGGTGTACGGCATGGGCGCAGTTGCTGACGCAAGGCTGCTTGCCTGACTGGCACTTTGGCCAGACTGGCGGAGAAGATTCTCGAACCACCGCAGCGCGAATGGATGACGTACGCTGAAAGGTCGCACCGGAAAGGGCCGGCACAACAAAAGCCGCCAACGGCTGCTCACCTTCACCTCAATTTTAATCACAAGAACGCTGCCCGCATTCGACCTGCTTCATGATTGCCGCGCAAATAACATGAAACGCGCCGAAGCGCCAAGGCGGCCAGCCTTGGCGGCGTTGCGTGCCTTGCGCTCAACAGCCTTTGACCTCACGCCACCCTTGAATCCGTTGACAATCCGCTCTGAGCGAAATACCACGCAGCTATTGGATTTCTCTTTCCCTAAAGGAGTTACGTTGCAAAACCCGCCACTTTCCCGTTTCGCCAGCCTCGCTGTATTAATGACCGGCCTTGGCGCGTCCGCTCACGCCTTCGCTGCTCCATGCGACGAGACTTTTTCCTCCTCCGGAAATTTTTTCACCGGCACCGTCTACAAGACTTGGGCAGAGCTCCCAGGTATCAAGCCCGATAACGCATATAAAGGCGCCTATCTGTACACCGCCAAAGACGGCTGGAAAATACTGCAGGCGGACAAAGATCTGCGGATTATC
>JBBWZW010000449.1:0-37551 GCA_039649305.1 Burkholderiales bacterium
GCAAAAAATCGGAAAACACCCGGGTGTCGAACAAATCGGTCTGCGCCAGATCGCGCAACTGGTTCATGCGCTGGAACAGGAAGAACATTTGCGTGGGCAACGCATAGCGCGCCGCATCGCGATAAAATTTTTCCAGGAAAGGGTTTTCCTCGGGGAGTTCGAGCATGGTCTGCGCGTTGAAGCTCTCGGCGAGTTTGCGCACCAGCGTGGTTTTCCCCACTCCGATCGGCCCCTCGACCACTATGTATCTGTATTTTTCGAGACTCATATGCGACCTGAAGATCAGCTTCTAAAAATGAAATAGACGGCACCGACCAGGCACAAGGCTGCCCAAATGTAATCCAGCTTGAACGGCTGATTCATGTAGAACATCGCAAAGGGCACGAACATGGTAAGTGTAATCGCCTCCTGCATGATCTTCAGTTGCGCCAGGCTGAAATGAGTGTAGCCGATACGATTGGCCGGCACCTGCAACAGGTATTCGAACAGCGCGATCGCCCAGCTCACCAGCGCTGCGATATACCATGCCTTACCCGATAGATTCTTCAAATGGCCGTACCAGGCGACTGTCATGAATATGTTCGACATGGTCAGCAAGCCGACAGTCTGCACCCACACCGGAAGTTGCGTCATCTGGATCTCACAATTTCTGGATCGCTTGTCCTGCCACGCCCGCAACGAAACTGTGGGCCGGGCCCTTGCCCGGGATCGCAATGAACGGATCGATCTGCAGCAGCGGGATGAGCGCGAATGCGCGCTCGGTCATACGCGGATGCGGCACCGTCAACGACTGGGTCCGGATCGTCTGCTGGCCGAACAGCAGGATGTCGAGATCGAGAGTGCGCGGCGCGTTTGGAAACGGTCGCTCGCGACCGAAATCCTGCTCGATCGCCTGCAACTGTTCAAGCAACTGCGGCGCGGTCAATCGGGTATCAACGCATGCCACCGCATTAATGTAATCGTCACCGCCCGCATCAATCGGCGCGGTACGAAACAAACTGGATTGTCCGCTTAACCGGGTATCCGGCAACCTGGCCAGCCGCAGGATTGCGCGCTGCACGTTTCCCTGGGCGTCGCCCAGATTGGACCCGATCCCGATGTAAGCCAGCACGCCCGCCATGTTCAGGCGGTATCGCCGTCTGCCGGCGCATCGTCGGAGGGCGCCCCCTCGGAACCGGTTTTCGGTTTGCCACGGCCGCTGCGGCGGCGGCGCTTCTTCGGTCCCTGGGCTTCGCCTTCGGCCCTGGGCTTCTTCGTGAGCAGCGCTTCCCGGCCGGGGCCGTCAGCGTCCATGAAATCGGTCCACCATTCGCCGATCTCTTCGTCGATTTCACCCGACGCGCATCGCAGTAGCAGGAAGTCGTACCCCGCGCGGAAACGCGGATGCTCGAGCAGCTTGTAGGGTGACTTGCCCACGCGCCGGTCGAAGCGTGGCTGCATCGCCCAGATGTCCCGCATGTCGGAGGCTATCCTGCGCTGCAATGCCAGTTTCTCGGTTTGCGTGCTCAGCACGTCGTCGGCCGCCAGGTGGAGCGCCGGGATCGGATACTCGCCGGCCGCCTGGTAGGCAACCCATTTCTCGACCACCTGGTGCCACAGCAGCGATGCGAACAGGAAGCCGGGCGATACGCCTTTGCCTTGCCGGATGCGTTGGTCGGTATTGGCCAACGCCAGCGTGACAAATTTTTCGCCGAGCGGCTGTTCCAGCACGACATCGAGCAGCGGCAGCAGGCCATGGTGCAAGCCTTCCTTGCGCAATTGCTGGAGACAGGCCAGTGCATGTCCGCTCATGAGCAGTTTCAGCATCTCATCGAACACGCGTGCCGCCGGCACGTTGTTGATCAGGGGCGCCATCACCTGGATCGGCTCCCGGGTGGCCGGATCGATCGTGAAGTTCAACTTGGCGGCAAAGCGCACCACGCGCAGCAGGCGTACCGGGTCCTCGCGGTACCGCGCCTCGGGCACGCCGATCATGCGCAATGTCTTGTTGCGGATGTCCTCGGTGCCGCGGTGATAATCGAATACCGTACGCGTGGCCGGATCGTAGTACATCGCATTGATGGTGAAATCGCGGCGTACCGCGTCTTCATGCTGCTCGCCAAAGGTGTTGTCGCGCAGTACCCGGCCGTGTTCGTCCTTGGGCGAGGCTTCCGCCGATGCCCCGCGGAAGGTGGTCACTTCGATGATTTCCTGGCCGAACATGACATGGACGATCTGGAAGCGCTTGCCGATGATGAATGCGCGGCGGAACAGGCGTTTCACCTGTTCAGGCGTGGCATTGGTGGCAACGTCGAAATCTTTCGGCTTGGCGTCGAGCAGCAGGTCGCGCACCGCGCCGCCCACGATGAAAGCCTTGAATCCGGCTTCCTGCAGGGTTTGTGTAACGCGAACCGCGTTCGGCGACAACAGTTCGTGATTGATGCTGTGATCTTTTGGGCCGAGTATTACCGGCTTGGTATTGTCGATCGGGTCGGGTTTGACGCCCAGGATGCGTCGGATAAACTTTTTAATCATTGAATAGGTTCATGATAGGCCAGCCGTGCGCTTGCGCATGGGCTTTCAAGCGGGCGTTCGGATTGGTCGCAATCGGGTCGGTGACCGCCGACAGCAGCGGGATATCGTTCTGCGAATCGCTGTAAAAATAGCTGCGTTCGAAGCTGCCGAGCGATTTTCCCATGGCGGCGAGCCAGGCTTGCGTATGGAGGATTTTGCCTTCGCCTGAGGTGGGAACACCCAGCAGCTTGCCGGTAATCCGGCCATCCGGCGACAGTTCCGGTTCGGCCGCAATCAAATGCGCCACGCCGAACGCCTCGGCAATCGGGCCGGTGACGAAGCGGTTGGTTGCGGTAACAATGGCAACCACATGGTCGGCATCCAGATGTTGCTTCACCAGGTCGAGAGCCGGGGGCAGGATGGCCGGCCGAATCACTTCCTCCATGTACTGCAGGTGCCAGTCGCTCAACTGCCTGTGGGAAAACTGCGCCAGCGTGTTGAGCGCGAATTCGAGATACTCGACAGGGTCGAGCGTTCCCGCTTCATACTGCGCGTAAAACGCGGCATTGCGCTTTGCGAAGGCCTCGCCGTCCACGGCCCCGATACGGACAAGGAACTGCCCCCACTCGTAGTCGGAATCGAGCGGCAGCAAGGTGTGGTCGAGGTCAAATAATGCGATATTCATTCTGCTTTCGGTTCGCCTTCCTGTTGCAGCAGGCTGCGCAGGAGCGGCAAGGTAATCGGCCTCTGCGTTTCCAGTGAATAGTGGTCCAGCGCATCGAGCATAGTCGACAAGGACCGCATGTCACGGCGGAAATGCGTGATGAGATAGGGTAACACGCCGGGCGACAGGGTCATTCCGCGGGAATGCGCGGCACGCCCCAGCGCTGCAATTTTTTCATCATCGGTCAGTCCGTGCAACTGATAGATCAAACCCCAGCCCAGACGTGTCCGCAAATCCTCGCGGAGTTTGAGTCGCGCCGGGGGCAGGGCGCCTGCCGCCACCAGCAGGCCGGCGTTTTCACGCACCTGGTTGTACAAGGCGAAGGCGGCGATCTGGGAATCCGGCGAGAGCCGGTCGCAGTCATCCATCAGATACAGCGTCGCTTTACTATTGAACAAAAACGCATCCAGGTTTGCATCGGCTGGAATATAGCGCGCATCTGGTGCATTTGCCAATGCCTGCAAGAGATGCGACTTGCCGGCGCCGGGCTCGCCCCACAGGTAGACGAAACGTTCATTCGACGTATTTGGCGCGCGCTGCACAAAGCGCAGCAGAAGCTGCAGCAGCTCCTCATTCTGTCCCGCCACGAAATTATCCAGGGTCTGCGGTTTGTCCGCGCCCAGATCGAGCAACAACTGCCTCATGTCTGATTCTTCATGTTTGATTCTTTTCAGTGCCTCACGACTGCCTGTAGAAACTGCTGTCGACATACTGGGCACGCAGATGCCTGAGCGCGACCGATACGACAGCGGTGGCGGGCAGGGCGAGCAGCACGCCGGCAAAACCGAACAATTGACCGAACGCGAGCAACGCGAAGATAACGGTCACCGGGTGCAAGCCGATTCGTTCACCTACGAGGCGCGGCGTAAGGATAAAGCTTTCAAGCACCTGGCCCAGGCCATAAATAATCGCGACCGCGATCAATCCTTGCAGTCCGTCGAACTGCAGGACGGCTGAGATCAGGGCCAGCGTCAGGCCCAATCCAAAGCCGAGGTAGGGAATAAATACCAGTAAGCCGGTGATGATCCCCACCGGTAGTGCAACATCGAAGCCCGCGATCGCCAGCGCCACCGAATAATAGACAGACAGCACCAGCATCACGGCCAGCTGGCCGCGCAGGTACTGGGCCAGCAGGCCGTCGGTTTCGCGGGCCATCTCCAGTGTCTTGCCGACCCAGCGGCGGGGAACCGCGTTGCGCAGGTGGGCCAGGAGGGAATGCCAATCCATCAACAGGTAAAACAAGACCACCGGAATCAGTAGTGCATTGACAAGCCAGCCCAATACGGCCACGCCGCCTACTCTTGCAGACGCCAGCACGGTACTCCAGATTGCGTCACCACTGGTACTGAAATATTCGGTCACGAGAGCCCTGATGCCTTCGCTGTCCATCGGGACATTGATGCCCAGCGCCTGCAGCCGGGGCGCAAGGGCCGCGTGGGCCTTCGCAAGCAGGACCGGAATCTGGTCGCGCAACAGCGGGATTTCCTTCTGAACGACCGGGATGACGATCAAAACCAGCGCCAATAACGCGGCCGCCAGCAGCAGCATGACCACGATGACCGCCAGCGCGCGGGGTATCGCGAATTTCCCTATGCGTTTCGATGACAGCGCGTCGACTGCGGGATTCAACGCATACGCCAGGATCGCGGCGGCGATAAATGGCGCCAGGATGGGGCCCAGCAGCACCAGCAATGCGACCAGCGCAATCCCCAGCCCGAGCCACAGGAGGGTCTGTTTTTGCTCTGAAGTCAAAGAAAAAGGCATGAATTGGGGAGGAGGTATCGATCGGTTTGTTAAAATAGCGGTTTGGTCGGGCGAATTTCGCCTCAAACCGTCTATTTTACCGCCTCTGCCACTATTCACATCATGAGTTCTTCTAACGTTTCCCTATCCTACCGCGACGCCGGGGTCGACATCGAAGCAGGGGATGCCCTGGTCGAAGCGATCAAACCGCTTGCAAAACGTACCATGCGTGAGGGCGTCCTGGGCGGTATCGGCGGTTTCGGCGCCCTTTTCGAGATCAGCAAGAAATACAAGGAGCCGGTTCTCGTTTCCGGCACCGATGGCGTTGGCACCAAGCTGAAGCTGGCCTTCCATCTGAAAAAGCACGACACGGTTGGCATCGACCTGGTCGCGATGAGCGTCAACGATATCCTGGTGCAGGGGGCCGAACCCCTGTTTTTCCTCGATTATTTCGCTTGCGGCAAGCTCGACGTAGCGGCCGCTACCGATGTCGTCAAGGGCATTGCGACCGGTTGCGAGCAGGCTGGCTGCGCGCTGATCGGCGGCGAAACTGCCGAAATGCCGAGCATGTATCCGGATGGCGAATACGACCTGGCCGGTTTCGCGGTGGGCGCGGTAGAAAAATCCAAGATCATCGACGGCAGCAAGATCATCCCCGGCGACGTTGTACTGGGACTGGCATCTTCCGGCGCGCATTCCAACGGCTACTCGCTGGTGCGCAAGATCATCGAGGTCGCCAAGCCGGACCTGAACGCGGACTTCCACGGCCGCAGGCTGGCCGACGTACTGATGGAACCGACGCGTATCTACGTCAAGCCGCTGCTGGCACTGATGGAGACGCTGGAAGTCAAAGGCATGGCGCATATCACCGGCGGCGGGCTGGTCGAAAACGTGCCGCGCGTATTGCGCGATAACCTGACGGCAGTACTGCATCGCGAAGCCTGGACCATGCCGCCGTTGTTTACGTGGTTGCAGCAGCATGGCGGTGTGGAGGATGCGGAAATGCACCGCGTCTTCAACTGCGGCATCGGGATGGTTGTGATCGTATCGCAGGAGAATGCGGATGCGGCGATCGCCCATTTGAAAGCGGCAGGGGAGCAGGTCAGCCGCATCGGCGAAATCCGCGCACGCGAGGAAGGCGAAGCGCAGACCATCGTGCTCTGATTTTCCGCTGTTTCGGAAAAACGGCCGCAGGGATCCTGCGGCCGTTTTGCTATGGCGAGCGTATATGATCCACGAATGCGTACGTGCGCTCCTCCGGAGGAGGCGTCAGCAGGCTGACCACCACGATGGCCAGCAGACCGGCGGGCACACCGAATACACCGGCCGAAATCGAGGAGATGCTGAACCATTGCGCGCTGGGCGAACCACCCAGCGCAGGATGCGTATGGATCATGTAATACAAGCATACGACCAGGCCGGCGACCATGCCCGCCAGGGCGCCTTGCTGATTGGCGCGCTTCCAGAACACACCCAGTATCAATGCGGGAAACAGGATCGAAGCGGCGAGCGAGAACGCGGTGCCGACCATTGACAGGATGTTTCCGGGTTTGAGAGAGGCGGCATAGGCGGCGACCATCGCCACGACCAGCAGCAGCAATTTCGAAATCGTCACGCGCTTCTGGCTCGATGCGTGCGGATCGATCACCTTGTAATAGGTGTCGTGGGAAAGCGCATTCGATATTGCCAGCAGCAGTCCGTCCGCCGTTGATAACGCGGCCGCCAGTCCGCCGGCGGCGATCAAGCCGGATACGACGTAGGGCAGTCCGGCGATTTCCGGTGTGGCCAGCACGACCATGTCGCCATCGAGGAAGATTTCCGCCAGCTGGACAATGCCGTCCCGGTTGATATCCGTAATGTTGACGAGCGGGTTGGCTTTGTCGATATTCGCCCAATACGACACCCACGCAGGGATCCGCGAGAAATCGGTGCCCACCAGCGACGTGTAAATGTCGTATTTCACCAGCACCGCCAGCGCCGGCACCGCGGTATAGATCAGCATGATGCAAAACAGGGCCCAGAAAACCGAGGCGCGCGTTTCCTGCACCGACGGCGTGGTGTAGAACCGCGTCAGGATGTGCGGCAAAGCGGCGGTCCCCATCATGAGGCAAAACGCGAGCGCCAGGAAATTGTTGCGCTTGACGTCGGATGCGGCTTCATCCTTGCCTGGGAAAGGTTTGGCATGCGGTGTCACCGGCGCTGCGTGGGCGAGATTGGCGTCCCTCGCCTCAACCCATCTGCGCCTGGCCTCCTCCGGGGTTTTGGGGTAAGCCGCAAGTGTCTGGGTCGCCGCCCTGATCTCGATCAGCGAGGCGCCGTCACTCTTGAGATCGTCGACAATTCGCTGCGCGTCGATGCGGCCTTCTTCCCACGACTTGGGCAATGCCTTCATTCGCGCTTCGTATTCGTCGGCGCGCAGTCTGAACACCGCGCGGATTTCTTTTTCCTTCGGATCGTCGGCCAGCTCCTTTTCCCGTTCGCCCAGTTTGGATAGCGCCGAACCGTACGCGACCTGGGGAACCGGAATGTCGGTGTGCTTTATGGACAGCCATATCACCGGGGTCATGTAGGCGATGATCATGATGATGTACTGGGCAATCTGGGTCCATGTGATCGCGCGCATGCCACCGAGGAATGAGCACACCAGGATGCTTGCCAGGCCGAGGAAAATCCCGACCGAAAAATCGATGCCGGTGAAGCGCGAGGTGATCAGCCCGACACCGTAGATCTGCGCGACCACATAGGTAAACGACACGATGATGGTCGCCACCGCCGCAGCGATGCGCACCACGTTGCCGCTGTAGCGGCCGATGTAACGCGCGGCGAGGAAATCCGGAATCGTGTATTGCCCGAACTTGCGCAGGTGGGGCGCAACCATCAGGGCGATCAGGCAGTAGCCGCCGGTCCAGCCCATGATGTAAGCAAGTCCGTCAAAGCCGTACAGGTAGAGTCCTCCGGCCATGCTGATGAAGCTTGCCGCCGAGATCCAGTCCGCGGCGACCGCCATGCCGTTGAACAGTGCCGGCACGCGTCGTCCGGCGACGTAGTATTCCGACACATCCGAGGTGCGGCTGATAACCCCTATCCCCGCGTACAGCAGGATGGTGGAGAAGATAAACAGATAGCCGATCCAGGCGCGGGGAAAGCCTTCTTTTTCAAGGATCGCAAGTCCCAGCAAAAAGAGGATGAACCCCATCGTGTACAAGGAATAATTGCGTACGAGCTGCCAGAAAAAGGCTTTAGTCGTCATGGCCGTCCTTACCCGTGAACCGCTGGTCGAGCCTGGCCATGGCCCACGCATGGAACCCCACGATGGCCAGGTAGACGAAGAGGGTGCCCTGCGCCGCCATGTAATAGGAGAAGGTCCAGCCGAACAGCTGGAACTCGGATAACGAACGCGCGAAAAAAATCACGCTGAACGTCACCAGGAACCATATGCCTAGCAAAATCATGGTCAGGCGCCTCGCGCTGCGCCAATATGCCGCGAGTCTTTGCGATCCGATGTCTGGAGATTCGGGCTTCATGTCAGCTGATGTCGTCCATGTTGGCGGAGCGCCGTTCCATGCGCAGCGTCACGCGGAACAGGCTGCCCGGAAATTTCGGATCGTGGCTGCGCGGATTGTTGAAAATGTCGACATCCGCACCGTGCTGTTGAGCGATCTCGCGCACGATCGACAATCCTAATCCGCTGCCCTCGACGTTGCTCCCGAGGATGCGGTAAAAACGTTCGAAAACGTGAGTGCGCTCGGATGCCGGAATACCGGGTCCGGTGTCTTCCACTTCCAGGATCGCGAATTTTTCATCCGTTGTACGAACCCTGAGTGTGACGCTGCCGGGAGAAGGCGTGTAACGCAATGCGTTATCGATCAGGTTGCTCAGCATTTCGCGCAGCATCACCGGATTGCCAAGCACCATGACGGGATAACCCGGCTGCTCAAAGCCGAGATCGATCCGATACGCAAACGACGCCTGCACCCAATCCTGCACCACGTTGCGCGCCAGTTCGCATAGCTCGAGCGGAGCCAGGGCGTTAGTGTCCGGCGCCTGGTTTTCGGCCCGCGCGAGAGCCAGCAGCTGGTTGACCAGGCGCGTTGCCGACTGCGAGCTCTTGGACAACTGCTCGAGTGACCGATGAATTTCATCCTGGTCCGTTTCGCGTAGCGCGAGCTCGGATTGCATGCGCATGCCCGCCAATGGCGTTTTCATCTGGTGCGCAGCGTCCGCGATGAACCGTTTTTGCATTTGTATCGTCTGCGACAGGCGTTCCAGCATGTCATTCAGCGATCGCACCAGCGGCGAAATTTCTTCCGGCACCTGGCCCGACTCGATCGGACTCAGGTCATCCGGCCGCCTGGCGCGTATGCGCTGTTGAAGTTCGGTCAACGGCGACAGTCCGCGTGAGAGGGCAAACCACACCAGCGCCAGTGCGATTGGCAAAATAATGAACTGCGGCAGGATCACGCCCTTGATGATTTCATTGGCAAGCTGCATGCGTTTATCCAGCGTTTCGCCTACCTGCACCAGTACCATCGCCGGTTCCTTCGCTGCGTCCCGGCCCACCCGCACGCGCCGCAAATCAACATGCACATATGCGATGCGCACCTCGTTCCCACGCATGGTGTCATTACGGAACTGCGCCGAGCCCCATGGCGACCTTTCTTCATCCGCCGGAGGGAGCGGCATGTCGCGGTCGCCGTCGAGGAGTTCACCATTGGGGCCCACTATCTGGAAGTAGACTTTGTCGACATCGTCGGCACGCAGGATATCGCGCGACGGACCGGGCAGGTTCGCGACCACTTTGCCGCTGACTTCCCTTACCTGTTGCGCCAACACCGTGACGCGGTCGTCGAGGGCCCGGTCGAACGGATGGTTTGCGATGGATTTTGCAACGAGGTAGGTGATCGCTATGCTCATCGGCCACAGCAGCAAAAGCGGCACCAGCATCCAGTCAAGGATTTCACCAAAAAGAGAGCGCTGGGTGGGCTCTGCAGGTTGGGTCTCGAGCGACGCAACCGGCGCGGCAGTTGCCGAATCGGATGCACGGGAAGCGGGCGCATCCGGATCGTGGGCGGCGCTCATGTCTCGGATCAACCGGGTGCGCCTGACGGGTTGGGTGGGTTCTGGACGTTCGCATCGGAAAACTTTTCCAGGCAATAGCCCAGGCCCCGAACCGTGGCGATGCGCACACCGCCGACTTCGATTTTCTTGCGCAGGCGATGGACGTAGACTTCGATGGCGTTGTTGCTCACTTCCTCTCCCCACTCGCACAAGTGATCGACCAGTTGCTCCTTGGAGACCAGTCGTCCGGTACGCTGCAGCAGGACTTCGAGCAAACCCAGTTCACGCGCCGACAGGTCCAGCATCTGCTCGTTCATGTAGGCAATGCGGCCCACCTGGTCATAGGACAGCGGCCCGTGCCGGATGACGGTCGGACCACCGCCGGCGCCGCGCCGGGTAAGCGCCCGGACGCGCGCTTCCAGTTCAGACAGGGCAAACGGTTTCGCCATGAAATCGTCGGCCCCCAGATCGAGCCCTTTTACCCGCTGCTCAAGCGAATCGCCCGCTGTGAGAATCAGCACGGGAAGCCGCGAATTGCGTGCACGCAGGCGCCGCAACACTTCCAGGCCTGACATTTTTGGCAATCCCAGGTCGAGGATCAGCAGGTCAAAGTCCTGGGTCGACAGGACCGAATCCGCTTCCGGGCCGGTCTTGACGCAATCGGTTGCATATCCGGACTGCCGCAATGAGCGGGTGAGCCCGTCGGCTAGTACACTATCGTCCTCGGCAAGCAGAATACGCATAGTTGGCTGTCGGCAATTAGAGGAAGTTAGTCTATTGCGTTTCGTTTAGTGCAGCAAGGAAGCGATGGACTATCAGTATGCACCCGCAACGGGTTTAGTAAACTTCCGCATTATTTAAAAACAGCGCTTGCATAGATCACTGTTTTTTTATACAGTACTGGTTGTGACGCCAAAAGCCCTGTTTAAAGCGTTTTAGGCCAGCTGTTGAAGGTTCATTCATACCCAACCGTGGAAAGAATACTCATGGACGATAAAAAATCCGCACCCAACCCGGATAAGAGCAAAGCGCTCGCTGCTGCGTTGGCGCAGATCGAAAAGCAGTTCGGTAAAGGTTCTGTCATGCGCATGGCCGATGGTGCCGTTGCGGAAGAGATACAGGTTGTGTCGACCGGCTCGCTCGGGCTGGATATCGCGTTAGGCGTAGGCGGACTGCCGCGTGGACGTGTGGTCGAGATTTACGGACCTGAGTCGTCCGGTAAGACCACGCTGACGCTGCAAGCCATCGCCGAAATGCAAAAACTGGGCGGCACCTGCGCCTTCATCGATGCCGAGCACGCGCTGGACACAACTTACGCGCAGAAGCTGGGCGTCAATCTGTCCGACCTGCTGATTTCCCAGCCGGACACCGGTGAGCAAGCCCTTGAAATCACTGACGCATTGGTGCGTTCGGGCAGCGTTGACATGATCGTCATTGACTCGGTCGCTGCATTGACACCGCGCGCTGAAATCGAAGGCGATATGGGCGACTCTTTGCCCGGCTTGCAGGCGCGCCTCATGTCGCAAGCGCTGCGCAAACTGACCGGCAGCATCAACCGCACCAATACGCTTGTTGTTTTCATTAACCAGATTCGTATGAAGATCGGCGTCATGTTCGGCAACCCCGAAACGACTACCGGCGGTAATGCGTTGAAGTTCTATGCTTCTGTGCGCCTGGATATCCGCCGCACCGGTTCGATCAAGGCCGGCGACGAGGTAATCGGTAACGAAACCAAGGTGAAGGTTGTCAAGAACAAGGTTGCGCCGCCATTCAAGGAAGCGCACTTCGATATCCTTTACGGAGAAGGCACGTCCCGCGAAGGTGAAATCCTTGATCTCGGCTCTGACGCGAAAATCGTCGAGAAGTCCGGCGCCTGGTATAGCTACAACGGTGAGAGGATCGGTCAGGGCAAGGACAACGCTCGCAATTACCTGAAAGAGCATCCGGAACTCGCTCGTGAAATCGAGAACAAGGTGCGTGCATCGCTCGGCGTTCCTGAACTGGCTGGCGGCGCAGAAAAAACTGCGGCAACGGGCAAAGCTGCAGCCAAGGCTGCAGCTGCGGCGGCCAAAGAAGCGGAGTAATCTCCCCGCGGGGTGCTCTTTATCCCGCGAGTATGGTGTACTGTTTACTTCACGTGAGAAGGGCCCGCGCTTTTAGAACGCCATGGCAAAGTTGCAAATGAGTCTAAAGGCGCGGGCCCTGAAGTATTTATCGGCACGCGAGCACAGCAGGCTGGAACTGAACCGCAAACTCTCGCGCTATGCTCAAGAGGGCGATGACGTCGAAGCATTGCTCGACTGGCTCGAAGCTGCCAAATTCCTGTCACTATCCCGATTTTCAGAATCCCTTGTCCATCGCCGCGCCGCGCGTTTTGGCAATAGCCGCATCCTGTCTGAATTGCAAAGTCATGGCATCGATGCCGATGCGCTGAGTGACATTAAAGCGAGCTTGTCCCAGGGAGAAGTAGAGCGTGCCCGCGAAGTGTGGCGCAAAAAATACGGCAGTCCTCCCGCCGATGCAGCGGAACGAGCGAAGCAGATGCGATTTTTACAGCAACGGGGCTTCTCCCTGAGCGCAATACAGGCTGCGATGCGCTGTTCCGGTGAGCCTGAGGAGTAGTGAGCCTGAGGAGTTGCACCTGAGGAGTCGTGCGCCTGAGGAGTCGTGCGCCTGAGGAGTAAACCAGTGCCATTCCTGTCGTCGCGAAACGTGGCCTGACCTGCTTTAAATACCCGCTTCCGGCTCTTTTCTTATATCCTCGCAAGCCCTTTCTTCACGCTGTATTGATGGGCAAAAAGGGAATTGACTACCGGGCAACATCGCAACCAACCGACATCGGACCTGTGCTACACTTCCGTGGTTTTTGCAACGCCGCATGAGCGGCTGTTACCGTAGAAGCTGCGGCAACGACTCGCAATTGCGGCATATTTTTTTGCCGCCCGCTCCACTGGCATCAGTCTCTATGCCCCTATCACCGCCGATTTCCCGTCGTGCCCTGAAGCACACTCGTACCATCCGCGTCGAAGCGTTCGCGCGTGACGATGGTCTTTGGGACATCGATGCTCATATTACCGACGTCAAGACTCGCGAAACACAACTCGCCTCCGGCACAAGACCGGCGGGTGCCCCGATCCACGACCTTTGGTTGCGCCTGACTGTTAATACGCAGCTGACTGTGGTGGATGTCGAAGCCGCATCTGACGCCGTTCCGTATCCGACCCATTGCGACACCATAGGTCCCGACTACAAAAAGCTGGTCGGGCTGAACCTGCTCAAGAGTTTTCGCCATGGGGTCAGGGAACGCCTGTCGGGGATACAGGGCTGCACTCACCTGACCGAGCTGGCCCAGGTGCTTCCGACCGCGGCTATTCAGGCGTTCGCCGGCGAAGTGCTCGACACGCGCGGCGGGGCAAATGTAGAACAGAGCCAGAAGCCTTTCCAACTCGACGGCTGCCATGCGTTGCGCACGGACGGCGCAGCGGTCGCAAAATATTACCCCCGCTGGTCGGTTCAGGCTCTGGCAGGAATACAATCCACGTAGTCTATCTATTTTGTTTTTTTCCAATAAGCATCTGAAGGGAAGCTCGCATGAAAATCCATGAGTATCAGGGCAAAGAAATCCTCCGCAAGTTCGGAGTAACGGTACCGCGCGGTATCCCGTGCAATTCCGTCGAGGAAGCAGTCAAGGCAGCGGAATCCCTTGGTGGCCCGGTATGGGTCGTCAAAGCTCAAATTCACGCGGGCGGCCGCGGCAAGGGCGGTGGCGTGAAAGTCGCCAAGTCCCTCGATCAGGTGCGGGAATATGCCAACGCGATCATGGGCATGCAGCTGATCACGCACCAGACCGGACCGGAAGGCCAGAAAGTGCGCCGCCTCCTGATTGAAGAGGGCGCCGACATCAAGAAAGAACTGTACGTCAGCATGGTCACCGACCGCCTCAGCCAGCGCGTCGTACTGATGGCTTCGAGCGAAGGCGGCATGGACATCGAGGAAGTCGCCGAAAAGCATCCCGAGCTGATCCACAAGGTCATCATCGATCCGGCAACCGGCCTGACAGATGCCGATGCGGATTCCATCTCTGCCAAAATCGGCGTGCCGGCCGGCTCCATCGCCGATGCGCGCACACAGTTGCAAGGATTGTACAAAGCATACTGGGAAACCGACTCGTCGCTGGCCGAAATCAACCCGCTGATCCTGACCGGTTCCGGCAAGGTCATCGCGCTCGACGCCAAATTCAATTTCGATTCCAACGCGTTGTACCGCCATCCGGAAATCGTCGCGATGCGTGATATCGACGAAGAAGATCCGGCTGAAGTCGAAGCGTCCAAATTTGACCTCGCGTACATTTCCCTCGACGGCAACATTGGATGCCTCGTGAACGGTGCCGGCCTGGCGATGGCAACCATGGATACCATCAAGCTGTTCGGCGGCGAGCCCGCCAACTTCCTTGATGTCGGCGGCGGCGCCACGGCCGAGAAAGTGACCGAAGCGTTCAAGATCATGTTGAAGAACCCGGGCCTGAAAGCGATCCTGGTCAACATCTTCGGCGGCATCATGCGCTGCGATGTGATCGCTGAAGGCGTAATTACCGCATCCAAGGCTGTCTCGCTGCAAGTGCCGCTTGTTGTCCGCATGAAAGGCACCAACGAAGACCTCGGCAAGAAAATGCTGGCTGAGTCCGGCTTGCCGATTATCTCGGCCGATACGATGGAAGAAGCCGCCCAGAAGGTCGTCGCTGCGGCCAACGGTAAAAAATAATTCAAGGAACAAACATGTCGATCCTGATCAACAAAGACACGAAAGTCATTACGCAAGGTATTACCGGCAAGACCGGCCAATTCCATACCCGTATGTGCCGTGAATACGCAAACGGCCAGAACGCGTTTGTCGCCGGTGTGAACCCGAAAAAAGCGGGCGAGGACTTCGAAGGCATCCCCATTTTCGCGAACGTCTCTGAAGCAAAGGCAAAAACCGGCGCGAACGTCTCCGTGATCTACGTTCCGCCCGCCGGCGCCGCAGCCGCAATATGGGAAGCCGTGGAAGCCGAGCTTGACCTGGCGATTTGCATCACCGAAGGCATCCCTGTACGCGACATGCTGGCCCTGAAGGACCGCATGGCGAAATCCGGCAGCAAAACCCTGCTGCTCGGCCCGAACTGCCCCGGCCTGATCACACCGGACGAAATCAAGATCGGCATCATGCCCGGCCATATCCACAAGAAAGGCCGCATTGGTGTTGTGTCGCGCTCCGGCACGCTGACTTATGAAGCCGTCGGCCAATTGACCGCTCTCGGTCTCGGCCAGTCTTCCGCGGTCGGTATTGGCGGTGACCCGATCAACGGCCTGAAGCACATAGACGTGATGCGGATGTTCAATGACGATCCGGACACCGATGCGGTCATCATGATCGGTGAGATCGGTGGCCCGGACGAGGCAAATGCCGCTCGCTGGATCAAGGACAACATGAAGAAACCGGTCATCGGCTTTATTGCCGGTGTCACGGCGCCTCCGGGCAAACGTATGGGCCACGCCGGCGCATTGATTTCGGGCGGCGACGATACTGCACAGGCCAAGCTTGAAATCATGGAAGCCTGCGGTATCAAAGTCACAAAGAATCCGTCGGAAATGGGACGTTTGCTGAAATCTGTACTCTAATTAATAATAATTATCGCAAATACCTGAAATAGGTTCATATAAAACAATATTGCGGGGAGCCTAGTGCTCCCCGTATTATTTCCGCCCATAACTTTGCCGGGGACAATATGGATTTTTTACTTAATTTAAACTGGGTGGCAGTCGGCCAGATCATTCTGATCGACATCCTGCTCGGTGGCGATAATGCGATCGTGATCGCGCTCGCCTGCCGTAACTTGCCCGCCAGCATGCGCACCAAAGGCATCCTCTGGGGTACCTTCGGCGCTATCGCCATACGTATCGTATTGATTGCGTTCGCAGTCTCCTTGTTGCAGGTACCCTACCTGAAGATCATTGGTGGCCTGTTGCTCCTGTGGATCGGTATCAAGCTGTTGGCTGACAATGACGACAGCCATGGCGAGATCACAGGCAGCGACCGTCTCCTCACCGCAGTCAAAACGATCGTCGTCGCCGACCTCGTCATGAGCGTCGACAACGTTATCGCTGTCGCCAGCGCCGCAGAGCAGGCCGGTGGCGAGCACCAGCTTGCACTCGTCGTGTTCGGTATCCTGGTCAGCATTCCGATCATCATCTGGGGCAGCACGATTGTGCTCAAGCTGATGGAGCGTTTCCCCATCATCATTACCTTTGGCGCAGGTTTGCTGGGTTACCTGGCGGGCGGAATGGTTTTCTCCGACGTGGCGGTTGCACCTTGGGTGGCGACAAACATGCCCGGTCTTGATTTCTTGATTCCGGGCACTGCAATGCATTTAAATATTCCGAGCATAGTCGGCGCTATCCTGGTCGTCGCGACAGGAACGTACTTGATGAAAAGGCAAGCGCAGGCCGAGCCATCGCAGGTGCAAAAATAAGCATAAGCACGCGGAGGCGGCTTAAGGGGAGATCGGACTGAATCCCTGAGCAGGCGCGCCGGTGACAAGGCTGGATGCAGCGCAGTTTGACGCGGCATCCAGCCTTTTTTATTGTGAAAACCCTGGCAGCTTCTCATGCGGCCGACACACAAATACCCTATAACCGCCCCCGAAAAGTCACAGGTTTGAGATCTGTTTCTAACCGATCCGTCACACCACGTATAATTTGCCGATGGCAAATAACGTCGCGCTTGAATTAGCCTCCAGAACAGACACCGGTCGCATCCGCTCCAAGAATGAGGATGCGATTGCGGTCAGCGGGATGTATGGCATTGCGATCCTCGCTGACGGGATGGGCGGGTACAGCGCCGGCGAAGTTGCCAGCCGCATTGCGACCGACGTCATACGGGAATCACTGGAAGAAGGGCTGGACCGGCTGGAAAGCCAGTTGCAGGACTTACTCACTACCCGCGGCAG
Source organism: Burkholderiales bacterium (assembly GCA_039649305.1). GTDB lineage: Bacteria > Pseudomonadota > Gammaproteobacteria > Burkholderiales > Burkholderiaceae_D > Noviherbaspirillum. The sequence goes on from JBBWZW010000449.1 coordinate 17,004, forward strand.
GCAGCTGCAGAACCTGATGGTCGAGTCCATCCAGCGCGCCAATTCCGCGGTCATTGAAGCCGCCCGGGTGCAGCCTGAATACCAGGGCATGGGTACAACCCTGGTGACGGCGCTGTTTCACGAAGATAAGGTCATCATCGCGCATGTTGGCGATTCGCGCGCCTATCGTTTTCGGCAAGGCGAACTGACGCAGATCACGCGTGATCATTCATTGCTGCAGGAGCAGATCGATGCCGGCCTGATCAGCCCCGAGTGGGCCCGGTTTTCGCAAAACAAGAATCTGGTAACGCGGGCACTCGGCGTCGATGCTGAGATGGAAGTCGAAATTCACGACCATCAGACCGAACCTGAAGAAGTTTACCTGTTATGTTCGGACGGCTTGTCCGATATGCTGACCGATGAAGAGATGCGCGACATACTGCTCATGCACGGGGCCTCGCTCCAAGGCGCATGTGACGCGCTGGTGCAAAAAGCAAATCAGAATGGGGGCCACGATAATATATCCGCCATATTGGTCAAAGTGCAGTCCCATACGCCTGGTTCCAGCAGCCTCCTTGGACGACTCCTGAACTGGCTGACTTAGGAAAACAGAACGAGAGATGGCGAAGCTGATCCTGAGCGTGAGCAACGCGGTAGTGCGGGAAGTGGCTCTGGCGAAAGAAATAGTCACTATCGGACGCCGGCCCGACAACGATATCTTCATCGACAGTCCCGGGATGAGCGACGAGCATGCGGTAATCGTGACCCGCAATGAGCTATCGTTCCTCGAAGAGCGGAGCAGCCGGACCGGTGCGATCGGCGCGCAGGTCAACGGGAAGCCGATAAAGAAGCACCGGCTGCGCAACGGTGACCTGATTGAACTGGGCCAGTACAAATTGCGATATGTCGCCGATAGCAGCGACGCGCCCACCGTGAACCCCTTGCGGAATATGGTCCCCACGATACGGGTCCTGAATGGCGTCCACTCCGGCACGGAGATCGCGCTCAATAGAACCCTGACAACGCTCGGCCGGCCGGGAGAACAGGTGGCCGCCATTACCCGGCAGTCCGGGGACTATTTCATCACCCACATTGAAGGTGACATCGAGCCCGCGATAAACGGGGTATCGATAGGCGCCGAGACCCGTAAGCTGGAATATGGGGATGTGATTTCGCTGGCCGGAACGATGCTCGCGTTTTTGCGCGCGTAGCTTTTAACGGTCAGCCGGACGTACTACTGAAGAATCAGGGGGCGCTCCAGTCGCCCGATTTGCCGCCGTGCTTTTCCAGTACCCGCACGTCCGTCATCACCATCCCGCGGTCGACCGCCTTGCACATATCGTAGATCGTCAGCAGCCCGATCTGCACCGCCGTAAGCGCTTCCATTTCAACGCCGGTTTTACCGTAGGTCTCGACCTGGGCGGTGCATGTCACGCTTGATTGCTCCGCATCGACCTCAAAGTCCACCGCGACCCGCGTCAGTCCCAATGGGTGGCATAACGGAATCAGGTCACTGGTACGTTTGGCGGCCATGATGGCGGCAATGCGAGCGATGCCTAAAACATCACCTTTTTTGGCGGTGCCGGACTGAATGATGGCGAGCGTCTCCGGTTTCATGCGGATAGTGCCGCCGGCAACCGCGATGCGATGGGTTTCTTTTTTTTCACCGACATCCACCATGTGCGCCTGGCCGGTTGCGTCAAAATGGGTGAGGCCGTCATTCACTTCGGCGGGAGTATTATTGTCTTTCTTTGTGCTCATGGGTAACAGGGTTTTACGATGCTTGAACGAACATGGTGTAGGGGTATCATATCATCGCAGGAGGGGCGCTCCCTCCGGTAATCCATGGTGACGGTTAAATAGAATGAAACAAATTTTCCTGGCCAATCTCGTAACGGCACTGATGTGCGCTGTGCCGGTCGCGGTTGCGCCGCCAATTGCACACGCGCAGAATCTGCCCAGTCTTGGCGACGTGGATCGCGCCGAGCTGTCGCCCCAGATGGAACGCAAGCTGGGTGAGCAGATCATGCGCGATATCCGGCGCGATCGCGATTATCTCGACGATCCGGTGGTGACTGAATATTTGAACAACTTCGGCGGAACGATGCTGGCGGTGACGCCGGAGGCACGGGGCGAGGCCGGCTACGACTACTTCTTTTTCGCCGTGCGCGACCGGATGATGAACGCATTCGCGCTGCCGGGAGGATTTATCGGCGTGCATTCGGCGCTGATCCTGGCGGCGCAGAACGAATCGGAACTGGCCGGCGTGGTCGCGCACGAAATCGGCCACGTCGCGCAGCGGCACATTGCGCGCATGCTGGGCAAGCAGCGGCAGGATGCGCTCATTCCGTTGGCGGCCGCTGTACTGGCCGCGCTGGCGGCGCGCTCCAGCCCGGATGCTTCGGGTGCGCTGCTGATGGGCGGGCAGGGCCTTGCGATCCAGCGTCAGCTCAATTTCAGCCGCGACGCCGAGCGCGCGGCGGACCGCGTCGGCCTCCAAATCCTGCGCGAAGCCGGTTTCGAAACCGGCGGCATGATTCAGTTCTTCGGCCGCATGCAAAATGCCAGCCGCAATTACACGGAAGCACCCGCTTATCTCCGCTCGCACCCGCTGACCACCGAACGTATCGCCGATATCCAGGCGCGGACCCGTGACCAGCGCTACAAGCAGCGTCCCGACAGTCTCGAATTCCAGTTGGTCCGGGCCAGGGTGCGCGTGCTGCAAGACCTTTCGCCGCAAGGCTTGCGTGATGCAACCACTGCGTTCGAGAATCAATTACAACTTAAGAACAAAATTCAGACCGTCGCGGCCAAATACGGATTGGCTTTTATCGCTCTCAGGCAGAATGAGCCGGCCAGGGCGCAGTCGCTGCTTCGGGAAGCGCGCGATGCGGCGCAAGGTATGCCTGCCGCCAAGGAGAGCACGATATTGGCCGGGCTAGCGATCGATATGAAGCTGGCCGCAAATCAGCCTGCCGATGCATTGAAAGAGGCGGACGCGGCGCGTGCGCAGTTCCCGGTATCGCGCAGCATTGCATGGCAATACGCTGACGCGCTGACCGCGTCCGGGCAATACGACGATTCGATACGCTATCTGCGCGATCAGGCGCAGCTTTATCGGCAGGAATCGCAACTGCATGATCGATTGGCCCGGGCCTATGCGGCGCAAGGCAAGCAGGCGCTGCAGCACATGGCGCTGGCGGAATCCTACGCGTTGTCAGGAGGCTTGCTCACCGCAATCGATCAGCTCACCATTGCGCGTCGCGCCCCGGATGCATCCTTTTACGATCAGGCTGTGATCGATGCGCGCGAGCGAGAGTTGAAAGCGCTTTGGCGAGAAGAGGTCAAGGAGCAGCGGGAGAAATAGCTCCCTGCCACTCTTTAGCCCTCGGGTTGCGGGCTCTGCACAAACCCGAATTGTGCGGCGATTGCATCGTGCGCGATCCGCTGCACGGCGATCCGTTCACCTGCAAAGTCCAGTGTCAGCAGGACTTTGCTTTGCGGGACGTCCAGCCATGCCAGCAATTGATCGTCTTCGACGCGTGTGCCGTCGATCCGCAGGTAGTCAAGGCATTGCGCCGTGTCGCGGTCATCCAGCAACGCGACCTTTTCAACGCTCGTGAACAGCAGTTGGCCCGACCCCGTCATCCATGCGGCCTCGATCGCCGGTAATGCCTCGCCGGTGTGTAAAACGTATCCGTGCACCGGGTCGGTATGGGCGATGTAGGGCGTCGCTTCGAGATTCACATACACCCGCTGCGGTCCGTTCTGGAAGAACCAGCGGCCGTGTTCGTCATGGTGGTAATTGCGGTTAATGAAGCCAAGCAGTGCTGCATTATTGATCGGGTCACCGGCCAGGCCGAGCGCCTGCGACCGCTCGTCCCTCATGCGCCACTTGCCGCGTGCATCCAATGCGAGCCACCCGTAGCAGTGCGGCACATTCGGCCACTTGGCCATAGCCTGTTTGACGATGTCATCCATATTGTTTACGTCGACGTCTGCAGGAACCGCAATATCCGCTGCGGCAGCCAGTTGAGTTGCCCGGGCACTGCGCCGTCTGCAAATCCGACATGTCCGCCTTCCTTTGGATATTCAAGAGTGACATGATGCGATGCAGTCCGGGGCAAATGATGTGCAGGCAGGAACGGATCGTTCTGCGCATTCAGTATCAGGGTCGGCACCTTGATATCCGACAGCACATGTTTTGCGCTGGCACGGTCCCAGTAATCATCGGTATTGCGATAGCCGTGCAGTGGCGCGGTGACGATATTGTCGAACTCATACAGGTTGCGCGCCCGCAGCATGGTTTCCTGGTTGAACAGGGCAGGGAACTGCTTCAGTTTTTGCATGCATTTCGGCTTCAGGGTTTGCAGGAACACCCGGGTATAGATCATGTTCAGCCCGCGTGACAGTGCCGCGCCGCCTCCCGCCAGATCGAGAGGTGCGGAGATCGCGCATGCGGCGTCCACAATCGTGGCCTGATGCTGGGATTCGCCGAGCCAGCGCAGCAGTGCGTTGCCACCGAGTGAAACCCCGGCCGCATAAAATTTCGATGACGGGGTTTTCTTGCGTTCCCCCGCCAGTCGCCGGACGATCCAGTCCACCTCCGCGGCATCACCTGAATGGTAGAAGCGGGGCGCATGATTCAATTCGCCCGAGCAGCCGCGAAAATGCGGTACGGCACCTGACCATCCAAGCGCCGCAACCTGCGCCATCAACGAACGCGCATAGTGGCTGTCGGATGAGCCCTCCAATCCGTGAAACAGGACGATGAAGGGCTGCTCCGGCTTGCCATCGACGAAATCGATGTCGATGAAATCTCCGTCGGGCGTTGCCCAGCGCTCGCGGCGATAGGCAACCGGCGGCTTGACGATACAAGTCGGCGGGTAAATCGTTTGCAGGTGCCCACCGGGCAACCAGCGTGGCGCGACGTAGTCCATCAATGCAGGAGGGCCGTTACCGGCAGGTCGGATGGTGCTTCACCGGGCACAACCGACGCATGATGAGCCACAAGGCGCCAGCCCTGCGCTGTTTTCATGTAGATGTTGGTTGCGAGTATGTGGATGTCTTTCGGTTGCGAAATGCTACGATGCACCTCCTCGATGATGCTGCGTACGGACGTCGACATGTTCTGGGTAACGGTTGCCTGGACCGGGCGGATCTGCACGCCACCGCCTTCAAATATCTGTTCCCACGAGCCGCGCACCGCGGCATGACCAACCAGGCGCGGACCGCCAGGATGTATGCAGACTATTTCCTCGTCGTCGGCCCATAGGCCCATTACTGTTTCAATGTCCGCGCGGCTGATCGCATCATAGAATGCGGCTTCAACCTGTTCGGCGGACTCCATCTGTTTGCTTGTTCGGGGCATGGCTAAAAAATCTCCTTTCCATGCGGAATAATCGCTCGCGAGCTGCTTAATTTCCGGTTCGCAGTAGACTAACCAGTATAGAGCAATGTAATGCTGTCATCCGGCGGGCTGCCGGCTGATGCAGGGGTATGCTAGTCAGAATGAGGCGTGCGACCCGGAAATTACAAAATTACCGGTGCACGCAGGTGGGGGGATCGTTGCGTTACCAAGGCTACGCAGCGATCACTTTCAATGGCCTTTTACAACGGTGCCCGGCTTCAGGCGATATACCGTGCCGCAGTACGGGCACTTGCCTTCGCCCTTGTCGTCGAGATCGAGATACACGCGCGGGTGCGACGACCAGATCGGCATCGAAGGATTCGGGCAATGGGCTGGCAAGTCCTTGCCTTCCAGTTCGACGTAACTCATTTGCTGTTTTGCTTCACTCATGGGGATTTCCGGATAGTTCCTAAACCAAGGTTAACCAGTGCTGGTATTGCGGTGCTTTGCCGCCGACTACATCGAAGAACAGCGATTGCAGTTTTTCGGTGATCGGGCCGCGCTTGCCGGCGCCGATCTGACGATTGTCCAGTTCACGGATCGGCGTGATTTCCGCCGCGGTACCGGTAAAGAACGCTTCGTCGCAGCAGTACATTTCATCGCGCGTGATGCGCTTCTCGATGACTTCGATCTTCAGGTCGCGCGCCATGGTGAGCACCGCATCGCGTGTGATGCCATCCAGGCAGGAAGCGAGGTCCGGCGTATAGAGCTTGCCGTTCCTGACGATGAACACGTTCTCGCCGGAGCCTTCCGACACATAGCCGTCCACGTCAAGCAGCAGCGCCTCGTCATAGCCGTCGACCAGCGCTTCCTGGTTGGCGAGGATCGAATTGATGTAGTAACCGCAGGCTTTCGCGCGTACCAGCGAGACGTTGACATGGTGGCGACTGAACGACGATGTCTTGACGCGTATGCCTTTGGTCAGGCCGTCTTCACCGAGATAGGCGCCCCACGGCCACGCGGCGATCGCGGTATGTATCGTATTGCCCTTGGCAGAGACGCCGAGTTTCTCGGAGCCGATCCAGACCAGCGGACGCAAGTAGCAGGACTCAAGGTTGTTGGCGCGCACCACCTGGCGCTGCGCTTCCATCACCGTCTCCATGTCGAACGGAATCTGCATCTGGAAGATCTTGGCGGAATTGAACAGGCGCTGGGTGTGTTCCTTCAGCCGAAAAATCGCCGTGCCCTTCGGCGTCTTGTATGCGCGCACGCCTTCAAATACGCCCATGCCGTAGTGCAGCGTATGCGTCAGCACATGGACGGTAGCATCGCGCCATTCGATCAGTTCACCGTCTTTCCAGATTTTCCCGTCGCGGTCGGCCATGGACATTTGAATCTCCCGGTTATTGTTTCAAAACATCGATTTTAGCGGATTCAGACGGGCTGGAAAATTCATCGGTAAAATAGTCGCTCGTTAATTTCATGCGCCGTCCGCCTTTGAAGTCACAGGCCCGCCGCATTGAACCCCGACTGTAAGCCCTTTTTTCGACCCCGCCTGTACGGCGCGCAGGGCGCACGCATCAGGTTGCGACGCGCGCAGCGTTTAAAGCATTTGAGATGAATAACGTAGAAGTGAACACGCCGCGCGTCGACTTCGCGCTCGCGGAGAAGCAGGCTTTCCGTGAGGCTTTGAAGGCGTCCGTGGCAACCATGCCCGGAATTGCAGCCTGGGGCCTGGTAACGGGCATGGCGATGGCGAAGTCCGGCCTGACCATCTGGCAGTCGCTGGGAATGACCTTCCTTGTGTTCGGCGGGTCGGCCCAACTCGCGTCGCTGCCGCTGATTGCGGCCAATGCGCCGATCTGGGTGGTATTCCTTACGGCCCTGATGGTGAGTCTGCGCTTCGTGATCTTTTCAGCGGTGGTAGGGCCGCATTTCGCGCATTTGCCCTGGTACAAGCGGGTCGGGTTCGGGTATCTGAACGCCGACATCACCATGGGATTCTTTCCGCAGCGTTTCCCGGCGAACACTCTCCACCGTCCAGAGGGCAAGGTCGGCTTTTTCACAGGCATCGGCTATCCGAACTGGCTGGCATGGCAAGTGGGCTCGGTCGCAGGCATCCTGCTGGCAAGCCAGATTCCCGAGAGCTGGGGCGTGGGCTTTGCCGGCACGCTGGCCTTGCTAACCCTCCTGATTCCCCTCATCGTCAACGCCGCGGCATTGACCGGGGTGATCGTGGCCGGCATCGTATCGGTGCTCACGCTGAATCTGCCGTATCGACTGGGCCTGCTGGTCGCGGTCATTATCGGCATGGTCGCCGCCATGGCGGTCGACATCATCCTGGACAAAAAGAAGGAAGAACTATGAGCGCGGCCGATGTCTGGATTACTATCATTTTGCTAACTCTGGCCACCCTCCTGACGCGCGGCTCCTTCTTCATTCTGGGGAATGCGGTCAAGCTGCCGCCCAAGGTGCAGCATGCTCTGCGATATGCCCCAGCGACCGCACTGGCGGCTGTAGTCATCCCGGATCTCGTGTCGACCGGGGGCACGATCAGCATGAGCCTGATGAATCCGAAGCTCCTTGCCGGCATCGGCGCCGCATTGTTTTTCTTCGCCACTCGCCGCCTGCTCGAAACCATCATCGTCGGTATGGCGTTATTCACGGCTCTGCGGCTGGTTTTATGACGATTGCTTGATCAAAACTGTATTTCGCAATAATGCGGTGCGGTAAAATAGCGGCCTTTCCATCTTCTTAATATTTGCACGGCAACCATGCATTTCAATCGACTGAGTGACCTGATCGCCCGTAACCAACTTCAAGGCAAACGCGTTTTCATCCGAGCCGATCTCAACGTCCCGCAAGACGACGCCGGCAACATTACGGAAGACACCCGCATACGTGCATCAGTCCCCGCCATCCAGCAGGCGCTGAAAGCCGGCGCGGCGGTGATGGTCACATCGCACCTGGGCCGTCCCACCGAAGGCGAATTCAAGCCGGAAGATACATTGGCGCCAATCGCAAAGCGTATGTCCGAATTGCTGGGCCAGCCGGTCGAGTTGAAGCAGAACTGGGTTGACGGCGTCGATGTCGCGCCGGGCCAGGTGGTATTGCTGGAGAACTGCCGCGTCAACAAAGGCGAGAAGAAGAACAGCGACGAGCTCGCGCAAAAGATGGCCAAGCTGTGCGACGTTTACGTCAATGACGCATTCGGTACCGCGCACCGCGCAGAGGCAACCACCCATGGCATCGCCAAATTCGCGCCGGTTGCCTGTGCCGGCCCGTTGCTGGCGGCAGAACTCGACGCGCTCGGCAAAGCCCTCGGCCAGCCGGCTCGCCCATTGGTGGCCATCGTCGCCGGTTCCAAGGTCTCCACCAAGCTGACCATCCTGAAGTCGCTGGCCGACAAGGTCGACAATCTGATCGTCGGCGGCGGTATTGCCAACACTTTCATGCTGGCATCCGGCCTGAATATCGGCAAATCACTGGCGGAAAGAGAACTGGTTGGCGATGCGAAAGCCATCATCGACATGCTGGCCGCGCGCGGCGCATCGGTGCCGATCCCGGTCGACGTCGTCTGCGCGAAAGAGTTTTCGCCGACCGCAGCCGCTACCGTCAAGGACGTGAAGGATGTGGCCGACGACGACATGATCCTCGATATCGGACCGAAAACGGCAGCGCAGCTGTCGACCCAGATCAGCACCGCCGGCACCATCGTATGGAATGGCCCGGTCGGCGTGTTCGAATTCGACCAGTTCGGTGAAGGCACCAAAACGCTGGCGCTGGCGATTGCGGAATCCAGTGGATTCTCGATTGCCGGGGGTGGCGATACGCTGGCGGCTATTGCCAAGTACAACATTGCCGACAAGGTCGGGTATATTTCCACCGGTGGCGGTGCTTTCCTGGAATTCCTGGAAGGTAAAACGCTGCCCGCAGTGGACATCCTGCTGCAACGCTCGAAGTAATCTCCTGAGATTCCGGCTGCATGCCAACCGCGCATGCAGCCAACGCTGAAGTTCATAAAGGCTAGTAATGATGCTGAGAAGAGCAACTAAAATCGTCGCCACCATCGGACCCGCATCGAGCGATCTCGACACGCTCACCCGCATGATCACCGCAGGGGTTGATGTGGTGCGACTGAACTTCTCGCATGGCAAAGCCCAGGACCATATTGATCGTGCCAAGCTCGTACGCGAAGCTGCGGCACTTTGCGGACGTGAAGTCGCGATCATGGCCGACCTGCAAGGACCGAAGATTCGCGTCGGGAAGTTCGAGAACGGCAAGATCAATCTCGAGAACGGCAGCAAGTTTATCCTCGACGCGAACTGCGAATTGGGCAACAACGCGCAAGTCGGGCTCGACTACAAGGAACTGCCGCGTGACCTGAAGCCGGCGGACGTGCTGTTGCTGAACGACGGTTTGATCGTGTTGGTGGTCGACAAGGTAGTCGGCAGCGCAATCCATACGACCGTCAGGATCGGCGGTGAACTGTCCAACAATAAGGGCATCAATCGATTGGGGGGCGGTTTGTCCGCGCCGGCATTGAGCGCCAAGGACATGGAGGACATCAGGACCGCGATGAGTTTCCAGGCTGACTATCTCGCCGTTTCTTTCCCGAAGAGTGCGACCGACATGATCATGGCCCGCCAGCTGGCCAATATCGCCGGCGACGCGAGCAAGCACAAGCCGCAGATGATCGCAAAAATCGAGCGGGCCGAGGCTATCCCGGCGCTGCAGGAGATCCTCGACGCATCGGACGGCATCATGGTCGCGCGCGGCGACCTCGCGGTGGAAGTCGGCAATGCGGCCGTGCCCGCGCTACAGAAACGCATGATCAAGATGGCCCGCGCATCTAACAAGCTCGCTATTACTGCGACGCAAATGATGGAATCCATGATCGTCAATGCCGTGCCGACCCGCGCCGAGGTTTCGGACGTGGCCAATGCGGTATTGGACGGCACCGACGCCGTGATGACGTCGGCTGAAACCGCATCGGGCAAGTACCCGATTGAAACGGTGGAAGCGATGTCCGCCATCTGCCTCGAAGCGGAAAAATCCGATATCGTGAAGCTGGATGCGGATTTCCTGAATGTGGTGTTTGCCCGCATCGACCAATCGATTGCCTATGGCGCACTGTTCACCGCTTACCACCTGAGGGTGAAGGCCATCGCCGCGCTAACGGAATCGGGCTCGACCGCGTTATGGATGAGCCGACACAATATCGACATTCCGATTTACGCCATGACGCCGAGCCTGGCGACCCATCGTAAAACGGCGCTGTTCCGAAACGTCACGACCTTTGAACTGGCGCAATCCACCGACCGGGATGCTGTGCTGAAGGCGGCCCAGGATTTGCTTTTGGCTAAAGGCGTGGTGCAAAAAGGTGACATGATAGTCGTAACCTGGGGCGAGCCCATGGGCCAGACCGGCGGTACAAACGCACTCAAGATCATGAAGATCGGCGAATATTAATTTCTATTGTTTTGGAGAACCATCATGCCTCTCGTATCAATGCGTCAATTGCTCGACCACGCCGCTGAAAACGGTTACGGCCTGCCGGCATTCAACGTCAACAATCTCGAGCAAGTCACAGCGATCATGCAGGCTGCCGATGAAGTCGGCGCGCCGGTGATCATGCAAGCCTCTGCAGGCGCCCGCAAATATGCCGGCGAAGCATTCCTGCGGCACCTGATCTCAGCCGCGGTCGAAGCCTATCCGCATGTCCCGGTGGTGATGCACCAGGATCACGGCCAGTCTCCCGCAGTCTGCATGGCAGCGATCAAATCCGGTTTCACCTCGGTGATGATGGACGGCTCGCTGATGGAAGACGGCAAGTCGGTCGCCAGCTATGAATACAACGTCGAAGTCTCACGCAGGGTGGTCGAATTCTCCCACGCGATCGGCGTGACGGTGGAAGCCGAGTTGGGCGTGCTCGGTTCCCTCGAAACCATGAAGGGCGACAAGGAAGACGGCCACGGCGCGGAAGGCACCATGACCCGCGAACAGCTGCTGACCGACGTTAGCCAGGCAGCGGACTTCGTCAAGCTGACCCAGTGCGACGCACTTGCGATTGCAATCGGCACTTCGCACGGCGCCTACAAATTCTCGCGCAAGCCGACCGGCGATATACTCGCGATCCAGCGCATCAAGGAGATCCACGCGCGCATTCCGAACACCCACCTCGTGATGCACGGTTCGTCGTCGGTGCCGCAAGAACTGCTGGCCGAGATCCGCGAATTCGGCGGCGACATGAAAGAAACCTATGGCGTGCCGGTGGAAGAAATCCAGGAAGGCATCAAGCATGGCGTGCGCAAGATCAATATCGACACCGATATCCGTCTTGCAATGACCGGCGCCATTCGCCGCTACCTGATGGAGAACCCGTCCAAGTTCGACCCGCGCGATTACCTGAAGCCGGCGCGTGAAGCGGCCATGAAGGTCGTCAAGTCGCGTTTCCTGTCATTCGGCTGCGAAGGGCAGGGGCCAAAGATCAAGCCGGTTTCACTCGAAAAGATTGCAGAAAAATACAAAAAAGGCGAACTCTCGCAGATCGTGCAGTAAAATTACGCAGTAACAGGCTCAGGGCCCGCGCTGGTCCTGAAAGCCAACCAATCGGCCGGCGGCGTGTTTAAGACACCCGCCGGTTTAGCTTTCTGGAAACCTCATGAACAGTCTTTATCAATCCACCATCACCTCGTTGCCGCTGCTCGGCCGCGGCAAGGTGCGCGACAACTATGCCGTCGGTGACGACAAAATCCTGATCGTAACCAGCGATCGCCTTTCCGCGTTCGACGTGGTGATGAACGAACCGATTCCCGGCAAGGGCAGGGTGCTCAACCAGATGTCCGACTTCTGGTTCGAGAAGCTGGCAGGCGTTGTGCCGAACCACCTGACTGGCATCGCGCCGGAAAGCGTCGTCAGCCCGGAAGAAGCGTCGCAAGTGCGCGGTCGCGCGGTTGTCGCCAAACGACTGAAACCGATCCTGGTCGAAGCGGTGGTGCGCGGCTATATCATCGGCTCGGGTTGGAAGGACTATCAGGAGACCGGCGCCATTTGCGGCATCTCGTTGCCAACCGGCCTGCGCCAGGCTGACAAACTGGCTACACCGATCTTCACGCCGGCGGCCAAGGCCGATATCGGCGAGCACGACGAGAACATCAGCTTCGCCGAAATGGAAAAGCGCATCGGCAAGGAGCTTGCCGCCAAAATGCGCGACGTCAGCATCAAGCTGTACCAGACCGCCGCCGACTATGCCGCAACGCGCGGCATCATCATCGCTGACACGAAGTTCGAGTTCGGGCTGGATGAAAACGGCACGCTGCACCTGATGGATGAAGTGCTGACCGCCGATTCTTCCCGCTTCTGGCCTGCGGATTCTTATGCACCGGGCATGTCGCCACCGTCGTTCGACAAGCAGTTCGTGCGCGATTATCTTGAAACACTCACCCATTGGAAAAAGACCGCGCCCGCACCGGCATTGCCGGCTGACGTGGTCGAGAAAACCGGTGCGAAATACCGCGAGGCGCTCGAGCGCCTGACCGGTGAGACCCTGAAGGACTGACATGGCGGACCAGGCACTCGCAAGCGCGCCGCTGGTCGGCGTGATCATGGGTTCTTCCTCAGACTGGGAAGTGATGCAGCATGCCGTCGCGATGCTGAAGGACTTTGGTATTCCACACGAAGCCCAGGTCATCTCCGCGCACCGCATGCCGGACCAGATGTTCGCGTATGCGGAAGCGGCGCGCCAGCGCGGGCTGCGCGCGATCATCGCGGGTGCCGGCGGCGCCGCCCACCTGCCAGGAATGGTCGCGGCGAAGACCATCGTCCCGGTGCTCGGCGTCCCGGTTCCGTCGAAATACCTGCGTGGCGAAGACTCGCTGCTATCGATCGTGCAGATGCCGAAAGGCATACCTGTCGCGACCTTCGCCATCGGTGAGGCGGGCGCGGCAAATGCCGCATTGACCGCAATCGCGATCCTTGCCGCCACGGATGACGCCCTGGCGGCGCGCCTAGAGGAATACCGAGCGAAGCAGACACAAGCCGCCCTCGCAATGAAATTACCGGCATAAGCCAGCATGACGAACAAGCATCAGCCATACATACCTTCCGCATCGCCACCCACCTGGCTTGGCGTCATGGGCGGCGGCCAATTGGGCCGCATGTTCGCGCATGCCGCCCAGGCAATGGGATACAAGGTCGCGGTACTGGAACCGGCGCGCGATTGTCCCGCCGGCCATGCAGCCGATCATCTGCTTAGCGCCGACTACACGGACGAAGCCGCGCTGGCCGAACTTGCGCTGCAATGCGTTGCGGTCACCACGGAGTTTGAAAACGTTCCGGCACAGAGCCTCGCGTTCCTGTCGTCGCGCACCTTCGTTGCGCCCTCTGCGCAATGCGTTTCGATCGCACAGGACCGCGTCGAGGAAAAGCGCTTCTTTACCGAATGCGCTGCCGTCTCCGGCGTGATGCCCGCGCCGTACAAGGTCATCGCATCAACAACTGACACCGAGAGCATTCCCGATGACCTCTTGCCGGGAATCCTGAAGACAGTGCGCCTCGGCTATGACGGCAAGGGGCAGGTCCGGGTTCGTACCCGCGACGAGGCGCGTGCCGCGTTCGAGGGAATGAAAGGCGTTGCGTGCGTGCTGGAAAAGATGCTGCCGCTGGCATACGAAATATCGGTGCTGGCAGCACGCGGCGCCGATGGCCAATCGGCGGTCTACCCGATCGCAGAAAACGTTCATCGCGACGGCATCCTGTTCACCACCACCGTGCCCAGTCCCAACGTCTCCACCCAGTGCGCGAGCAGGGCGCAGGCAGCGGCGCTTGCGATCATTACGCAGCTTGGATATGTCGGCGTCCTTTGCATCGAATTCTTCGTGCTCGAGGACGGCTCGCTGGTGGTCAATGAAATGGCGCCGCGTCCGCATAACAGCGGCCATTACACGATCGACGCCTGTATCACCAGCCAGTTTGCGCAACAGGTACGCGCGATGGCCAGTTTGCCGCTGGGCGACGTGCGCCAGCATTCGCCGGCGGTCATGCTCAACATCCTCGGCGATATCTGGTTCGAGGGCGATACCGACGAACCGCGCGAACCAGCCTGGGACAAGGTGCTGGCATTGCCGGGTGCGAACCTGCACCTGTACGGCAAAGACGACGCGAGGCGTGGCCGCAAGATGGGCCATGTTACCTTCGTCGCGCCGACGCTGCAGCAGGCACAAGCGAGCCTGCTCGCCGCTTGCGACATCCTCCGCATCGCAGCGTAATTCGACGGACTGCACCAGATATGCCTGACGTAAACCTCGATTGGCCCGCTATTCGTGCCGCAGCTCTCAAGCTTGAGCAGGGCGGGCTGGTCGCCTTTCCGACCGAGACGGTCTATGGCTTGGGCGCGGATGCGGAAAATCCTGCGGCTGTAGCCCGAATCTATGCCGCCAAAGGCCGGCCGTCCAACCATCCGGTGATCGTGCATCTGGCGCCGGAGGCCGATATCGGCTACTGGGCTGCAGCAATTCCGAAAGAAGCGCCCAAGCTGATTGACGCCTTCTGGCCCGGCCCGCTGACACTGATCCTCAAGCGTGCCGCCCACATTCCCGGCGCGGTTTCGGGTGGCCAGGATTCGGTTGGATTGCGTTGCCCGTCGCATCCTGTTGCACGAGCGTTGCTTCAGACATTCAAAGGCGGTAATGGGGGGGTGGCCGCACCATCGGCCAACAAGTTCGGTCATGTCAGCCCGACCACTGCGCAACACGTGCGTGATGAGTTTGGTGCGGGACCCGACAATCTGGTGGATTACATACTCGATGGCGGGCCGAGTGAAGTAGGGATCGAATCGACGATACTCGATTTGTCGCGCATGGACACCTATGGTCCGGTGCTGCTGCGTCCCGGGCAACTGAGCGCGGCGCGGATTGCCGAGGTCATTGGCATGGCGCCTCTCCTCCCCGATGCTGCCGCGCCGCGTGCATCAGGCACTCTTGAAGCGCACTACGCCCCGGGAACTCCGGTCGCGCTGATTGAACGTGAACGCGTGCCTGACATACTCCTTCAACTCAGCTCCCTCGGGCGGCGGGTTGCGCTCATACGCCGCGCCAGCCCGCCGGCGTTGAATGTCGTGGCACAGCTGGAACTCGCGCCGACGCCCGACGGTTATGCGCATGAGCTGTATGCTGCATTGCGAACGATGGATGCTGTCTATGCGGACCTTATCCTGATTGAATCGCCGCCTTCGGATTACGAGTGGCATGGCATCAACGACCGTTTGCGCCGCGCGGCCCACGATTCATTGGGCGTTTTGGCTCGCCTCCTCAATCCTCGCTCATAACGAGTCCTGCACCAGTCCCGGCCGCCGCACGATCAGGGCTCCCGCAGCGCATTACGTCCCGCTACGAAACAACAACGTTTCCCTGTAGCAGGGGTCAAGATGAAAACCAGTTTCTAGTTCTGAAGGCAGAATGCCTTAGCGTGACGGACAAATACGCTGATTGATTTTTCGTGAATGGATGACCGTTGCCAGATGACGCCTAACTTGCGTGGTTGCGTCTTGATCGGCAGAGCCAATTTCACCACATTGGCCGTCATTTCCAAATGCATGACAGCATCCGGGACAAGTGCCACGCCCAGGCCTCGACCAACCAGCGCAACAATTGCTGCCAAGTGGCTTAGCTCAAAACGTTCGTGGGGAACAATGCCTGCTTTACTTAAGTACCTTTCAGCTTGTTGTCCGCCCCACTGATTCCGGTCATAACGAATAAAGGGCATGGTACTGAGAAGTTCATGCGGATCATGGCCGGCCAGTTTGATCGGCGCTAAAGCGATCAACGCTTCTTCCCGCAGTAACTGCCAGGCACAAGTTTTTGGTAAGACGAATTGCGGATGCAAGCAGACAGCCGCATCCAGTTCACCACGTTGCACGGCATCGAATAGCTCGGAAGACAGCGCTGAACGTATATGGAATTTCAGATTCGGATAAACATCGACGAGTCGCGCGAGCACTTCAGTCAGCAAGGAATTCAAAGCGGTATTAATCGAACCGATTCGCAGCTCACCGCTCATCTCTTCCTGGTTAGCCAATGCCTTCAAGTTGGCGACATCACGTAACAGCGTGCGACAACCTTCCAGTACACGATGCCCGGCTTCAGTCGGCCTGACTGTTTTTCCTACTCTGGTCACAAGCGGGGCACCCAACTCGTTTTCCAGAGTACGGATCTGCAGGGCAATCGCTGCAGGTGTGATATCCAGCCTTCTTGCCGCTTCGGCCATAGACCCGGTGTCAACCGTCAACAAGAAAGTTTCAAGAAAAGTTGTTTTCATAGAAGATAGTAAAACTATCTTTTGATTATAGGACGCATGGCTTTATCTGTTGTATTGTTTTGGTGATACTGGAGATCACCGAAACATATATGACCTGAGATACAACATCATGCGTAGCAAACTTTTTGTCCCTGCTTCCCGGCCTGAACTGTTCCAGAAAGCCTTGGCCAGTGAAGCCGATGCGCTGTCATTTGACCTGGAAGACGCGGTGGTTGAATCGCGCAAGTCTGAAGCACGAGAAAATTTGCGTTTGTTTCTCCAGTCTGATGCAGCTCTAAAGAGCGAAAAGACCTTTATTGTCCGGATCAATCCTTCAGACACAGGCCATTTCGAAGCAGATCTTGAGGCAGTTTTGTTACCTCGACTCAATCTGTTGAACGTGCCCAAGACCGGCACCGCACAGGAGGTGCGACATGTCGCCAATGCGATGGCGCCTATCGAGACAAAGAACAATGTGTCCGCACCCATCCAGTTGTTGCTCAATATAGAGACGCCGACAGCTGTCCGCAACGCGTATGAACTAGCCTCCGCACATCCTCGGGTAGCAGGTCTGCAACTGGGCTTTGGTGACTTGTTCGAGCCTCTGGCAATCTCCAGGGCGAACACCGCCGCGATTGACAGCACCATGTTCCTGATAAGGATGGCAGCTGGCGAAGCCGGTGTGTTCGCTTGCGACTCGGCCTTTGCCAATACGGCCGACAAGGAGGGCTTTCGGGCAGAAGCGCAGCGTGCGCGAGACTTCGGCTTTGTTGGGAAAAGCTGTATCCACCCTAGTCAGATCGCCTTAGCCAATGCAGTCTTTCGACCAACCGAGGCCGAAATTGCCCACGCGTTGAAAGTCGTGGCATCGATCGAGCACGCTTCCGCGAAGGGATTAGGTGCTTATGTCATCGACGGAAAGATGATTGACGAGCCGTTTATCAAGCGCGCGAAGGCGATCGTAGCCCAGGCACAGCAACTTGGCCTCCTGTCCGCCGACAGCCCGTTTCATCAATAAGACCGGAGATACGCCATGTCTGACCCTGTCCATCAAACAAATCCATGCCGCCAGGCCATGCCTGAACGCTCGGGGCCGCGCGGCCCGTTGAGCGGCATCCGCGTCCTTGACCTGAGTGCTTATATCGCCGGCCCCTACGGTTGCACATTGCTTGCCGACCAAGGCGCGGAAGTCATCAAGATCGAGTCGCCTGACGGTGACAATCTTCGAAAATATCCTTCAACACTGGAGGCAGAAAGCCGTGCCTTCCTGGGAGTCAATCGCAGCAAGCTCGGTATCGTGCTGGACTTGAAACAGCCAGATGGAAAGTCCGCATTGCTTGAACTCGTCAAGACAGCGGACGTTCTGGTGCACAATTTCCGCCCCAGCGTACCGCCCCGCCTAGGCATCACCTATGAAGAACTACAGGCAATCAATCCGCGCCTGATTTACTGCGCCGTGACCGGCTACGGCGAAACCGGCGCGTTACGCAACAACGCCGGGTATGACCAGGTACTGCAGACAATGACCGGGATGTGCGCCATGCAGGGCAAGCGCGGCGGTCCTCCTGAAATTCTCTATGGCTCCGTCGTCGATTACTACGCTGCTGCCATGCTGAGCTCCGGCGTCGCATCCGCGCTATATGAACGAGAGCGCAGCGGCGAAGGTCAGTATGTGGGCGTTTCCCTGTTGCGCAGCGCACTGACCATGCAGTCGGCCCGGCTGGTTTGGGTCGAGGGTGAACCTCGCGACATCAGCCGGGACATGCGTTCGGGCGGGGTCACCGGCATTCATCCCACACGCGACGGCTACATCTATATTTCGGCCAATACCTCGCACTTTTGGCAGTCGCTGTGTGAAAAGACCGGGATGCAGGATCTGTTGCAAAACGACCGGTACGACACGGTAAAAAAACGTGCAGAACATGTCAATGAAGTTCTCCCCCGCTTGCATCAGGCATTGCAAGTCCACAGTGCGCTGGAATGGGAACAAATCTTCGGCCAGGACGTCCCCTGCGCCGCCGCACGATCAGTCGAAGACATGTTCGATGCTCCCCAAGTGGCGGCTGAGGAGATGATCGCTACATTTGACCATCCCGTCATTGGCAAGTATCGGGGCTTCACTGGCCCCATTAAATTTGGGCGTACACCGGGGCCACATCCCTATGCCGCTCCGGCCTTCGGACAGCATACCAGTGACATTCTCGGGGCGATGGGTATTTGCGACGATGGTTCTGCGGAAGCGGATGCACCACCTACACCAAGCTGATAAGACGAGTAACTTGCGTAGGTGAATGGTCATTGCAACACATCCCAAGGCAGCCCGGCTGCCGATATTTGAATAAAACAGTTACCAAGGAGACCCCATGTTTAACAACGTCAGATTGTCCATCGCTTCGTTTGCCATCGGCAGCTTTGCCTGCCTCGCGGCCGTGCCATCAACAGCAGCGCCTGTGGCCCTGCCCAAGACGATCACCATCATCGTGCCTTTCGGTCCTGGCGCGAGCAACGATACCTTCGCCCGCGTAATCGCACAGAAGCTGGGTCCCAAGATAGGCTCGACAGTCGTCGTCGACAACAAGCCGGGCGCCGGAAGCGTTATTGGCAGCAACTATGTCAGCCGGGCGACTCCGGATGGCTCGGTGCTGCTGTTGACGTCATCGACCTTCACCACATCGGCTGCGGTGCAAAAAAAGCTGCCTTACGACCTGGTCAACGGTTTTGCGCCGGTTTCGCTAATCGCAACCGGGCCAATGCTCCTCACCGTCGGCGCGCAGACGCCCTATAAATCAGCCGCAGACCTGATTGCCGATGCGCGTGCCAACAAAGGGAAAATCAATTACGCCTCTGCCGGGATTGGATCGATCAACCAGATGTCGGCGGAAATGATGAACTCGATGGCAAAAACGGATATGACGCATGTGCCTTACAAAGGTGCGGCGGCAGGTCTGACCGATATGATCGCGGGACAGGTACAAATGATGGTGGCGTCACCGGCTTCCGCGACAGGTCAGGTGAAGAGCGGTAAGGTTAAGGTGCTCGCTGTTACTTCACCCAAGTCTTCCCCGCTGGTGCCCGGCGTTGCGCCGTTGAACCAAACCCTGCCGGGATACGAAGTTGAGATATGGTGGGGCGTATTTGCTCCTGCGGGCACGCCTGCCCCGATAGTTGAGCGCCTGAACACGGAGATAAACAGCATCATCAATACACCGGAGATGCGGGAGCGGTTCGCCCAGGAAGGCGCCGAGCCAACGAACTCGGTCACACCGCCGCAAGTTGGTGCATACGTGCGCAAGGAACTGGATAAATGGCGTACCGTTGCCAAGGAAAAGAATATCAGCGCCGACTGACAACCTGAGCAGTCATGACAGGAAAAACGATGGGGCATCCGACCATCGGACCCTGACTTGTCGATGCCCGCATCGCGAAGGCGCTGGTGTTGCCGGTACAGCGGCAAGTGGAATGTAAACCTGTCGACCATCATGCCGGCGATAAAGCTGACATCGGCGCGGCTGCCGTCGATGACGCCAGCCGGAGCCGCTCGGCAGGGCAAGGTTTGTATGTCGCGCCGGTTGATCACCGGCCGCACATATTACTGGAATGCCTGGATGCCCGTCTGTGCGCGACCCAGGATCAGCGCATGGATGTCATGCGTGCCTTCATACGTATTGACTACTTCCAGGTTCACCATGTGGCGGATGATGCCGAACTCATCGGAGATGCCGTTGCCGCCCAACATGTCACGCGCGGTGCGTGCTATGTCCAACGACTTGCCGCAGGAATTACGCTTCATCATCGACGTGATTTCCACCGCCGCCGTGCCTTCATCCTTCATCCGGCCCAAGCGCAGGCAACCTTGCAGGCCCATCGTGATTTCGGTTTGCATGTCGGCCAGCTTCTTCTGGATCAGCTGGTTGGCCGCCAGCG
>JBBWZW010000451.1:0-9785 GCA_039649305.1 Burkholderiales bacterium
TCGCAGCAATTGAGGCATGCCGGCATAGGCCCAGCCTGGTGGCTAAGGGATGCTGCTGGTTTTGCGACGAACCATTGTCGTGACTCAACAAGCAAACTCCGGCCCCGGAGTTCAGCCGCAGGACTACACGGGCAGCAGTTACCTCTTTCAACCAGGACGAATTAAGTTAACCACGAGTCGGTCGCGTCGTTCACGCATCTATGCGCTGTCTTGACCCAGCCGTGCGCCGTACAGGAACTTTCCCACGCCGCATCGATCTAGACAATTCAATTCAGTCATCACGCGACTTGTTGAGGCTCCGTTACACAGATTCAAAAACGGAGCCATTGAATCAGGGCTAAAAGCGACCAATGCAGTTAGCACGCGCACCAATCACCAACGAAGCCATCTCGAGCGTCGTTGCCGCGCCGTTGCCCCAGGAAGAGCAGGCGCGGGCCGATCTCTATGCACTTATCGCCCGGCTGTTCATCGCGCCGCCGGATGAGAATCTGCTTGCCGCCCTCGCAAATGCCGATTCACTTAATTCCCAACAAGGCGACAATCCGCTCGATATCGCGTGGGAAAAACTGATCCTCAACGCAGCCGTCATGGACGCGTATGCGGTGCAGGACGAGTTCAGCGCACTCTTCATCAGTACCGGTTCGCCCCTCATTGATCCTTACGCATCATTGTATGTCGCCGGCTTCATGAATGAAAAGCCGTTGGCCGCGCTGCGCTCCGAGCTTGCGGAGTTGGGATTGGCCCGCGTACCCGGCGTGAGCGAGATGGAAGATCATTTCGCCGCGTTATGCGAGGTAATGCGGGCGATGATTGTAGGGGAGCAGGGCGTAGTGCGGCAGCCGTTGCAGAGACAGAAGCTGTTTTTTGTAAACCAAATAGCATCGTGGTACAGACGGTTCTTCGAGGATATCCGGTCGGCGGCGGATGCGAATTTCTATCGGCAGGTCGCGGAGTTCACGCAGGCGTTTTTCTCGATCGAATCCGAGGCGTTCGAGATGATGGAAGGCTGCCACAGAGACTGAGGATGACTCTAATGGAAAAGCATGATGAGGTGAACCTGGCGCGACGCGGGTTCCTGTGCATCGCCGGTAGCGCAGGGGCAATCGGAGCGATCGCTGTGCTGGTGCGAACGCGCGCGGCGATGGAAGTGGCCTTGCCCGGGGCGACACCCGAGGCCGGTGAAAAAGTCACAGGCGGGTATCGGGAAACCGAGCATACGCGCAAGTATTACTACTGCGCAGGCTACTGGTAGCGGAGTGCGTTGATGTCACTTGTAAAGCTATCCGGCACAGCCGGAAAGGAAAACAAGCCGCGCTGGGGCAGTGCCGCGCCAACCATGAACCGCCGCGTCTTCCTTGCACGCGCCGGCATTACCGCGGGCGCTGGCATACTGGCGCGTCACCTGCCGTTCAATGTCGTGCAACCGGCGCAGGCCGCGAACGCACAACACACGCAACCACCCTCTGACGGCAAAACCGAAGTTAAACACACGGTATGCAGCCACTGCTCGGTCGGTTGCTCTGTCTTGGCCGTGGTGCAGAACGGCGTATGGGTACGCCAGGACACTGCGTTCGATTCACCACTGAACATGGGCGCGCACTGCGCCAAAGGCGCATCGGTGCGTGAACATGGCCATGGTGACAGGCGCTTGCGGTATCCGATGAAGCTGGTCGACGGCAAGTACCAGCGCATTTCCTGGGACCAGGCTATCAATGAAGTGGGCGACCGGCTGCTGCAGGTCCGCAAGCAAGCCGGCCCCGATGCGATTTTCTGGATCGGTTCCAGCAAGCACAATAACGAGCAGGCTTATCTGCTGCGCAAGTTTGTTTCGATGTGGGGATCGAACAATTGCGATCACCAGGCGCGCATCTGCCACTCCACCACCGTCGCCGGCGTGGCGCAGACGTATGGCTACGGCGCGATGACCAATTCTTTCAACGACCTGCATCACAGCAAGGCAGTGTTGTTCATCGGTTCCAACCCGGCGGAGGCGCATCCGATCTCGATGCTGCATTTTCTCCATGCGAAGGAACTCGGTGCGAAGATGATCGTGATCGACCCGCGCTTTACCCGCACCGCGCGTTTTGCGCACCATTACATGCGGGTGCGCCCCGGCACGGACATCGCGCTGGTGTGGGGCATCGTCTGGCATATCTTCAACAAGGGATGGGAAGACAAAAAGTTCATCGCCGAACGTACCTATGGCATGGACGACGTGCGCAAGGAAGTGGCGAAGTGGACTCCCGACAAGGTGACGGAGGTGACCGGCGTGCCGGAAGGAACGGTGCTTACCGCTGCCGAGATGCTCGCTACCAACCGGCCGTCATCGGTGGTCTGGTGCATGGGCATCACCCAGCATCATGTGGGCTCAGCCAATGTGCGCGCGTTGTCCATCCTGCAATTGGTGCTCGGGAATATCGGAGTATTTGGCGGCGGCGCCAATATCTACCGCGGTCACGACAATGTGCAAGGCGCGACCGACGTCGGGCCCAATGCCGATTCGCTGCCCGGTTACTACGGGCTGGCCGAAGGCGCATGGAAGCATTTCGCAACGGTGTGGGGCGTCGATTACAACTGGCTGCTGTCGCGATTTACGTCGAAAACCCTGATGGAAAAGCCTGGCATGACGGTGTCGCGCTGGTTCGACGGCGTGCTCGAAAAGCCGGAGTACATCGACCAGCCAACCAACCTGCGTGCGGCGATCTATTGGGGCCATGCGCCAAATAGCCAGACGCGTCTGCCGGACATGAAGGCGGCCATGCAGAAACTCGACCTGCTGGTGGTGATCGATCCTTATCCGACCATGACCGCGGCGATGCATGGCCGCACTGACGGCGTGTACCTGTTGCCCGCCACCACGCAGTTCGAGACGCAGGGTTCAGTCACCGCATCCAACCGCAGCATTCAGTGGCGTGAACGGGTGATCCAGCCCCTGTTCGAATGCAAGACTGATCATGAAATCATGTACCTGTTCGCGCACAAGTTCGGCTTCGCCAACGAGCTGGTCAAGAACATCAAGGTGGTCCACAACGAGCCGGTGATCGAGGACATCCTGCGCGAGATCAACCGTTCCTGCTGGACCATCGGCTACACCGGTTGCTCCCCGGAGCGGCTGAAGCTGCACATGCAGAACAAGCACACCTTCAACCCGACCACGCTGCGCGCCGATACAGGACCATGCAAAGGTGATTACTACGGCCTGCCATGGCCGTGCTGGGGCACGCCCGAGTTGAACCATCCGGGTACACCGGTGCTGTACGACTTGTCAAAACCGGTTGCGGAAGGCGGCCTCACCTTCCGCGCCAACTGGGGCGTGGAACACAATGGCGAGAGCCTGTTGGCAGCCGATGGGGTGGCGACCAAGGGCAGCGAAATCGATACCGGCTATCCGGAGTTCGATCATGTATTCCTGAAGAAGCTGGGGTGGTGGAGCGAACTGACGCCGGAGGAACAGGCGCAGGCCGACGGCAAGAACTGGAAGACCGACCTGTCGGGCGGCATCATACGCGTAGCGATCAAGCATGGCTGCGCACCTTACGGCAATGCCCGGGCGCGCTGCAACGTCTGGAATTTCCCTGATCCGGTGCCGGTGCATCGCGAGCCACTGGCGACACCGAGGCGCGACCTCGTCGCGAAATACCCGACCTATGATGACAAGATGAGTTTCTGGCGTCTGCCGACCTTGTACAAATCGGTGCAGGCAATCGATTTTTCGAAGACCTTTCCGCTCATCATGACCTCGGGCCGCCTGGTGGAGTATGAAGGCGGCGGCGATGAGACGCGCTCCAACCCCTGGCTCGCAGAGCTGCAACAAAACATGTTCGTCGAAGTCAATCCGCACGATGCCGCGCAGGTCGCCGCGAGGACCGGAGAGTACCTATGGGTCGAAACGCCGTCCGGGGCTCGCCTGAAAATGATGGCGATGGTCACACCGCGCGTGCCGGTCGGCATCGTGTGGATGCCGTATCACTTTGGCGGCTGGTGGATGGGCGACGACTTGCGCCCGCAGTATCCGGAGGGCGCCTCACCGATAGTGCTCGGCGAGGCCGCCAACACGGGATGGACCTACGGGTATGACGCGGTGACCATGATGCAGGAAACTAAAGTTTCGCTGTGCCGGCTGGTGAGAGCCTGACACGGAAGTATTGGAGATACGAGATGGCTGCGCGAATGAAGTTCATATGCGACACCGAGCGCTGCATTGATTGCAACGGTTGCGTAGCCGCTTGCAAGAACGAGAACGAAACTCCCTGGGGCGTGAACCGCAGGCGCGTCGTTACCATCAACGATGGCGTGCCCGGCGAACATTCGATTTCGGTCGCTTGCATGCACTGTACCGATGCCCCGTGCATGGCGGTATGCCCGGTCGACTGCATCTATCACACTGAAGAGGGCATCGTCCTGCACGACAAGGACCAATGCATTGGTTGCGGGTATTGCTACTACGCGTGCCCGTTCGGCGCGCCGCAATTTCCCGAAACCGGCGCCTACAACCACCGCGGCAAGATGGACAAGTGCACGTTCTGCGCCGGCGGACCCGAACCGGACAATTCGGAGGTGGAATTCAGGAAGTATGGCCGCAACCGAATCAGCGAAGGCAAGTTGCCGGTGTGCGCCGAACAATGCGGGACCAAGGCGCTGCTCGGCGGCGAGGCCAATATCATTGCGATGATCTACAAGCAACGTGTCGAGACACGGGGATATGGTCCGGAACTGTGGGGGTGGGACATTTCCTACGGCCCGCCGAAGCGGGGTGGCGAGATTCAAATGAAAGGGTCCGGGCCGCGCGACAACCAACGCCTGGGCGACACCCAGAACAATCCGCGGGACCTTCCGACATGAGGTGCGCCCGTTTGTATATAGCTGGATTGCTGCCGCTCTTTTTGTGCGGCTGCCTGGAAGTGGAGCAGCACTCGAGATGGGTGCAGGGCGAAATTCGGGGCAAGCCGGACAACTTGCCGCAAGTGGCACATTTTCATGGCGACCGGCTGGCGTGGATGGCGGCGATATGGAATCGCAACCAGATGCAGAACGAGTATGTGCGCGCTAATCCGTAAGTGCTCGCCAAACGTAATCAATGGGGTATGAAATGCCGGCTTCCCTTTCCCTCCAACGCCTGCTATTCGCCGTCCTTCTCGCGCTACTGCTACCCGCGCTGACCCACGCGGCCGTCCCGCACAAGGACGCGGTACCCGCGTACGCCGAGGAACAAACCATCCTGCAAGCGGAGAAGGACACGCCGGAACCCGGATGGTCCTCGCCCGAATCCGGCCGCGTGCATATCGACCGGCATTTCCTCGGACAATACGGCTCGACGGAGGCCAACGTCATTCTTCAACGCGGCGGCAACACCTGGCGTACGTGGCGCAACGGCCCGCTCGCGACCATCAGCGGGACGCTGATGGTCGCAACGTTGCTGCTGATCTTTGCGTTCTATTACCTGGTCGGCCCGGCGCGCGTCGACCACCCGGAATCCGGACGCGGGATCCAGCGATTCAATGCCTGGCACCGCTTCATCCACTGGGCAACCGCCATCAGCTTCATCGTGCTCGCGCTTACCGGTCTGATCATCATGTTCGGCAAGAAGCTGATTCTTCCATGGATGGGACACGATCCTTATTCATGGGTCGCCATCATCTCCAAGTACCTCCACAACTTTATCGGGCCGCTGTTTATCCTGTGCACGATCCTGATGTTCATCACCTTTGTGCGCGAGAATCTGTTCCGGCGTTGGGACTGGCATTGGATTAAAAAAGGCGGCGGCCTCGTCACGCACGAGCATGTGCCGGCCGGCTATTTCAATGCGGGTGAAAAGCTGTGGTTCTGGGGCGGGGTTACGTTGCTCGGCCTGCTCATGTCGGTGACGGGGCTGATACTGGACTTCGTGAACTTCGGCCAGACCCGTTACATCCTGCAAATCGCCGACGTTCTGCACATCGCAGGCGCGGCGCTCTACATCGTCGCAGCGATGGGGCACATCTACATCGGCACCCTCGGCACGCCTGGCGCCCTGCAAGCGATGCTGCATGGAACGGTAGACGAGGAGTGGGCGAGGGCGCACCACGAGTACTGGTACAACGCGGTGAAAGCGGGCGAGGGCGATGCCGGTGCCGGTGCGCATGCGCATCCCGAGCCGCCGGATGGCATCTCGCCGCGCCCGGGCCATTGACTGACGGAGGGATCATGAGATGAAACTGATTGCTACAGCCGGGTTCGCTATCGCCTTGTTGGCAAGTGCCGAGGCAGCGGCCGGCGGCGTCGTACAAACGCGCTTCCCCGGACAGGTTACTGCCGGCGGTGGCACCAGCGGTGAAGTCATTGCGCGGGCCGGAGGTGCAAAGAGCGGCGCCTACACGGGCGGCACGCCCGGCATTCCAATGGGCAGCGGCGGCAATACAGGCGGAGCCGCGACCGGCGGCACGGTGCAGCAACCGTCGCCGCCGCCATCGGGCCACATCCCGCCACCCGGGGAATCAGCCAAAGGAAGCCCGTAAGCAGGGCGCAATCATGACTCTGCCACGAGTGGGCAAAACAGGTATCGCGGCGCTTGCCTGCGTCGTCTGCGCATATGCCGCGGCAACGTTAGCGCCGCCCACACCTGAGGCGCAGCAGGCCGCAGCGGCGAAGAAGGCGCAAGCCGATGCGCAGGCGGAAAAGGAAAAGCAGGAGCTGGCGGTATCAATGGATGCCGTTGCCGCCCGCTGGCGGGAGCGTGCCAAGGAGAATGGCTGGCCTGTGCATTCTCCGACGCCGGTGTCGGCAAAGCAGGGACTGGATGCGGCGGCCATGCAATCCAGCCAGTCCGGTCAACCTGGCGGAAAGCTCGGCAGCGTCGCACGGGAGACTCCGGTTCGGAGCGAAAAATCTGGAACCGCTGAGCCGAGCGCCGACGTGAAAAAGAATCCATAGTGGGCAGTCCTCTGCCCACGCGGTGTATGCGCCGGTACAGCTCTGCAGATCCCAACCACGGACGGCTTTTTCGCGGGCGACGAATGTTGGCATTGGAATTTCAACTCACCTCGACCTTGGGATGAAATTCCAACACCGCGCCGTGCAGGGAACCCGCAGGTCGCACGAGGACCGGAATGTTGGGATTGGCATCCCGACCTGCGTACTACCAGTTTTGTGCCAGCGCCAAAATGAAAGAAGTAACCGGATTAGAGGACGTGTCCAATGCTAATGGCAAGCCTGCCGATTGCCGTCATCATGCAATGGCGTGCGATCGACCATCCCTGGACATCGGACGCGTGGGGGGCGGTCGGAGTGGTTCCCGACCATGGCGACCTGCCGCCGATGCAGCCACTGTCGCGAACCGAAACGCGTGAGTACTACCTGGTGTCCGGATTGCGGCTCGAACTCTACACCGATGAAAACGAAGGCTACTTCGAAAACTGTATCGCACCGGAGCCGAAGGTCTTCGTGATGTGGCGCATGCAGCATGAACGCGCGATGCCGGTGCTGGCATCGGTCAGCTATGCTGAAGGCACGCGCATGTTCGACTCAGGGGATCCGGCAGATGGCGTCCCCATGCCCGGAGAAATCCATGCATGGCTGGCGCAATATCTGCGGGATCATTACCAGCCGCGCGAACGCCGGGGGAGGGAACATGGGTAGCGCAACGCAGCGTCAGGTCGCCCCTGCTCCAGTTGCCGCTGCGTTTGGTCAGGCCCTGCCTGGCCGCAAACCGGGAAACCGAACCGCAAGGGTGGCAGCAAGCGCGCCCGAAATGACGAACATGGAAGGCGCAGAGCGCCCGACCTAAACTCGAAAATTCTCCACCACGCAGCGCGTAATGACCGGAGGCGCGTCGCCGATGTGAAACGCCAGCTTGCGTTCGCGTAGCGCCACATCGCCAGCGGTCACGCGGTCGAAACGACGCAAATGTTCGGTCCAGGATTCATCGACGATTTGCTCAATGTAGCGACCGGGATCCGAAATATCGCGCAATAGATCCCATGTGAGGGCGCCTTGGCGCAAACGGCTGCGGCGGCTTTCCTGCATCAGCGCGCGAAACTCTTCAGCCCGTTCGGGATCGATCCGGTATTCGATCGTCACCATGATCCGGCCGGTCTTGGGCGGCGCCTCGGCAACAGGCGCCTTGAGCTCGCGCGAGGGCGTCAGGTCTTCCTCGATGCTTCGGTCGATGACCAACCGATATGCACCGAGCATAGACAGCACGCCGGCGACAGCGGCCACAATCATG
This sequence comes from Burkholderiales bacterium, assembly GCA_039649305.1. Classification (GTDB taxonomy): domain Bacteria; phylum Pseudomonadota; class Gammaproteobacteria; order Burkholderiales; family Burkholderiaceae_D; genus Noviherbaspirillum. The sequence continues at coordinate 8,204 of JBBWZW010000451.1, forward strand.
CTGGTCTGGACAGAAGTGATAGTCGCGACTTGTCCCCATACCGCGGCGCCCAGGGCGCTGCCGCCCATGATGGCCATCTGGTACATCGACATGCCACGAGCGCGCACCCAGTCGGGCAATGCGAGTTGCGCCGATACCGTCAGGGTATTGGCGGTCGTGATCCATGCCACGCCTGCACAAAGCATCGCCGGGGCGGCGACATACGCGTTCGGAGCAAACGCCACCGCAATTGTCGCGGCTGACTGCAAAACGGTGCCTGCCAGCACCAGGCCGTCCCTCGACATCAACTGGCGCATGCGCGGCAGGAACAGCGTCGTGATGATAGCGCCCATGCCCATGGCCGCCAGCAGCAGCGTGAAGGTGCCGGCATCGCCGCCCTCCAGGCCTTTTGCCACCAGTGGCAGCATCGCCAGCAGTGCTGTTGAATGGAAGAAGAACAAGGAAACACGCACCAGCGATGCCCTCAGACGCGTCGACTGGCGCACGAACTGCATCCCGACCCGCATCGCACTGGGGAGGCGCTCCCTGCCGAGAGGGCTCGGAACATGCTCGCGTTTCCAGCGCATGATTACGAAGGCGGCGAGTATCGATAGTACGGCGTTGAGCACGAACACGTAGGCGCTGCCGGCGCTTGCGATCACCGCACCGGCCACAAGCGGTCCAATGATGCGCGAGGCATTCATTGCTACGCCATTGAGAGCCAGCGCGGAGGGCAGTTCATGGCGCGGGACCAGTTCCGGCACGATGGCCGCAAATACCGGCCAGCGCATCGCCAATCCTATGCCGTTGGCAAACGTCAGCGCCAGCAACACAGGCGGCGTTACGACGCCGGACATGATGGAAACGCAGAGCAATAACGCCACCGCCGCGACCCAGAACTGGGTGATGATGAAGTAGCGGCGGCGGTCGAGGATGTCGGCCAGCGCGCCGCTCGGCAAACCGAGCAGGAAGACCGGCAAGGTGGATGCAGTCTGCACCAGCGCCACCCAGATCGGCGACGTGGTCAACGAGGTCATCAGCCAGGCGGCTGCCACGTCGTTCATCCACATGCAGATATTGGCGGTCATCCAGGTACCCCACAGCATGCGGAATACAGGACGTTTCAGCGGCCCTAGTGCGGATCGTGATGGTGGAGCGCCTTTTGTGGATGACGCGGTTTCCGTGGTGGCTTCGGGTGGTGGTAGAGGTGGCATAGCTGGAACTTGTTCGGCCGGAACAGTATAGTCGAATGCGCGGATTCGTGAATCGCTGCAATACTGCGGCCTTGATTCGCGTCATGTATGGTTGCGCAATACGCTGCATGCAGTTGCAGATGCGGATATGCGGCTTTCGAGCGAATAACCCCGTATGGCGGGTCAGTTCAGTTCAGTTCAGTTCAGACCCACCCTACAGCACTACCAGTTCTAGCCCTTCAGGTAGCTCGGATACCGCGCCCGAATATCTTCAATAATCGAAAGCGTCCCCGAGAGATGATGCCGCAAACTCTTTTGCGCCTCGACGGGATCGCCTTTTGCAATCGCATCGACAATCCTGGTGTGGTCTTGCAGGATGGCGTTCGCTTTACCCGGCGCAGGAAGATGCA
>JBBWZW010000550.1:0-6810 GCA_039649305.1 Burkholderiales bacterium
GGTATCCAGAAAGAGGGCTGCGACGGCCTGATCACATCGGCGCGCTGGATCCTTCACAAGATGCCGAAGCATACGCGTACCGTGTGCCTCGAGTTCTTCGGCCAGGCCCGTGATGCGATTCCATCGATCGTGGAAATCAAGGATTACCTCGACGCCGAAACCAGGAACGGCGGCGCCACACTCGCCGGTCTCGAGCATCTCGACGAACGCTATTTGCGCGCAGTCGGCTATGCCACCAAATCGAAGCGCGGCGTGCTGCCGAAGATGGCTCTGTTCGGCGATATCGTCGGTGACGATGAAGACGCAGTTGCGCGTGCGGCATCGGAAGTGGTCCGTATGGCCAATACCCGCGTCGGCGAAGGCTTCGTCGCGGTCAGCCCGGAAGCGCGCAAGAAATTCTGGCTCGACCGTGCGCGCACAGCCGCGATTGCGAAGCACACCAATGCGTTCAAGATCAACGAAGACGTCGTGATCCCGTTGAACCGCATGGGCGAATACACCGACGGCATCGAGCGCATCAACATCGAGCTGTCGATCAAAAACAAGCTGCAATTGGTCGCGGAATTGCGCGACTTCTTCGCCGCCGGCAATCTGCCGCTCGGCAAGAGCGAAGATGCGGAAGGCAATATCCCGGACTCCGAATTGCTGGAGGATCGCGTCAGCCAGGCTGTGCAACTGCTGGATGATACGCAGGCACGTTGGTCCTACCTGCTGTCGCAACTCGACAAGCCGCTCTCCGAAGCGCAACCGGAACTGGTCGCGATGGGACTCGACCGCCCGGCGGGAACCTTTGAAGACCGCCTGGCGCGCCAGCCCGATGCAACGGTATTCCACGTCGTGCAGGACCGCACGGTACGCGTTTCGTGGAAAGGGGAAGTACGCGCGCAAATGCGGCAGATCTTCAACGGCGCCGCGTTCAAGCTGATCCTTGATGAATGCAACGCGATCCACAAGCGTGTGCTGCGCGGCCGCGTATTTGTCGCCTTGCACATGCACGCGGGCGACGGCAACGTGCACACCAATATCCCGGTCAACTCGGATCACTACGAGATGCTGCAGGATGCGCATGCCGCCGTGGCACGCATCATGGCATTGGCGCGTTCGCTCAATGGCGTGATTTCCGGTGAACATGGTATCGGCATCACCAAGCTCGAATACCTGACCGATGAAGAAATGAGCGAATTCCGCGAGTATAAAAAGCGGGTCGATCCGGAAGGCCGTTTCAACAAGGGCAAGCTGCTGAACTCGCCTGAATTGCATGCAGACCTGCGCAATGCCTACACGCCGTCGTTCGGCCTGATGGGCCATGAATCGCTGATCATGCAACAGAGCGATATCGGCGCGATTGCTGACAGCGTCAAGGACTGCCTGCGCTGCGGCAAATGCAAACCGGTATGTGCGACTCACGTTCCGCGTGCGAACCTGCTGTACTCGCCGCGTAACAAGATCCTCGCGACTTCGTTGCTGGTGGAAGCGTTCCTTTATGAAGAACAGACGCGCCGCGGCATCTCGATCAAGCATTGGGAAGAATTCGAAGACGTAGCGGATCACTGCACGCTGTGCCACAAGTGCTTCACGCCATGCCCGGTCGATATCGACTTCGGCGACGTGTCGATGAACATGCGCAACCTGCTGCGCAAGATGGACAAGAAGTCGTTCAACCCGGGTACGACTGCATCGATGTTCTTCCTGAACGCAACCGATCCGGCGACCATCAATGCGACCCGCCAGGCGATGATAGGCTGGGGCTACAAGGCGCAGCGCCTGGGTAACGAAGTGCTGAAAAAGTTTGCGAAGAAGCAGACCAAGGCGCCGCCATCGACGCACGGCAAGCCGCCGGTCAAAGAGCAGGTGATCCACTTCATCAACAAGAAGATGCCGGGCAACCTGCCCAAGAAAACGGCGCGCGCATTGCTGGATATCGAAGACGACAAGATCGTCCCGATCATCCGTGATCCGAAGCAGACGACTGCCGATACGGAAGCGGTGTTTTACTTCCCCGGCTGCGGCTCCGAGCGCCTGTTCTCACAGGTGGGACTGGCGACGCAGGCGATGCTGTGGCATGTCGGCGTGCAGACCGTTTTGCCGCCCGGTTACCTGTGCTGCGGGTATCCGCAACGCGGTGCCGGCCAGTATGACAAGGCCGAAAAGATGATGACCGACAACCGCGTGTTGTTCCATCGGATGGCCAATACGCTGAACTACCTCGACATCAAAACGGTCGTTGTATCGTGCGGCACTTGTTACGATCAGCTGGCCGGCTATGAGTTTGAAAAGATATTCCCCGGCTGCCGCATCATCGATATCCATGAATACCTGATGGAGAAGAATGTCAGGCTGGAAGGCGTCAACGGTGTGCGCTACATGTACCACGACCCGTGCCACACGCCGATGAAGTTGCAGGATCCATTGAAGACGGTGAACACGCTGATTACGACAGGCGACGGGCAGAAGGTCGAGAAGAATGACCGCTGCTGTGGCGAGTCTGGAACGCTGGCGGTTTCGCGTCCTGACATTTCCACGCAGATTCGCTTCCGCAAGGAAGAGGAAATGACTAAGGGCGCCGACAAGCTTCGTACCGACGGCTTCGCGGGCGACGTCAAGATCCTGACCTCATGCCCATCATGCCTGCAGGGTTTGTCACGCTACAACGACGATTCGGGCACTACGGCCGATTACATCGTGGTCGAGATGGCCAAGCATCTGCTGGGCGAAAACTGGATGCCGGAATACGTGGCCAAGGCCAACAACGGCGGCATCGAACGCGTACTGGTGTAACACGGATGTCGACCAACGCTTGCGAATTATGCGTCCAGCCCGGTGGCGAGGTGCTGTACCGGGGTGAAAAGTATCGCGTCGTCCTGGTTGACGATGCGAACTACCCCGGCTTTTGCCGGGTGATCTGGAACGGGCATGCGAAGGAAATGACTGACCTGTCGACAACTGACCGCAGCTTGCTGATGGATGCGGTCTGGCGCGTTGAAGAAGCGGTACGCGAGGTAATGCAGCCCGCCAAAATCAACGTTGCCAGCCTTGGCAACGTGGTGCCGCACCTGCACTGGCATGTGATTCCGCGTTACGAGGACGACGCTCATTTTCCGAGTCCGGTGTGGGCTGAAATCAGGCGCATACCATCGTCGGCCGCCCTGGTAGAACGGGCTGCCCTTCTGCCGAGGCTGCGGCAGGTTATTATCGAGCGCGTATCGAATTTCTGATTAATGCTCCAACCCATACATTACTGACCATGGCCGAATCGAAAAAGGCAGCACCGAACCCGACCGCGCTGACGGTGCACAAGCAGTCCCGCATGTTGGAAGTGTCGTTCGACGATGACGCGACCTTCTCCTTGCCGTTTGAATTCCTGCGGGTATATTCCCCATCGGCCGAAGTTCGCGGCCACGGGAAGGGGCAGGAAGTGCTGCAGACGGGTAAGCGTAACGTCGAAATGACAGCGTTGGAGCCGGTCGGCAACTATGCGGTGCAACCGCATTTTTCCGACAGCCACAATACCGGCATTTACGCCTGGGATTATTTATATTGGCTCGGCGAGAACCAGCCGCGTTTGTGGGAAGAGTATCTGCAGCAGCTGGAGGCAGCAGGCTACACCCGGGAAACGGGACGTGATGCATCCATGACTACAACCGCCGCTGCTGGCGGCCATGGCTGTGGGCACAACCATTGAATTGAATTCATTCCACCCGGCTCGCCTTGATCGTGGCGCTCTTTTGCCGGGTGCCTGATGTATATTGTGGTGTATTGAACAACGCCACCCGTACGGCCGCTCACTTGCCGTGCCGTACGTATCCTCTACGTTATGCCCGACACATTGCAAACCGCGCGCGATTTGTTCCGCCACGTCAGCGCGGACAAGGCGCAGCTATATCGCACGATCATGGACGCGTTCGCCGCGGCGAAACGGCAGTTTCGCTTGCACCTGCGTCCTGACGAAGTGCAGGTCGAAGCGGACTGGCAGGGCGCGGCACCTCCGCTGGAAGAGATACAGCTGGCGCTGACGCAGTTGGCCGAATGGGGCAACCTTGAGTCCCAGCCCGATACTGCTCGCGTATCCAGCATCGAAGACTTTTACCGTGCCCGCTTCCTGTACCGGTTGTCCGTCGGTGGCGAAGCGGTGGAGTCGGCCCTGACCACGTTTGCGCAAGCCCTGAAAAGACGGGCGGAACTGCAGACTGTGGCGCTCGAAGATATTTCCACCCGGCTCGAAGCATTGCAGGCCCTGGCCGCAGAGACGGTGCCCGACGCCGCCAAGGTGCATGAAGTGCTGCGCGACCTGGTACGCGTGTTCGAGGGATTGGCCGATAACGCCCAAGCATTTATGGCAGGCGTGGCGCGCACGATCGAACTGCAGCAGGCCGACGTACAGGCAGTGCTGGCTTACAAGCAGAGGCTGATCGACTATCTCGAGCGCTTTATCGGCGACCTGGTGAGCCGTTCCGGCGCCATCGCGATGCGTATTACGGAGCTTGCTCCGCGAATTGAGCCGCTGTTGTGGCAGGTGGCCAATCGCGACACGCGCGACGCCGCACCAGGTGACATTCACGAGCAGGCGGATGCGCTGCAACAGCGTTTGCATGTCTGGCGCGAACGCTGGCGCGGCTTATCTCGCTGGTTCATCAGCGATGACCATGGCCAGGCTCAATCCGAGTTACTGCGCTCCAAGGCGCGCGCCGCGATTCCGCAATTGCTCGCCGCAGTGGCTGCCCTGAACGAGAGGCGCAGCGGACGCAGCGACCGTTCAGCCGATTTTCGGGTGCTCGCGCGCTGGTTCGCTGAAACCGGAAGCAACTCCGATGCGCACCGTCTGTGGCGCGCCGCGTTCGCATTAAACCCGGCGCGCCATCTGAGTCTGTTGCCGGGTGGCGAAGAGGTACCCGCCTCGACCCCATGGGCCGATGCGCCGGCGATTGCGATTCATCCGCGTTTGCGCGAACGAGGCGAAGTTGCACCGCGCGGTCCGGCGCCCCGCGTCAAGGATCGCCAGGATGCGCGCGCATTGCTGGCGCGGCAAATCGGCGAAGAGCGCGCCCAGGTTGAAGCGGCCCGCGCGTTGCTCGCGACGGGTACGGCAACCAGGTTGTCGGAACTGACGCGGCTCGACGCCCATGCGTTCCGATTATTCCTGTCGTTATTGGGCGAAGCCCTTGCCGCGCAAACATCGCCGAACCAGTCCGTCACGCGGCAAACAGCAGACGGGTCGTTACAAATCCGACTCGAGCCGCTGGCGGTTGATTCCCGTGCCGCGATTCACACTGAACTCGGCGTGTTCGCCGGGCGCGATCACCTGATCACGATCACACCGACGCTGGAGGCATGATGAATGACGCCCGTGACCTCAACAGCGTGCTCGTCAAACATCGTGACCAGGAGCGCCGGGATGCTTTGCGTGCGGTGCTGATGCAGCCCTTGATGACAGTAACGCATCCGGAATTCGCCGCGGTCCGCCGCTATGCCGAGGAACTGCGCGACTGGTTTGCCCATCACACCGGGTGGATACTTCATGTAGAACGTGACTGCGCCCGTCTCTATAAGCGGCCGGCCGATTTGCGCGATGCTACACGCGGCGCCCCCGACTTCGATGCCCGGCGCTACGTGTTGTTTTGCCTGGCCTGCGCCGCGCTCGAACGCGCTGACCCGCAGATCACGTTGCGCACGCTCGGCGAGCGCTTGCTGCTTCTTGCGGCAGAACCGGAATTGGCCGAGCGCGGTTTTGTGTTCACGCTGGAAGCACAGCATGAACGGCGCGAACTGGTCGCCGTTTGCCGTTATCTTCTGGCGCTCGGTGTACTGCGTCGCGTCGCCGGCGATGAGGACGCCTTCGTCGCCCGCTCAGGCGACGCGCTTTACGATGTGCAACGGCGCGTGCTGGCAGGGCTGACGGCGGCAACCCGCGGTCCTTCAACCTGGCCCGCAGACAGCGCGCCCGCCGATATTGACGCGCGCCTGGCTGCGCTGGTCGATGAATATGTGCCCGATAGCGATGAGGGCCGGCGTACCGCAATACGCCACCATCTGGCGCGGCGCCTGCTCGACGACCCGGTGGTTTATTTCGATGATCTCGATGACAGGGGCGATCATAGCCCGCGTGCTTATTTCCAGAACCAGCGCGGTCCTCTCGCAGCGCGCTTGTGCGAGGCCTGTGGCCTGGTGCCGGAGCAGCGTGCCGAAGGCGTGGCGCTGGTCGATGAAGCCGGCGAATTGACCGACACCGCGTTGCCTGCCGAAGGCACCGCTTCGCATATCACCCTTCTTGTTGCAGAGTTCCTCGCTGATAACCGCAGGAAAGAGCCTGGCCGTTGGATCGCTCAATCGGAAGTCGCCGCGTTCATACAGCAGGCGACTGTCGAATACGGCCGCTACTGGCGCAAAGCGGCGCGCGAGCCGGGTGCCGAGACTGAACTTGCACGCGATGCGCTTGGCCGGCTGGTCATGCTGCGCCTTATCGAATGGCGCGACGGCGCCGTAGAGCCGTTGCCCGCGTTGACACGGTTCGCGCTGAGTGCGCCTCGCTTGAAAGAGCAGGAGTTGCAGGCATGAGTGAATATCAGTACCACGAATTCAGGACGATCGACCGGCCATTGACTGGCGGCGAGATGGACGAGCGCACCACGGAACGCGTCCGGCACTCACACGCAGGCTGGTCGAAGCGGGCCTCTGGGACAATACGAAAAAATAAAAATGACTGAACCGCAACCAGATCTCCCCCTGCAGTTGCCGCATCCGGAGCAACCGTCGCTGCCCGAGCCCGGCCAGCGGCGCTGGCAGCCGTTGCGCACTGGCCTGATCGAACTGTTC
>JBBWZW010000035.1:0-7001 GCA_039649305.1 Burkholderiales bacterium
TTCTTGCGAACGTGTTGCTCGTCGTCGCCATAGCTCGCTATGGCTCCTCCTCACGCCTTGCACCGCATCCCGCGACGGCCGCCAAATTGCCCAACTTATCCCTGCGCGGCGCCTAAGGGAGGAAATCAGGTGTTGCGACACACGCAGCATTGCCGTGTGAGTTGTGCCGCTTCCCGCGGCAGGCGCGGGAAGGGTCTTGCTATGGGCCGATGCGATTGCGATCAATCCACTTTTGCGCCGGAGTCTTTGACCACTTTTGCCCATTTCTTCGACTCGGCCTGGATATGCGCGGCGAACTGCTCAGGCGTGTTCCCAACCGGATCCGCGCCCTGCGCAACCAGCTTTTCCTTTACTGCGGGGCTCGAAAGTGCTTTCGCGACTTCCTGCTGGAGCTTGTCCACGATTTCTTTTGGCGTACCGGCCGGCGCCAGGATGCCAAACCAGGAACTCGCTTCGAAATTGGCTAGCTCGCCACCAGACTGCGCAATGGTTGGAACGCCCGGCAACGCGGACGACGGCTTTGCGCTGGTAAGGGCGATTGCACGCAACTTCCCGGCCTTGATAAAGCCCATCGACGAAGGCAGGTTATCAAACATTACGTCAGCCTGACCGCCAACCAGGTCCGTCAATGCAGGCGACGAGCCGCGATACGGAATGTGCACCATGAAGGTCTTGGTTTGCGTCTTGAACAATTCGCCCGCCAGATGAATTGAGGTGCCGTTGCCGCTGGAAGCCATGTTGGCCTTGCCCGGATTGGCTTTCAGGTACTTGATGAAGCTCTTGACGTCGGTGATATTGTGCTTGTCTGCGAAGGCCGGGTTGACTACCAGCACATTCGGCACAGCGGCAGCCAGAGTGACAGGCGCAAAATCCTTGACGGTGTCGTAGGGCATCTTGGCATACAGCGCCTGGTTAATGGCGTGCGTGCCGACGGTGCCCATCAACAAGGTATAGCCGTCAGGCGCTGCCCTGGCCACGATCGCCGAGCCGATGTTGCCACCCGCGCCCGGACGGTTATCGATGATCACTTGCTGTCCCAATGCTTTAGTCAGTTCGGCACCGACTGCTCGCGCGACGATGTCGGTTGTACCTGCGGCAGCAAAAGGCACTACCAGTGTGATCTGCTTGTTTGGGTAGCCTTGCGCCTGGGCCCCGGCTGCACCGAAAGTAAAAGCGGCAGTTGCCGCAACAGATAACCAGTGAGTGAAATTCATGACGTCTCCTTGTTTGGGTTTATTAATAATGAAGTGACTATGGGGATGGTAGTTTATTTGGTTCTTCGCCAAGCCGCTTGCCGGGGTTCAATCGCTCCAGTGCAAGCAACGCAGCCGACTGGTCTGCATTCGGTACTTCCGGCAGTATGCTGCGATACAGTTGGGTGACCAATTCCGTTACCGGCAGGCGCACGCCAGCCGCCTCCGCCGCGATTAGCGCGTTTTCCAAATCCTTGGTCTGACTCTTGACCTGACCGCCAGGCATGAAGTTTCGTTCCAGCATACGCTGCCCGTGCACCTCGAGGATACGACTTTCCGCAAATCCGCCGCGAATTGCCTTTCTGACCGCCTCTGGATTCGCTCCGCCCGCTTGTGCCAGCAGCAACGCTTCCGCGACGATGTTAAGCGTTCCGCCGACGATCAATTGATTGCATAGTTTTGCAACCTGACCGCAGCCGGCCGGGCCGACCAGCGTTGGCCGCCCCATGGCGTTCAATATCGGTTCTGCGCGCACAAAATCGCCCGGATTGCCGCCCGCCATGATAGCAAGCGAGCCCGCTTCCGCGCCGACCACTCCGCCGGACACCGGAGCATCGATGAAGGCGACGCCGCGTGCGAGCAGCTTCGCATGGAATTCCTGGGCCTCTGCCTGACGGGTCGAACTCATGTCGATGACCAATGTGCCCGGCCGTAAAGCGGGCAGCGCCAGATCGAGGACCTCGCCGACGATCGGCCCGGCTTCCAGCATGGTGATGACTATTTCCGCGTCATGCACGGCATCGGCCGGCGTGTCGCTGACCCGGGCGCCTGACGGTGCGAGGGTCTCGGCTTTTTCGCGTGTGCGGTTCCATGCGGTCAGCGGGTAACCGGCTTGCAGCAGCCGGGTCGACATGGGTTTGCCCATCAAACCGATGCCTAAGAATGCGAGTCTTGATAGAGATGAAGGTTGGCTCAAGCTGTCTCCTGCCAAAAAAGTTTTTCGTTGCATAATGATGCACTGCCATTATAAAGAAGCAACTCTTACATCCATGGATGAAATTGAGGTTTTGTTCGACACGCCGATGCAGTTGGGAGAGTGCCCGCTATGGGATCCGCACGAGGCGGCGCTGTACTGGATCGATATCGCCGGCCTTGCCGTACATCGCCACCATCCCGACAGCAACGCACATTCCTCCTGGCCGCTTCCGTCGGAGCCAGGCTGCATTGCCAGAACCCTGGATGGCGGGATCGTGGTTGCAATGCGGTCTGGCCTGGCAATGCTCGATACGAGTAATGGATCGTTGACTCCGATTGCTGCTCCACCCTATGACACGACAAAAGTGCGCTTTAATGACGGCCGCTGCGATGCCACTGGCCGGCTGTGGGTCGGCACCATTTACGAACCGCGCGACCAGGCCTTAGGCTCCTTGTTTTGCGTCGAACGTGGCGCCATTCGTGATGCCCGCAAACCTGTGACTGTGTCGAACGGCGTCGCCTTCAGCGTCGACCATCGCACCATGTACCATGCCGATACGACGGCCCACAGGATTACCGCATACGACTACGATGTCGTAACCGGACAGACAGGCAGCGGACGCGTGTTCAAGCAATTTTCCACTGACAAATCGCATCAATATGGAGGCCGTCCTGATGGTGCGGCGGTCGACAGCGAGGACGCCTACTGGTGCGCGATGTATGAAGGTGGGCGCATTTTGCGCCTGTCGCCATCAGGCGATGTGTTGCGCGAAATAGCGTTGCCCGTGCGTTGCCCTACCATGATCGCGTTTGGCGGGGCCGATTTACGTACCCTGTACATCACCAGCGCACGCCACAATCGCTCCGCTGACGAGCTGGCCCAACATCCGTTTTCAGGTTGCGTACTGACACTGAAGGTCGATGTCGCGGGCCGTCCCGAACCTGCCTACATGCCGTGAACACTGTCGACATCCCATGACCAAATACATCCTCGCTCTCGATCAGGGCACTACCAGTTCCCGCGCGATCCTGTTCGATCACGCCGGACAGATCCGCGGCATCGCGCAGCAGGAGTTCCGGCAGATTTTTCCCCAACCAGGCTGGGTCGAGCATGATGCGAATGAGATCTGGACCAGCCAGTTGGGTGTGGCGCAACAGGTATTGAAGCAGGGCCAGATATCGGCCACCGATATTGCGGCGATCGGCATCACCAACCAGCGCGAAACCACCGTGCTTTGGGATCGCCATACAGGCGAACCCCTGGCAAATGCAATTGTCTGGCAGGACCGCCGTACTGCTGATGTATGCGATGCGTTCCGTGAGCAAGGCAAGGCGACGCTGTTCCAGCAAAAAACCGGTTTGGTGATCGATTCGTATTTTTCGGGCACGAAGCTCAAGTGGCTACTCGATCACATTCCAGGCGCGCGCTCAAAGGCCGAGCGCGGCGAACTGGCATTCGGCACGATTGATTCCTGGCTGATCTTCAAGCTGTGCGGCATGCACGTCACCGACACCAGCAACGCCTCTCGCACCCTGCTGTTCAATATTCATACCCTGAAGTGGGATGAAGAGCTCCTCACCCTCCTCGGCATTCCCGCGTCGCTATTGCCACAAGTCGTGCCAAGCAGCGCCGTAATTGGCCAGACTGCTCCCTCCCTGTTCGGCGCGCCGATTCCCATCGCGGGCGTCGCCGGTGACCAGCAAGCCGCTACTTTCGGTCAGGCCTGTCATCAGCCGGGCATGGCGAAGAATACTTACGGCACCGGTTGTTTCATGCTGATGAATACCGGCAAACAAGCGGCCACGTCGCACAACAACCTGGTCACCACCATAGGTTGGACGCTGGGGAACGAATGGCCCGGCGAATCCGACTATATTCTCGAAGGCAGTGTCTTCATGGCGGGCGCGGCTGTGCAATGGCTGCGCGATGCACTCGGCATCATCCAGCAATCGTCCGACGTGGAAGCGTTGGCCGCAAGCGTGCCGGACACCGGTGGTGTTGTGTTTGTCCCCGCGTTTGCGGGCCTGGGCGCTCCCTACTGGGATGCGTACGCGCGCGGAGCCATCGTCGGCATGACGCGCGGCACCACCAAAGCCCATATCGCACGAGCCACCCTCGCCAGCATTGCATATCAAAGCGCCGACGTGCTGGACGCAATGCAAAAGGATTCCAGTATCGACCTGAAGGAATTGCGAGTCGACGGCGGCGCGGTCCGCAACGATTTGTTGATGCAGTTCCAGGCCGACGTGCTCGGTGTCCCGGTAGTGCGCCCGGTGGTCACGGAAACAACAGCATCAGGCGCCGCTTACCTGGCGGGCCTGGCTGTCGGGTTCTGGGAATCGCAGCAGGAAGTTGCGGCGCAATGGCAGGCAGAACGACGCTTCGAGCCGCTCATGTCAGAGCAGGAACGTCTCGAGCGCCTGCATACCTGGCGCCGAGCGGTAGAGCGTGCGAGGGACTGGGCGACCTAGACAAGAGCCATGTATGGTGATCTGCTGGAAAAGAACGCCCGAGCGGCGTGCTACCAATTTGCGCTTGCTCAAGCGTTGAGCACACCCACGCCGCGTCGCTCGCCTCCCGCAAACCGGAACAATTGGAACCTTGTATAGTGACGCAAACGCGATCCAGTTTGAGCGCATATGGACATCTTCAAACAGCGACCGGACGGTCGGGCGCAAGCCTCGCGTAAATCAAAAATTTACTAATAAGATCGTTACGGAGAGCATGTATGACAGGAAGTAAGGCTGCCATCGCAGCTAGTGCTGCATTCTTCGGATTAGCAGGATTGAATTCTACGAGCCATGCATTCGATTCGGCTGCGTTTGAATTCGCAACAGGTGACAGGACTCAGATGGCGAGGGTCAGCGCCCAGTGGAAATGGGAACGTCAGTGGTGGCGCTCGAATGGCACGCATATAAGCGGCTACTGGGACCTGAACCTTGCGCAATGGCGGGGTACGCGATTCCGGGGAATCCCCGGCGAGACCCAGAACATCACCTCAATTGGCATTACCCCGGTCTTCCGCTTCCAAAAGGACACGATGAAGGGCTTCTACGCCGAAGCCGGGATCGGAGCAAACTATCTGTCTGAGCTTTACGACAACGACGACAACCAGCTTTCCACGCGCTTTCAGTTTGGCGACCATATTGGGATCGGATATGTGTTCGAAAACAATCTGGATTTAGGCTTGAAGATCCAGCACTTTTCAAACGGTGGCATTAAAGATCCCAATAACGGCGTAAACTTCGCAGTCGTTCGGGTGAGTTACCCGTTTTAAGGGATCCGGCAGCCGGAGATACGCGGAAATGGATTTCGTCGAGTGCCTCTGCACTATGGCAGTCACGTATTGAAGCCGGAGCGCATGTCAGTGACGCCGACCGCAATTCATATGCGCATAGTTGCGGCCTAACCCTCATCCGAAGAGTCGCGCTTGCGATGCCGGCGTCAAGCCGAGTTATCGTTGTACTGCATGCAGGCGCGCCGCACGTAAATCCAATTGCTTTATTTCGTCACGCAACAGCAGATCCCGTGGTTGGCCAGCTTCAACAAAACCTCTTCCCTCCAGCCACCTGTCGAGATCCAGCCGAACTTCGTCCGGGCCGCACGGGCGGCTCAGGGGGCTGCGCAGCGTATCGCGCGCGCCGGCGTCGCCGTCGACGGCTCGAAACTTCAGGATGGACATGGCATCGAAGCGCACATTTTCTTCACCCAGTTCGACTGCGGCAGCGAGATAGTCGGCATGGGCATCGCAACGACGCTGTCTTGCTTTGAGTATGGCATTGGCATGCACTCCTTTTACCGATAGGCATTCGTCGAGCCAGGACTGCGGAAACCAGTCGTGGAATCCCCCAGCCTTGGGGTCGACCTCGTGGCCGACCACGCGCAATGTTAACGCCGTGAACGCCGCTTCGGCGTCGCGATTGCGAGGATAGTGATCGAGCGCCTAAAAAATTTCCTTGCACCGTCGATCTCGCCTTTGCGCAATGCCGCTACCCCAGCGAAATGCGCGCACATCGAGCTTTCAACAGCACTGCCCTCTTCCCAGATGTCGGCGTCCCGCAGAGTGCGCCAAGCTTCAATTGTTTCGTCATGCGCACCCAGCAGCAACAGGCCAAACATTTTGCCGTATGCATCTTCCGCCCGCGTCGGCTGCGTGTCGCGCAAGGCATCGCTCAATTCGAACGCAGACTCGCGACCGCCGGACCACAGTCGCAGCCGTACAACCTGATGCAAAGCGAACAAGTTGCGCGTGTCCTGGCGCCAGTTCGCCTCAACGGCAGCCAGTGCTTCGGTGATTTCGCCACGTGCAAAGCGCGCCAGCGCCAGGTGCGCGCCGATGGGCGATCAATGCCCTCCATCAAAGCAACCAAAGCGCCCGTAGGTAAGGAACAGGCGCGACAGCTCGATCGCCACGACCTCATCGAAAGTGAGCTCGGACAGCCCGCCGGGAATTGGAGGCAAGTCGGGAAAAGAAAGTCCTTCGGCCTGCGCGAGCCTTCGAATAGCCGATGTGGCGAGCGCCGGAAAGTCGGCTGCGAACGCAGAAGACTCCAGTGCTTCCAGCGCCGCCACGCTACCGGGGCTGGCTGATGACCAATCCCAAGCATGCAGACATGCGGAAAGAGAATTTCCGGCGTTGTCGTCTACTTCCCAAGCCAGCGCCAGGAGCGGTTTGAAATCCGGATAACGGGTGCGCAACTCGGCAAGACGCGCTTGTGCTTCTCCGTGCCGTCCGGCATGCGAAAGCTTGCGCACAGCACTCAGTTGCGCTGATTGCGGCGCGACCGATTGCTTCGTGTGCGTGCGTGAGCGTTTCTTTTTCATGCTTGTCT
>JBBWZW010000072.1:0-7628 GCA_039649305.1 Burkholderiales bacterium
GCCATCAACGTTGCAAATACTCGAGTCGCCCTGGGTAATGGGTGTGACCGGACTGCTGTTGCTGGTCGAATTCCTCGCCGATAAAGTGCCCGGGCTCGACTCATTGTGGGATGCGATACAGACTTTCATACGCATCCCGGCGGGCGCGGTGCTTGGCGCTGCGGCGCTGGGCGACATGGATCCTGCATGGACCACGCTGGCCGCGCTGCTGGGAGGCACGTTTGCCGCCGGCGCCCATGCGACCAAGGCAGGCAGCCGTGCGTTGATCAATACATCGCCTGAACCATTCAGCAACTGGGCGGCTTCCCTGTCGGAAGACGCGGCGGTGGTGGCTGCCTTGTGGGCGGCATTTTTCCATCCGTGGCTGTTGTTTGCCTTCCTGGCCGCGTTCTTCCTCCTTGCACTGTGGTTGCTGCCAAAATTGTGGCGCGGCCTGCGATGGCTTTTTCACAGGCTCAGTGCTTAGGACCCGCTCCATTTCTCGGAGAGAGCCCGAGGGTGAGGACGGCGTAGAATAGCGGTCACCGTGCGCAAGGAGGGCGTCACCTTCACGCGCTCTCCTGTTTGAGTTCTGTTTTTCCCGGGCTGTTAATGTTTATTCAATCGCTACTCATGACCCGGCGCGACTGGCGCGCGGGCGAACTACGGTTCCTGCTCGTTGCGCTGATCGTCGCCGTCGCGGCCCTTTCCTCGGTAGGTTTCTTTGTTGACCGCATGCGAGCGGCGCTCAATCGCGATGCGAACCAGTTGCTAGGCGCTGACCTCGTGATCAACGCGGATCAACCCATCAACGCCGCATGGAGGGCAGAAGCAGCCAGTCGTGGACTGAAACTGGCCGACACCGTTGCGTTCCCGAGCATGGCGGTCGCGGGCGAGGGCGAAAAAGCGGTGTCGCAACTGGCGTCGATCAAGGCCGTGTCGCCGGGCTATCCATTGCGTGGCAGCCTGAAAGTCGTGGCATCGCCTGGTGGCAAGGACGCCGAAACGCGTGAGGTTCCCGCACCGGGGACGGTATGGGTCGATGCGAATGTTTTGTCGGCTTTGAACGTTCCCATGGGCGCCAGCATCGGCCTCGGCGACCGGAGTTTCAGGATCGACAGACTGATCGCGGTCGAACCGGATCGCGGCGCTTCGTTCATGAATTTTGCGCCGCGCGTGATGCTGCCCCTGTCCGACCTGCCTTCGACCAACCTGATCCAGGCCGGATCGCGCGTGACCTACCGGATGCTGGTGGCGGGTGAGCCCGACCGGATCAGCGTCTTCCAGAAATGGGTGCAGGCCGAGATCGAGCGCAACAACGTCAAGGGGGTGCGCCTTGAGTCCCTCGAATCAGGGCGTCCGGAAATGCGGGCCACCCTCGACCGCGCCGAGCAATTTTTATCGCTGGTGGGATTGATGTCAGCAATGCTTGCCGCAGTGGCGGTAGCGATGGCGGCGCGCCGGTTCATGCTGCGACATATCGATGCCTGCGCGATGATGCGTTGCCTTGGCCTCACGCAAAACCAGGTGACCTCGCTGTACCTGATCGAGTTTTCCGTTGTTGGATTGGTGGGCAGCCTGCTCGGCGTACTGTTCGGCTTCGCTGCGCATTTCGTGCTGCTCAACTGGCTGGGTAGCCTGGTGACCAATGAATTGCCGCCAGCGACCTTCCTGCCCGCATTGCAGGGCGTGGCGACCGGACTGCTGTTGCTGATCGGCTTTGCGATACCGCCAGTCCTGCAGTTGCGCAATGTGCCGCATAACCGCGTGATCCGGCGTGAGCAGGATCCGCCCCAGCCGATGACAGTGGCGACCTATGGCCTCGGTTTGCTGGCCTTTATCGCGTTGTTGCTGTGGCAGGCGGGAAATCCGACGCTGGGCCTGTTGACTGCCGCCGGGTTTCTCGGTGGGTTTGCGGTTTTCGCCGCAGTTGGATGGGCCGCTCTCAGGGCATTGCGTCCGTTGCGCGGCGCCATTGCGCATCCCGGCTGGCGTTTTGCGGTGACTGCATTGCAGCGACGCTCCGGCGCCTCCGTCGTACAAATCGTCGCTCTGTCGTTGGGCCTGATGGCCTTGCTGCTGTTGACGGTGGTTCGTGGCGACCTCATCAATGCGTGGCGCGAGTCGACGCCCCCCGATGCGCCCAATCGCTTCGTCATCAATATCCAATCTGATCAGAAGGCGGAAATCGAAGCGCGCCTTGCCGGCAACGGCACCGGCAAGCCGATGCTATACCCGATGATACGCGGCCGCCTGATCCAGGTGAACGATACGCCGATCACCGCAACCACCTATATCGAAGACCGCGCCAAGCGGCTGGTGGATCGCGAATTCAATCTTTCCACGATGACCGAGGTGCCGCCGCAGAACCGTATTGTCGCCGGCAGTTGGTACGGAAACGGTAGTACCGTGCCCGAAGCATCGGTCGAGGAGGGGCTGGCCAAAACCCTGAAGCTGAAGCTTGGCGACAAGCTGCGGTTCGATATTGCGGGGCAGCCGGTAGATGCCAAGGTGACCAGCCTGCGCAAGCTGGAGTGGGGTTCGATGCGGGTGAATTTCTTCGTCATCCTCAATCCGGTAGCAGTGGAGCAGATGCCGCAAACCTGGATTACGGCGTTCCACCTGCCCGAATCGAAGGCCGCATTCGCCCATCAGCTGACGCGCGATTTCCCTAACCTGACCGTAGTCGATGTCGGCAGCATGATCCGGCAAGTGCAGAACGTGCTCGACCAGGTCGTGGTTGCGGTGGAGTTCCTGTTCCTGTTCACGCTGGCGTCGGGCATCCTGGTGCTGTATGCGGCGTTGGTCGGTTCGCAGGACGAGCGCATGCGCGAAGCAGGCCTGTTGCGCGCGCTGGGTGCGACGCGCAAGCAACTGTCGCAGGCGCAATGGATCGAATTCGCGCTGGTCGGCGGACTGTCGGGAATCCTTGCCGCGACCGGCGCCGCCGCGGTCGGCTGGGCGTTAGCCCGGTATGTTTTCAATTTCGAATGGTCGTTCACACCGCTGGTGTGGCTGGCCGGACTGTTCGTCGGCGCGGTTTGCGCTTTCATCGGCGGCGCGGTCGGACTGCGCAATGTGCTGAACAAACCGCCCCTGCAAACTTTGCGCGAAGCATGATTTTCCTTCCCCGCGCGCCGTCCGGCGCGCGGTAAGCCCCGAGCTTAATCTTCCTTAAATGTTGCCGACCCGACGCATGCTTTTACGCAAGGATGTGTGTCGTGTTTCAGCATATCTTTCTTCTCGGATGTGAACTGTTAGTCACACTCCCGAATCTGTTCTCGCGTTCGCGCAAGGCGGAAAGCGGCGTGTGTACTGGCTGTGCAACGCCCCTTAGTACGTGGAAGTCCTATTTTGTTCCAAGTTGATACGTGTCAAAACAGGGTAGAAGGGGTTACGTAGAGTTGTAGTTCGGATAAGTGACCAGTAGTCGACAGGCAACGAAACGTTTAAGGCGATGCAACAAATGGTCCGCAAAAAATGTCTGCATCGCCATGCTGCTTATCTCTCGAAACGAGGGTCTTTCAACACCGCAATTGCCATGTCATGGCAGGTTGTACCTAATCAAGTGGAGTAATCGTATGCGCCTCTATTCCAAAGCGTCTCTTAAAAAATGGAGTGTGGTGGTAGTGTTGCCATGGCTGGCCGCATGTCAATCCGCCGCCCCCGGCCTCAATTTCAACCCGGGTAATGCCTACCAGACTTCCGGTTCCAGCGCTGCAGCAAGCAGCGACGCGGGCAACGCGG
The DNA here is from genome assembly GCA_039649305.1 of Burkholderiales bacterium. GTDB lineage: Bacteria > Pseudomonadota > Gammaproteobacteria > Burkholderiales > Burkholderiaceae_D > Noviherbaspirillum. The sequence continues at coordinate 3,727 of JBBWZW010000072.1, forward strand.
TACTGAAGCCGATCACGCCGACGCTGGTGAAGTCGGAAAGGGAACTCCGCGAGAAGCTGACGAGCCAGGATATCAGCAAGCTGCTTAGCAAGGCGACGTCATACAAAATCGACGCCGGAGATGTGCTGTCGATCGTGGTCTGGGATCACCCGGAGCTGACAAATGCCGCGACCGGCATTGCGGGTCCTGGCGCCGCGGGCGCAGACGTCGCCGCCGCCATCCAACCGCCTGCCGGCTTCCCGGTGGATCATGACGGCACGATCCAGTTTCCGTATGCCGGTCCGCTCAAGGTTGCCGGCCTGACCGAAGAGCAGGCGCGCACACAGTTGGCAGGCAAGCTGGCAAAGTACATCAGGCAACCGAAGGTGACCTTGCGCGTGCAGGCCTACCGCAGCAAGCGCGTCTATGTCGACGGCGAAGTGAAGAACCCGGGCCTGCAGGCGATCAACGATATTCCGATGACCCTGGTTGAAGCGATCAACCGTGCCGGCGGCGTACTGCCGACCGGCGACCAGAGCCAGGTGGTGGTCAACCGGGGCGGCACCAATTACGCGATCAACATGCCGCAGCTGGTGCAGCGTGGCGTCAACCCCGCCAACATCCTGCTGGCAGACGGCGACGTGGTTCGCGTTCGTTCACGCGACGAAAGCAAAGTGTTCGTGTCGGGTGAAGTGGTTAGTCCGCGGGCGCTGCCTATGTATAACGGACGCCTGACGCTCAATGAAGCGCTGGGCGAGTCGGGCGGCGTCAACCCGTTGAGCGGCGACGGCAGCCAGATCTATGTCGTTCGCAAGAACGGGTCCGACCAGGTTGTTTATCAGCTGGATGGACGGCAGCCGGGCGCGCTGGCCATGGCCGAGGGCTTTGAGCTCAATCCCAAGGACGTCGTGTATGTCGCCGCGACGCCACTGGCGAACTGGCACCGTGCGATCAGCCTGATTCTGCCGAGCGCGTTGTCCGGAGCCGTGGGAGCGGTCTCACCGATGGCTCCAGCGAGGTAAAGGGGGCGCGCTGACGGTCTCACGTCGCGCGCTGACTGCATCTGCGATGGCCCCCAATAAAAACAAGCCAGGGCCGCTCCACGGATAACCGCGGATGCAGAGTTGAAATATATGTATGTACTAACCATAAGCAAATAAACCTATGATCAATCAATCCATACCCCAGTTGACAGGGCCCGCTGCCCCGCCGGTTCCGGATGAGCCGGAGTTGGCGACCTACTTCGATGTCCTCTGGGACAATCGTTGGCTGATTGCTACCATCGCCTTCATCGTTACCCTGTTCGGGGCAAGCTATGCATTCCTTGCCACCCCGGTGTATGAAGCTAACATGCTGATCCATGTCGAGGAAGAGGGCACGAGGGAATCGAAGAACATCATCGGTGACCTCAATTCGATGTTCGAGGTCAAAACCTCTGCGCTTTCGGAAATGCAGCTCGTCAATTCACGCATGGTGGTTTCCCGGGCAACCGATAACCTGCGACTGTACATCCACTCACAGCCGAAATATTTCCCTGTCATCGGATCCTGGCTGGCCAGCCACAACACCAAGGTCTCAGAGCCGGGCCTGTTCGGTTTCGGCGGCTGGGCATGGGGTGCGGAAAAGGTTGATGTAGGCGTGTTCAATGTTCCCGAGTCGCTGCAGAACAAGGAGTTCGTTCTCACGGTCGAGAGCGTTGGCCAGTTCCGCCTGAACCAGAAAGATGAGAACCTGGAACTGAAAGGCAAGGTCGGTTCACCGCTGGCGTTCGAGACGCCGAAGGGTAATATTGAACTGCGTGTCGACCAGTTGAACGGCAAACCGGGTGCGCAATTCTTTTTGACACGCGGTTCACGCCTCGGCACCATCGAAAGCATCCAGAAATCGATGAGCGTCGCCGAACAGGGCGGAAAGCAGTCGGGCGTCATCGGCGTCACGCTGCAGGGTTCGGACCCGCACATGATCCACGCCGTGCTCAATGAAATCGGCAAGGAATACGTGAAGCAGAATGCTTCGCGCAAGTCGGAAGAAGCCGAGAAGTCGCTGGCTTACCTGAACAAGCAACTGCCCGAGATCAAGGTACAGCTGGAACAGGCTGAGGCCAAATACAACGCATTCCGCAACACCAACGGCACCATCGACCTGGGCGAGGAATCGAAGCTGAGCCTGCAGCAATCCTCCGCCGCCAAGCTGCGGAAGATGGAGTTGCAGCAGAAGCGGATCGAAGCGTTAGCCCGTTTCATGCCGGACCATCCGGTGGTGCAGGGCGTCGACAGCCAGCTGAAGGAAATCAATGGCCAGATCGAGGCCATGAATTCCCACATCAAGTCGCTGCCGATCGTCGAGCAAAACCTGTTGCGCCTGCAGCGTGAAGTGAAGGTCAATACCGACCTGTACACATCATTGCTGAATACAGCGCACCAGTTGAGGCTGGCAGCGGTCGGCAAGGTCAGCAATGTGCGCCTGGTTGATGCGCCTATGCTGCCTGAAAGACCGGTCAAGCCGAACCGTCCTGTGATCCTCGCGCTTGCCGCGCTGGGCGGACTGTTCCTCGGTGTGCTGCTTGCGTTCTTCAGGAAATCGTTCTACGGCCGTGTCGACAGTCCGGATCAGGTCGAAAGCGTTTCGGGTTTGCCGGTGTTTGCAACCATCCCGCACAGCAAGAAGCAGAAGGAGTTGTACGAGCAGGTGCACTCGCGTCACCAGAAGGTGCCATTGCTGGCGAGCGTGTCATCGACCGATGCGGCGATCGAGAGCCTGCGCAACTTCCGCACCGCGCTGCAGTTCTCGCTGCCACAGTTCAAAAACAACATCGTGGTTATCAGTGGCGCCACGCCGGGGCTGGGCAAGTCCTTCGTCTCGGCCAACCTTGCTGCGATCATGGCGGCCACCGGCAAGAAGGTCTTGCTGATCGACTCCGACCTGCGTAACGGCCTGCTGCACTTGTACTTCGGCTTTGGCCGGCAGGACGGCTTGTCCGATGCGATCGCCGGTGCGCGCACTGTCGACCAGGTGATCCATCACGGTGTCATCCCGAACATGGATTTCATCTCGACGGGCACCTTGCCTCCGAACCCCGCCGAATTGCTGCTGCGCCCGGACTTCGGCGCCATCCTGCAACAGATGTCGGCGCGGTATGACCTGGTGCTGGTTGATGCGACACCGATCCTGGCGGTCGCCGATACGATGATCATCGGCGCCCATGCAGGTGCGATCTACATCATGACCCGTGCGGGCGTGACCACGCCGGGCGAGATCAGCGAGTCGATGAAGCGTCTGCGTCAGGCTGGCCTGGAAGCCAAGGGCGTGTTGTTCAACGACCTGAAAATGCGCCCGGGCCGCTATGGCTACGGCTATACCTACGGACGCAATCGCAACCAGCATGCCGACTATCCGCTGCTAGGTGCTTCGCCGGAACTGCGCTAGACGGGTTGGTGGCGTGAGACGACAGGAACAATCCCGGGCCGATCGCCCGGGATTGTTCCTCCTGAAGACAATAATTTCAACTCCGGTTGTTTCAACAAACATATCAACCTAACGTGCTGACTCTCTCCCAAAGTATATTCAAGGCCTACGATATCCGGGGCATCATCGGCAAGACGCTGGATGCGTCGGTCGCAAAACAAATCGGCCAGGCATTCGGCTCGGCCGCGCGCGCGAAGGGCCAACAGGTAGTCGTCATCGGCCGCGACGGACGCTTGTCGGGTCCGGAACTGACAGCGGCGCTGGCGGCCGGTTTGCAGTCCACTGGTGTCGATGTGATTGACCTCGGCGTGGTCGCCACGCCGGTGCTGTACTTCGGCACCCAGGTGCTCGATACGCAGTCCGGCATCATGGTGACCGGCAGCCATAATCCCCCCGACTACAACGGCTTCAAGATGGTGCTCGCCGGTGAAGCCATCCATGGCGACACCATCCAGGGC
>JBBWZW010000109.1:0-33886 GCA_039649305.1 Burkholderiales bacterium
GAACTACGCGGTGCGCACGGCGCACCCTACGGCCATCCCCTTACAGACTGATGAAAAATGCTCTGGCGATGAAAGGCGTTACGGATCAGGCTTTGACGAGCCGCTGGCGCCGCGCCTCATATAGACAGACGCCCGAAGCGACAGAAACGTTGAGGCTTTCCACTGAGCCGAACATCGGAATGCTGACCAGCAGGTCACAGTTCTCGCGCGTCAGGCGACGCAAGCCCTCCCCTTCGGATCCCATTACGAGTGCAGTGGGACCTGTAAAGTCGCCTTCGTATATGGTCTTCTCGGCGTCATCGGTAGTGCCGGTGATCCAGATCTCGCGTTCCTTCAGTTCACGTAGCGTGCGGGCAAGATTTGTCACGGTGATATAGGGGACGGTGTCGGCAGCGCCGCTCGCCACTTTGGCCGCAGTCGCGTTCAGCCCGACCGCGCGGTCTTTGGGCGCAATGATGGCATGGGCGCCCGCGCCGTCGGCGACACGCAGTGCAGCGCCGAGATTATGAGGATCAGTAACGCCGTCCAATATCAGCAGCAGCGGCGGTCCCTCGATCGCATCGAGCAATTCATCGAGATTGCGTGCCAGCGACAACTCGCCGGCCTTTGCGACCACGCCCTGGTGGCGGCGGGTCCCAACCATTCCGTCGAGTCGCTTGTCATCCACTGGCATGATGCGTACCTTGGCGCCCTCCGCGGCGCGCAGCAATTCCTGCATGCGCCGGTCGTGGCGTCCGGAGTCGATGTAGATTTCCTCCACTGAAGATGCGTCATGGCGCAGACGCGCGGTCACGGCGTGGAAGCCGAATATCAATTTGTTTTTCATTTGTTAACGTTTCTTCTTGCCCGGCTTTGCGTATGCTTTTGGCGTGCGGTTATTCTCTGATGCCTTGGTGGCGGTCTTGGCGCGCTTGGTTTTCTCGGCTTTCACCGGCTCGGCAGCGGTCTTGCGCGCAGGTTTTGCTTTAGTTTTGCCACCGCCGACCTTCGCGCCGCCGTTACCCTTGCCGTTACCCTTGCCGGTGCCCTTCCCGTTGCCCTTCCCGTCGACGTTGCGGGGCTGCTCGCGGCCCTGCTCAGACTCGGCCCGGCGCGCTTCGTTTTTCAATACAGTCTTGATGCTGGGCTCATTGACCAGCCGCAGATCAATTTTGCGAGCATCGAGGTCAACACGGCTTACCTGCACAGTGACCCGATCGGTAAGTTGATAGCGGATGCCGGTACGCTCGCCGCGCAGTTCGTGCCGCGTTTCATCGTACTGGAAGTAGTCCGCGCCCAATTCGGTCACATGCACCAGGCCTTCAATGAACAACGAATCCAGTGTCACGAAAATACCGAATGGCGTGACACCGGAAATCGTTCCGGTGAATTCCTCGCCCAGTTTGTCCCGCACGAAATAGCATTTCAGCCAGGCTTCCACATCGCGCGAGGCCTCATCGGCGCGCCGCTCATTGGCGGAGCAATGGATGCCGAGCGCATCCCAGACCGTCAGGTCCGCTTCCGGTTTTTTCTTGCCGGCCGCCTTGTCGGCCGCCTGCATCTTCCGGGCAGCCGGAGACAGCATGGTATTGAGCACGCTGGTCTCGATGCCTTTCGGATCGTAGCGTTTACCCTGCAGCACCGCCTTGATCGCGCGATGCGTAAGCAAGTCGGGGTAGCGACGGATCGGGCTGGTGAAATGGGTATACGCTTCGTACGCCAGGCCGAAGTGGCCGATATTGTCAGGACTGTACACGGCCTGCTGCATCGAACGAAGCAGCATGGTCTGCAGCAGCGTTGCGTCGGGACGCGCCTTTATTTTCGGCATCAATTCCGCATAGTCGGACGCAGAAGGCGTGTCGCCGCCGCCGAGATTCAGCCCAACCTGTTTCAGGAAGGTTCTCAGCACCGTCAGCTTTTCCTTGGTCGGACCAGCATGGATGCGATACACACCCGGCTGCTTGTGCCGCTCCAACAGGTCGGCCGCGCAAACGTTGGCGGCCAGCATGCACTCCTCGATCAACCGGTGCGCGTCGTTGCGGGTACGAGGCAGGATTTGCTCGATCTTGCCCGCCGCGTTGGCGACGATATAGGTCTCCGTGGTTTCGAAGTCGATCGCACCGCGCTTCTCGCGGGCGCCCTGCAGCGCATGAAAGACTTCCTGCAGATGCAGCAGATGGGGCACCAGCGCCTGCCGTTTGGCGGCATCGATACCCTTGGTATTGCCCAATATCGATGCCACTTCGTTGTATGTCATGCGCGCTGCGGAATGTATTACCGCGGGATAGAACTGATACGCTTTGATATCGCCCTTGGCGGTAATGACGGCATCGCATACGAGCGTCAGGCGATCGACGTCGGGATTCAATGAGCACAATCCGTTCGACAGCTTTTCCGGCAGCATCGGAATCACGCGGCGCGGAAAGTAAACAGAAGTGCTGCGCTCGAGCGCATCGGCATCCAGCGCGTCGTTCGGCTTCACATAGTGGCTGACGTCGGCGATCGCGACGATCAGTCGGTAGCCTTTGGTGCGTCCGATCTTGACCGGCTCGGCATACACCGCGTCGTCGAAATCGCGTGCATCCTCGCCGTCGATCGTTACCATCGGGATGTCGCGCAGATCAACCCGGTCTGCAAGGTCGGGCGCATGCACTTCGCCCGGAAGCTTGGCCGCCTGCCTCAGCGCTGCATCGGAAAATTCATGCGGCACGCCATACTTGCGCACCGCGATTTCGATTTCCATGCCGGGGTCATCGATATCGCCCAAGACTTCGACGATCTTACCGATCGGTTGCGTGAAGCGCGATGGCTGTTCGGTCAATTCGACGCTGACTACCTGGCCGGTTTTTGCCTTGCCAGGTGAACCCGCCAACAGGATGTCCTGGCCGATGCGCTTGTCTTCCGGCGCCACGATCCAGACGCCGTTTTCATTCAGCAGTCGACCGATTACACGGGTATTGGCGCGCTCCACCACTTCGACGATCGATCCTTCAGGTCGCCCGCGACGATCGGTGCCGATGATGCGTACCTGGACACGGTCGCCGTGCAGGACTTTTTGCATTTCCTTTTCAGGAAGGAAAATATCGTCGGTTCCGTCATCAGGCGCAAGGAAACCATAGCCCTCACGATGGCCCAATACGCGACCTTCAATGAAATTGGACTGATTGGCGAGTTGATAGTGGCCGTTGCGATTTGGCTTGATTTGACCGTCACGTTCCATCGCGTTCAAGCGGCGTGTCAGGCCGTCCAGTTCGTCTGGTTTGACATCAAGGGCCGCGGCGATGGAATTCGCATCTTGCGGCTCCGTCGCGGTGCGTAAGATACCGAGAATTTCCTCCCGGCTGGGGATAGTGTATGGATAGTGGCTCAAAAGGGTACTTCAAATAATTTTTATAGATACAAGGTCTAGTGTAACGGGTTACCGTAACATTTACCTAACATGCCGAATTTTCTTCAGCGTTCATATGCCGGGTGGATTGACATCATCCTGGTTTCAGCTATAATGTTGGTCTTTCGCAGCCCAGATGGCGGAATTGGTAGACGCACTAGGTTCAGGTCCTAGCGGTGGCAACACTGTGGAGGTTCGAGTCCTCTTCTGGGCACCAGGTTTAAAAGGCTCGCTTCGGCGGGCCTTTTCCTATTCCGGCTCCGAAAAACAATCAACACATCCGCCGGCATCGCCCTGCACAATCCACCTCATTCACATCTGCGCTTCATTCGCGCTTTTCATTTGAAGTCCCGGCGATCATCGCCAGGACTTCCACAGATCCCGCCTCTTCCGGCACGCAAATTTCTGCAAATACTTTTATTTGAGTGCCAAACAAAGACCAAGTTCTGTTCAGGTCATCTCACCTTTCTTCATCCACGCTTTCAACTGGTGCGGACGCAGGCCGTCATACTCTTCGAATGGCTGGTGTATCCACGGATTGGTGGGCAGGTATTCAAGGTAGTAATCCGGCCGCACCGACGAGCAAGCCTTGCACCAGATCACGGCCGACTTCACCTCGGTCACCGCCGGGAAATTCTCCTTCAGGTGCGCCTGCACCTTTTCCAGCGTAACGCCGGAATCGACCAGGTCGTCCAGCAGCAGGACTTTTCCGGAGAGCGTCCCTTTCGTCATCGTGATGTGCTTGGCGATGTCGAGGTTGCCCTGCACCGTGCCCACTTCTTCACGATACGAGCTGGTCGAAAGTATCGCCAGCGGCACATCGAAGATGCGGGAAAAGATGTCGCCGGGACGAAGGCCGCCACGCGCCAGGCACAACACCTGGTCGAACTTCCAGCCCGAGTCGTGAATCATGCGCGCCAATCCTTCGATCGCGCGGTAGTACTCTTCCCAGGAAACCCACAAATCCTTGTCAGTCGAGATAGCCATTGCCCAGTCTTCCTCAGCCTTCTTTTTGGAACGGATGCCGCAGCACGATGGTCTCTTCACGGTCAGGGCCGGTGGACACCATGTCGATCGGCACGCCGACCAGCTCTTCGATGCGCTTGACGTACGCACGCGCATTCGCGGGCAAAGCGTCCATCGATTTGGCGCCGACCGTGGATTCTTTCCAGCCGGGCATTTGTTCGTACACCGGCTGGCAGCGCGCCGCGTCTTCCGCGCCGACGGGGAAGATATCGACGGCCTTGCCATCCAGCAGGTAGCCGGTGCACAACTGCAGCGTCTCGAGGCCATCGAGCACGTCGAGCTTGGTGAGGCACATGCCGGATACGCCGTTGATCTGCACTGAACGGCGGAGCAACGCTGCATCGAACCAACCGCAGCGGCGCGGACGGCCGGTCACCGTACCGAATTCATGGCCGACGGTAGCAAGATGTTTGCCTACGCCCTGGTCGGTCGGCAGTTCCGAAGGGAACGGACCGGAACCGACGCGCGTTGTATACGCCTTCGTGATGCCGAGTATGTAATGCAGCATGTTAGGACCGACGCCCGATCCAGCCGCCGCGTTGCCCGCAACGCAATTGCTCGAAGTGACAAACGGATACGTACCGTGATCGACATCAAGCAGGCTGCCCTGCGCGCCTTCGAACAACAGACTGGCACCCGCCTTGTACGCGGCGTACAGCGCGCTCGATACATCGGAGACCATCGGCGCCAGGCGCGGCACCGTCGCCAGCGCATCATCCAGCGTCTTCTGATAGTCGACGGCCGGCGCCTTCAGGTACTGCGTCAATACGAAATTATGATAGTCGAGGTTCTCGCGCAGCTTTTCGGCAAAACGCTCTTCGTTCAGCAGGTCGGCGACCCGGATAGCGCGGCGCGCCACCTTGTCTTCGTAGGCCGGGCCGATGCCCTTGCCGGTGGTGCCGATCTTGGCGGCGCCGCGGGCAGCTTCACGGGCGGCGTCGAGCGCAGTGTGGTACGGCAAAATGACCGGGCATGCTTCCGATACCTTCAGGCGCGATATCACTTCCACGCCGTTTGCCTGCAGCTTGTCGATTTCGCGCAGCAGGTCCGGCACTGACAGCACCACGCCGTTGCCGATATAGCAGGCGACACCGGGACGCATGATGCCGGAGGGGATCAGCTGCAATGCCGTCTTTTGCCCGCCGATAACCAGCGTGTGTCCGGCGTTGTGGCCACCCTGGAAGCGCACCACTCCTTGCGCATGATCGGTCAGCCAGTCAACGATCTTCCCTTTGCCTTCATCGCCCCACTGGGTACCGATAACAACGACATTTTTAGCCATGCTTTTTTGTGACATCTTTCAACCTAAATTTTTAAGAATCCAGTTTCCATTTTCAAATACGAGTGCCCGGTCGCAATCGAATTCGTCCTGATCGTTTTCATGGCCAGGGAGGCTTTGAATTACCACCTCACCCGCCCTGCGCAACTCCGCAATCCTGCTGCGCAGCGCCGCTTCCTTGCCCCATGGCGCGCGAATCGCGCGCTTGCGTTCAGCGCCCGGCATCAGGCGCGCCAACTCGCGCAAATCCATCGAGAACCCCGTAGCGGGACGCGCGCGTCCGAACGCCTCGCCCACCTGGTCGTAACGTCCGCCGCGCGCGACTGCATTTGGCAGGCCGGGCACGTAGGCAGCGAACATGACGCCGCTGTGATAATGGTAACCGCGCAAATCGGCGAGGTCGACCGTCACAATAGCTGTGTTCGCTGATTTGACCAGGACCTCGAGCTCGTCCAGCGCCTGCTTGATTCCGGGCAGTTGCGGCAAAATCTTGCGCGCCCGCCCGATGACTTCAGCATCGCCGTACAGATTCGGAAGCGCCAGCAATGCGTCGCGTGTCTCAGGATTGAAACCGGCTGCAATGTCGCGCAGGCCCGGGACATCCTTGGACTCCAGCAGGCAGAACAGTTCAGCCTCCTGTTTTTGCGCTTTCGGATCATTCTCGATGATCGCGCGCAGGACGCCCACATGGCACAAGTCGAGGCGTACTTCGGAGATTCCGGCGAACGCCAATGAAGCCAGCGCAAGTTCCTGGATTTCGGCATCCGCTTCGAGTCCGGCGTGCCCGTAAATCTCGGCGCCGATCTGCAGCGGTTCACGCGTCGCATGCAGGCCCGACGGGCGTGTGAGCAATACGCTGCCCGCATAGCACAGGCGGGTGACGGAGGCTCGATTGAGCAAATGCGCATCGATGCGCGCGACCTGCGTGGTCATGTCCGCGCGAACGCCCATCGTGCGACCGGACAATTGGTCGACCAGCTTGAACATGCGCAAGTCCATGTCTTGTCCGGCGCCGGTCAGCAGCGACTCGAGGTACTCCAGCATGGGAGGCATGACGAGTTCGTAGCCGAACAAGCGGAAGTTGTCGAGCAGCGCACGGCGCAACTCTTCGATTTTGCGCGCTTCGGACGGCAAAACGTCGGCGATATTTTCAGGAAGAAGCCAGTTCGGCATGACAGAAAAAGAGATACTTCAGGAGAATAATTGAACCAGGCCCAATGTCGCCAATCCGCATAACAATGCGATCAGTCCCAAAAAACGTATCTGGCCATCGGACAAACGGGTGATGCGGTTAAAAGCGTCGCGCCACTGTCGCGGAAATATAAACGGAATGATGCCCTCAAAAAGCAGCATCAATCCCAGTGCAATGGTCCACGAGCTGTTCACAACCAGCCCGCGTCACTTCTTCGGGCTGGCGGCAGGCCCCGGCCCGGTGCTCTTGAAATACTTGAAGAACTCGGAATTCGGATCCATCACCATCAGGTCGTGACGGTTTTTGAAGCTGGCGCGATATGCCTCCAGGCTGCGATAGAACTTGTAAAACTCCGGGTTCTGACCGAACGCCTGCGCATAAATCTGCGATGCCTTACCGTCGCCATCACCACGGATATTTTCCGCGTCGCGATACGCCTCAGCCAGGATCACCGTACGCTGCCGGTCGGCATCCGCCCGAATCTTTTCCGACTCTGCGGCGCCGGTGGAGCGCAATTCGTTAGCAACCCGCGCACGCTCCGACATCATCCGCTGGTAGACGGAATTATTGATCTGCTCAACGTAGTCAACCCGCTTCAGGCGCACGTCGATAATCTCCACGCCGATCTGCTTGGCTTCGTCGATGACCTTCTTGTGTATAGCCGCCATCACCTTGCCGCGTTCGCCGGAAATGACCTCACGCACGGTGCGCTTGGTGATTTCGTCGTTGAGCGCAGCTTTTACGATCTGCGACATGCGGTCATTGGCGCGCCGCTCGTCACCGCCAAAGCTGACGAAGTACAGCCGCGGGTCGGTGATGCGCCATTTCACATAAGCATCGACCAGGATGTTCTTCTTTTCGGCGGTAATGAACCGGTCCGCTTCGGGCGTATCCAAAGTCAGGATCCGCTTGTCGAGGAACAGCACATTCTGGAACGGCGGCGGCAGCTTGAAATGCAATCCGGGTTCGCTGATGACTTTTTTCACTTCACCGAGTGCAAATACGATCGCGTACTGGCGCTGGTCCACCACGAACAGCGTCGACAACAGGATCGATAGGGCGATCAGGGCGACGATCACGAGGGAAATAAGGCGATTCATTATCGTGTCTCCCGATCACGCGAATCGCGTCCATCACGCCCGCGGGAATTTTGCCTCTGCGACTCCAACGATTGCATCGGATCCGCAGGAGCGCCTCCCGTACCAGCCGGCGGCGCTGCCTGGGCAGGCTTGGCCGACGCATCGTTCGCCGATTGCGAAATCAATTTGTCCAACGGCAGATAGAGCAGATTGTTGCCGCTCCTGGCGTCCACCATCACTTTGGTCGTATTCGAGAAAATCTGTTGCATCGTTTCCAAGTACATCCGGTCCCGCGTCACTGCCGGGGCCTTCTGGTATTCCACAAGAATCTGTTTGAAGCGGGACGCATCACCCTGTGCATTCGCGACGACGCGCGACCGGTAGGCTTCGGATTCCTGCAACAAGCGTGACGCGGCGCCGCGCGCACGCGGAATGACGTCATTGGCATAGGCCTGGCCTTCGTTCTTCTGGCGTTCACGGTCTTGCCCGGCTTTCACCGCGTCGTCAAACGCGGCCTGCACTTGCTCAGGCGGCTGCACATTCTGCATCGTTACATTGGTGATCTGCGCGCCCAGCCTGTAGCGATCGAGGATCTGCTGCATCAGTTGGTTAACATCGAGCGCAACCTTTTCGCGGCCCTCGTAGAGCACGAAGTCCATCTTGTTCCTGCCGACCACTTCCCGAATGGCGGTCTCTGCCACCTGGCGCACAGTCTCTTCATGTTCACGGTTGATGAAGACCCAGTCGGCCGCATTTTTCAGCGTGTACTGCACCGCGAACTGGATGTCGATGATGTTTTCATCATCGGTCAGCATCAGCGATTCTTTGGTCTGTTTGTTCTTGAAGTTGGAGCGGTAGCCCACTTCCACCGTGCGCACCTGCGACACGTTGACGACTTCATGACTCTGGATCGGATACGGCCAGCGCCAGTTGAAACCCGCGGGCGTCATGTGGCTGTATTTGCCAAACGTCAGAACCACGCCGGTCTGGCCTTCCTGCACGATGAAGAAACCGCTGACCAGCCAAAGGAAAGCGACGATTGCGGCGACCAGGCCGACGCCGATGCCGGCGCCGCGCATGTCGGGCGTAAAGCCACCGCCGCCACCCTCGCCGCGTCCGCCGCCTTTGTTGCCAAACAGGCGATTGAGGCGCTGATTGAAATCGCGCCAGAGTTGATCCAGGTCGGGCGGTCCGTCGCCGGGCCGTTTACCATCGTTATTCGGGCGCTGTCCATCCTCCTGCGATCCACGACCCCACCGTGGATCATTCAGGGAAAATTTAAGGCCTATTCTTTTTAAGAAAGAAACGAGCATTCTGTCGCTATCCGGTTATTTTTGAAGAGTTGCAATGCGGTTTATTGTTTTAGGTTCGTGCATCGTGAGGCTCCGTAACCGGTAGTTCAAGACGCGCCACTGAATTCTCTTTCGCGAATCCAGCTATGGCCTCACGTAGCAGGTCGAGACCTGCCCCACTCTGGGCGCTAATGAAAACACGGCGGATTTTATCATATTCATCACGTTCCAAAGCCGGCTCGAGTCCTGCCGCATCGATCTTGTTCCAGACCAGAATTTGCGGAATATGGTCCGCTCCGATTTCCCTCAGTACCGCGTTGACCTGTTCGATCTGCTCCATGCGCACCGGGCTGGCGGCATCAACCACATGCAGCAGCAGGTCGGCGTGAATAGTCTCTTCCAGGGTCGCGCGGAACGCCGCCACCAGCTGGTGCGGCAATTCCCGTATGAAGCCTACCGTATCGGAAATAACCACATTCCCTGCCTCGCCCAGATAAATGCGGCGGGACGTGGTATCCAGGGTCGCGAACAATTGGTCGGCGGCATAGGCCTGCGCCTTGGTGAGCGCATTGAAAAGCGTGGATTTCCCCGCGTTGGTGTAACCCACCAACGACACTGAAAAGGTATTGTTCCGATTGCGCGCCCTGCGCTGCGTTTCGCGCTGCCGCTGCAACTTGTCCAGTCGCGTACGCAATGCCTTCACCCTGTCACCAAGCAAACGGCGGTCGGTTTCCAGCTGCGTTTCACCAGGACCACGCAAGCCAATACCGCCCTTTTGCCGCTCGAGGTGAGTCCATCCCCGGATCAGTCGCGTAGCCAGGTGCTGGAGCTGGGCGAGTTCGACCTGAACCTTGCCCTCGTGGCTCTTTGCGCGCTGGGCGAAGATATCGAGAATCAGGCTGGTGCGATCGATCACCCGAACCTTCAGGTGCCGCTCGAGGTTGCGCTGCTGCGCGGGGGACAATGCATGATTGAAGATGACCAGGTCGAGCAGGTTTTCAGCCACTGCGTGCGCGACTTCTTCCGCTTTCCCGGACCCGACGAAAAGGGCTGCATCGGGACTCGCACGCTTGCCAACGATCGTCAGGACAGGCTCAGCCCCCGCAGACTTCGACAGCAGGGAAAGCTCTTCGAGACTTGCAGCGAAGTCACCCTTACCGAAGTCAACGCCGACTAATGCAGCGCGCATAGGACAGGTTGCCGGTCGGGCGATCGGTTATTCCGCTTCTGGCTCAACATTGATATTCACTGCGCGTGCGGGAACCACGGTCGAGATGGCGTGCTTGTAGACCATTTGCGTGACGGTGTTACGCAAAAGTACAACGTATTGGTCAAAGGATTCGATGTGGCCTTGAAGCTTGATGCCATTGACGAGGTAGATCGAAACGGGCACGTGCTCTTTACGTAAGGCATTGAGGAAGGGGTCTTGTAATAGTTGCCCTTTGTTGCTCATGGCAGCTCCATTGTGTTGTTGTGATGTGGAGTTGGGGACACTTGATGACTTTTCAAGTGCCATCTAATACGGCGAATTACGACTGTAATCGATTTTTGCGTCGTGTGACAAGAAAAAGACTACTTTTCACCCTTGGCATAAGGGTTTTTACTCGAACGCAGTTCGATACGTAGTGGAGTGCCGACCAATGAAAAAGTTTCGCGGAAATGCTTCTCCAGGTAGCGCTTGTAATTCGCATCAATTGCTTCCAGCGCGTTGCCGTGGATGACCACGATTGGCGGGTTCATGCCGCCCTGGTGTGCATACCTGAGCTTGGGACGAATCGAGCCTTTGCGCCGTGGCTGTTGGTGCTCGACGGCTTCGATCAGCGCACGGGTCAGCTTCGGTGTCGACAGGTTGGACATCGCGGCGGCATACGCGGAGTCGATGGATTTGACCAACGGAGCGATGCCGGTGGACTTCAGCGCCGAAATGAAATGCATTTTGGCGAACGACAGAAAACTCAACTTTCGCTCAAGATCGATTTTGATCTCATCGCGCCGGTCGGATGTGAGGCCGTCCCACTTGTTGACGCCGACGACGAGTGCCCTGCCCGACTCCAGAATGAAGCCGGCAATATGGGCGTCCTGCTCGGAGATATCTTGCTGTGCGTCAAGTAGCAGCAATACAACATTCGCTTCCGAGATCGACTGCAGCGTTTTCACGACCGAGAACTTTTCGATGGCTTCGAACACCTTGCCACGCTTTCGGATACCTGCCGTATCGATCAACGTATATTGCTTGCCATCACGCTCGAACGGGATTTCAATCGAGTCGCGCGTGGTGCCCGGCATGTCGAACGCAATGACGCGGTCCTCGCCGAGCAAAGTGTTGACGAGTGTCGATTTGCCGACGTTAGGACGTCCGACAATCGCGAGCTTGATGCTCCTGCCGATCGGTTCGGCGGACGGCTCTTCCGCCGGCCGCTGAACGTGCCCAATGTCGAGCGCCTCTTCCACCAGGTCCGCCACGCCGTCGCCATGCGCCGCCGAGATGACATACGGATCGCCCATGCCCAGCTCATAGAAATCAGCGGAGACCGCGGTGTATTTCATGCCCTCGGCCTTGTTCACAACCAGCATTACCTGGCGGCCGGACTTGCGCAGGAAATCGGTAATAGTCTTGTCGTGCGGCGTGAGGCCCTGACGGCCGTCAACGATAAAAATTACGACATCGGCTTCAGCCACCGCCTGCTTGGTCTGCTTGGCCATTTCATGCATGATGCCCTCTTTGGCGACCGGCTCAAAGCCGCCGGTATCGATCACCAGAAAGGGGCGTTCGCCGACCCGGCCTTCACCATAGTGACGGTCGCGTGTCAAACCCGGCAGATCCGCCACCAGGGCATCGCGCGACCTGGTGAGTCGATTGAACAAGGTGGATTTGCCGACGTTGGGTCGGCCTACTAAGGCAATTACCGGCTTCATTTTTCTACTCTGCGAAAATGGATCACCATTTCCGTCGTAACGCCCCTCTCTACCGCCTGCGCGGGAGAGGGGATGGAATGAGGGCCGGACTTTTCTGACTGTTCATCACGAATCAAAAGTCCGGAAGATTACAACTTGCTCTACTACTCGGCCGCTATTGCGACCAACGCGCCTGCCTGCGTTTGAAACACGGCATGCTGCCCGGTCACCAGCGGCGAACCGCCCAGAATCGGACTGCCGTCCGTGTTTACGCGGGCGAGCATTGCGCCGTCCTCACGCGACAGAAAATGGATATAGCCTTGCGCGTCGCCGACAGCGACAGCACGGCCGAACGACACCGGTGTCGACAGGCGGCGGTTAGCCAGCGTGGTATTGCGCCAGACGCCGCTTCCGGTTTCGCGCGCGAATGCGGTGACCGCACCTCGCTCATCGGCGGCAAATATAAATCGTTCGTCCACACCAAGGCCAACGTCGCTGGACAATTCCTTGGCCCAGTGCGGCTGCCCGGAAGCAGCATCGAAACAGGCAACACGGCCCTGGTAGGCCACCGCGCAAACATCGCGTCCCGCTACTACGGGCGCGCCGGAAATATCCGCAATCCGTTCGAGCTCAGTAGTGCCGCGCGGATCGCCGACTGCGACTTCCCAGCGCGCCCCGCCGTTACTCAGCGCAAGGGCCAGCAACCTGCCACCCGGCAGACCAACGTAGGCCGATTGGCCGGAGATGACGATGCCTGGCGCGGAACGCAAGGTCAAAGGCGGCACGGTGCGCTGCGCTACCCAGCGGCGCGCGCCGTTATCTGCATCGTATGCGGCGATGCGATTATCGACGCTGCGCACGACGACCAGTCCTTGACCCACCGCAGGTGCGGACAATATTTCGCTCGACGCCTGCGCCTTCCAGCGCAGTTTTCCTTGGGCGTCGAATGCCAGCAGCATGCCCTTCTCACCGGCTACGGCGACGGTGAGGCCATCGCTGCCGACACCAGCGGTCAGCGGCATGCCCGCATTGATACGCCATACCTGGCTGCCGCTTGCGGCATTGATGCGGCTGACCGAACCATCGGCCGCCGCAACGAACAGGCTGTCACTGGCCAGGGCGGGCGAAAAAGCAAAAGCTCCCGCGCTACCGACCGAGGTTGACCATGCGGTGCGCACCGGCATAGTCGGCTTGAAGTCGACCAATGCGGCGGGCGGGTTGCGCGGTTCGGCCTTTTTGGCGAACGGATTCAGTGAAGAGCATCCGGCCAGTACGGCCATTGCCGCGACACACGTGAGCTTTACTGCAGTACGCATCTGTTCCCCTTTTTGTTATGCCGAAATTACGCCGCGGCTTTCGCAGGCGCGCCGCCGATTGCATCCAGTTTCAACTGGATCAACTGCCGGCCCGGATTTTTTTGATCGGTTTTGTCGAGCGCCATCTTGTATGCCGCACGCGCTTCTTCAATCTTGTTTTGCGCTGTCAGGATATCGCCTTTGCGATCGGCGACGGCGCTGGCGAACTGCGCTGGAAAATCGCCGGCCAGTAATTTCAATCCATCGTCATACGCCTTTTCGTCGAGCAGGATGCCGGCCAGGCGGATCCTCGCGACTGCCTTGTACTCTTCGTCGCTGCCTTTGTCGATGACCGTTTGCAATTGCGCTTTCGCCGTCTTCAGGTCATTGGTATCAAATGCGGCCTTGGCTGCAGCCAGCGCGCCCATCTGCGCATAGGCGGTCTTGCCGAACTTGTCCGAGAGGTCGGTGGCGGCACGCTGCACCTTGCCATTGTCCTTCGCAGCGACGGCCTTCTCCAGCTCTTCATAGAGCAGTGCAGCCTGCGCCGACTGGTTGCGCTGCCAGGTATTCCATCCGGTCCATGCGGCATACCCGGCAAGGGCAACGATCAGCAACCAGGTAACCAGGTTGCCATATTGCTTCCACCATGCCTTGAGCGTGTCCAGTTGTTCTTGTTCTTCGAGATCGTATGCCATGGTATGTACTCTTAATGGTGATGGTGTTCGGGGTGGTCGCAGTCGTCGCCGCAGGTAATCTGCTCGAGCACATAGTCCGTGACCGATTCAAACTCAACCGAAGCCTGATTGTTTTCGGCATCGTCGGAGCGCAGGGATTTGACCGTGGCGACACCCTTGGCGACTTCGTCCTCGCCGAGGATTACCGCATAGCTGGCGCCGCTTGCATCCGCCCGCTTCATCTGCGACTTGAAGCTGCCGCCGGCGTTCGACGATGCGCAATGCAGGACGACATCCAGCCCGGCATCGCGCAGCCGCTCGGCGACTACAAAAGCCTGCATTTGCGCTGCCTCACCCTGGTGTACTACATAGACGTCGCACTGGTTGGGCGTGAACTGTTCTCCGTTCGCCTTCATCAGCTCGAGCAGGCGCTCGACGCCGATCGCAAAGCCGCATGCGGGCGTCGGTTTGCCGCCGAACATCTCGACCAGCGGATCGTAGCGGCCGCCGCCGCAGACAGTGCCTTGCGAACCGAGCTGGTCGGTCACCCATTCAAACACGGTGCGGTTGTAGTAATCCATGCCGCGCACCAGGCGCGGGTTGATCGTAAACGGGATACTGTTGTTGCGCAGGATTTTCTGCACGCCTTCGAAGTGCGCGCGCGATTCCTCGCCCAGGTAGTCGATCAGCTTGGGCGCGTTATTCACCATCGCCTGCATCGCCGGATTCTTCGTATCCAGGATACGCAGCGGATTGGTATAGAGGCGGCGCTGTGCATCCGCATCCAGCAGCTCCTTGTGTTGCTCGAAATAAGCGACCAGCTCGGTGCGGTGCCGGTTGCGCTCTTCGGCGTCGCCGATCGAGTTCAGTTCCAGCTTGATGTTTTGCAGGCCGAGGTCATCCCACAAGCGCTGGCACAGCATGATCAGTTCGGCATCGATATCCGGACCGGTGAAGCCCAACGCCTCCGCACCAACTTGGTGGAACTGGCGATAACGGCCGCGCTGGGGCCTCTCGTGGCGGAACATCGGGCCCGCGTACCACAGCCGTTTCGGACCGTCGTAAGTCAGGTTATGTTCGATTGCAGCACGCACCACGCCGGCGGTGCTCTCCGGCCGCAGCGTAAGTTCATCGCCGTTCATCGAGTCGGTGAACGAATACATTTCCTTCTCGACGATATCGGTGACCGCGCCGAGTCCGCGTGCAAACAACGGGGTCGGTTCGACGATCGGGGTGCGAATCTGCTGGAAGCCATAGCTTTTCAACACCGATTGCACGGTGTTCTCGAACAACTCCCACAACGGCGCGTCGGCGGGGAGGATGTCATTCATCCCTTTCACGCCGACGATTTTTTCTGCTTTCTTGTTTTCTGACATTCTGTTTCGACGATCGGCAGCCTGGTCAAGCCGCGGTCGTCTCTTTTCCATAACGAGTTTTGACGTAATCCAGGACGATAGCCTGGAACTCTTCTGCAATGCGCTCACCGCGCAAGGTGACTGTCTTCTGTCCGTCGACGAACACGGGCGCTGCGGGCGACTCGCCCGTGCCCGGCAAGCTGATGCCGATATTCGCATGCTTGGATTCGCCGGGACCATTGACGATGCAGCCCATGACCGCGACATTCATGGCTTCGACACCCGGATATTGTGTCTTCCACAGCGGCATCTGGTCGCGCAAATAGGTCTGGATGTTGTCAGCCAGTTCCTGAAACACCGTCGAGGTGGTGCGCCCGCATCCGGGACAAGCGATCACCATCGGCGTGAACTTGCGCATGCCCATGGTCTGGAGAATTTCCTGCCCGACCACCACTTCCTTGGTACGATCGCCACCGGGTTCCGGCGTCAGCGAAATACGTATCGTATCGCCTATCCCCTCCTGCAGCAGGACCGACAATGCGGCGGTCGATGCGACGATGCCCTTGCTACCCATGCCGGCTTCAGTCAGGCCGAGATGCAGCGGATAGTCGCAGCGGCGTGCCAGTTCGCGATACACCGCGATCAGGTCTTGTACGCCCGACACCTTGCATGACAGGATGATCTTGTCAGCCGCCATGCCCAGCTCTTCCGCGCGCTGCGCGTTTTCAATGGCGGACGTGACCAGCGCTTCGTACATGACGGCCTGCGCGGTCCATGGCTCAGCGCGTTGCGCATTTTCATCCATGATGCGCGCCAGCAGAGCCTGGTCGAGGCTGCCCCAATTCACGCCGATGCGCACCGGCTTGTCGTACTTGCAGGCCACTTCAATCATCTGGGCGAACTGGGTATCGCGCTTGGCGCCCTGGCCCACGTTGCCGGGGTTGATGCGGTACTTCGAGAGCGCTTTGGCGCAATCGGGATAGTCGGTCAGGAGCTTGTGGCCGTTATAGTGGAAATCACCGACCAGCGGCACGTCCACGCCCATCCTGTCCAGTTGTTCGCGAATTGCCGGGACCGCAGCGGCGGCTTCCGGATTGTTCACGGTAATGCGCACCAGTTCGGAACCTGCCCTCGCCAGATCCTTCACCTGGATCGCGGTGGAAATGGCGTCGGCGGTATCGGTATTGGTCATCGACTGGACCAGGACCGGCGCCCGGCCGCCAACGATTAGTTCACGCGTGGCGTGACGAATCGCGACGCGACGAGTCAGGCGTCGTTCCAGCGGACCGGAGGCTATGGGAGTACAGATCAGGGGAGCACTCATCATCATTATTTAATACTTAAGCGGGCGACACTGCCGCTCTTGAGTGTCTTTACCGCCAATGGAGTTCCACGCAGGGTCGCATCGACCCCGGCCGCATTGCCGATCACCACTGTCAACGGCTCCTTCACGTCGACCGTCTCGGTCTCGCCGGCTTTGACCATGCGCGCCAGCAGGGTGCGGTTGCCGGCGCCTTTGACTTCAATCCAGCTATCCTGGCGAGCTTTCAACACCAGCGCGTCTTTCAACGCTTGCGCGTCTTTCAAGACCAGGGCGTCTTTACCCGCCACAGCGGTACCGGCACCTGCGACGCCCGGCGCCGCACCATCCTGCGGCACCGCATTCGGCACCTGGTCAACTGGCGGCATGGCCGCCGCAGGCGCAACCGGTTCGGTGACGACTGTACCCGTGGTGCTGCTTTGAGCACCGGGCGCCGCGACGTCACTGACCGCCGATGCAGGTTCGGCCGGACTGGAGAGTTTTGCCAAGCCATCCCGCACCGAGCCAGACACCGACGACAGGTATCCGGACTGCCACGCAGCCCATAGTCCGCCCGCCACCAGAATGACAGCGCCGATAGCGGCAATCTGTTTCCCGGACAATCCGGACCGATCCGAGATCTCCGGAAAGCGCGGCTCGGAATAGGAAGCTGCCACCGGACGGCGAGCCGTTGCCGCCGCACTTGCAACAGCCGCGTTGCCGGGCATGGCGGCGATCAATGGGGCCGGATCCACTTTCAACAGCTTGGCGTATGCGCGCACAAAGCCGCGCACGACCGCCCCGGGCAAGGCCTGGTAGTCGTCCTTTTCGATCCCGTGGACCTGTTTCGGCGCCAGGTTGAGCTGGCTTGCCACATGTTCGACCGACCATCCGCGTTCGGTGCGATATGCCGCCAATTGCGCACCCGGCCCGGGCGATGCCTGGCCGGAGGGGATCTGCTGCTCGCCGTCGGCAGCCGCGAAAGGGTCCATCGGTGGATTCATTCCTGCATCACTCATCAAACGCTCCGCGCTGGTAGGCCGCATATTCGGCCGAGTTAGGATGGCGACGCCTTAACTGCGTCACCAGACTGTTTTCCGCCGCGCGATCGCCCAGCTTGCGTTCTATTCTGACTGCAAGCCACAGCGCGTCCGGACTGACCGCATCCGATTTCGTCGCGCGAGCGAGATAAAAGCGCGCACGCTCATAATTCCGCATCTCGTAATAAAGCTTGCCGAGATTGACGCTGGTGGTGGCGTCGGTCGGTTCGAATTTAAACGCTTCCGACAGATAACGTTCGGCGGCGACGTTATCCTTCATTTTCAAGCTGCAAATGCCCGCATTGTTCAAGGCCTTTGCCGGCGACTGGTAGGCGGGGTTCTGCAATGCCGCCTCGAAATAGGAAATCGACTGGCGCTCCCGGCCGTTCTGGCAAAGGAACCACCCATAGTTATTATTGAAATCCGGATGGCGCGGAGACAATTTAATCGCTCGCAAGAAGCTCTCTTCCGCCAACTGCTTTTGTCCTATATCCATGTAAATCAGGCCGCGCACACTGTATGCATCGGCAAAATTCGGGTCCACCTGCAACGCTTGCTTCACCTCGTCGAGCGCGACCTCCATTTGCCGCTGCTCATAGTAGCCGACCGCGAGCTGCAAGCGGATCATCGCCCGCTTTTGATTATCGGTCTGGTCGGAGCTGGTAGCGATTTCAGTTGGCGTCGCCGAAGGATTTGAGGCGCACCCTGCCAACAGCAATACGGCCGTCATCACGGCCGCAGTCCCGATACGTTGCCAGGCTTTTTTCATTTCGACACCTCCACTAGGCGGCCAAAATTCTTGCCGAATTTCTTCTGGTATTCCGCCATTTTTGACATGCGTTCCTGAACTCGTGTGCGATCCTGCACCTCGCCGGCCAACTGGCCGCAAGCTGCGTCGATATCATCGCCGCGGGTCTTGCGTATGGTAGTGACGATGCCGGCATCCATCAGGACCTGGGCAAACGCCTTGATGCGCGGGTTATTCGAACGGGTCAGGCCGGACTCCGGGAATGGGTTAAACGGAATCAGGTTGAATTTGCAAGGCACTGAATCGCCGCCGTTTTGCACCAGCGCGACCAGTTCCCGGGCGTGCGCGTCCGTGTCGTTCACGCCATCGAGCATGCAGTACTCAAAGGTGACGAAATCGCGCGGCGCGTAATCCAGGTAGCGTTTGCAAGCCGCCATTAACTCGGCCAGCGGATATTTTTTGTTTAACGGCACCAGCCCGTCGCGCAGGTCATTATTGGACGCGTGCAGCGAAACAGCGAGTGCAACCGGGCATTCTTGCGCCAGCTTGTCGATCATCGGCACCACGCCGCTGGTCGACAACGTGACACGGCGGCGCGACAGGCCGTAGGCGTTATCGTCGAGCATCAGCTTCAGCGCAGTGACGGTCGGTTCGAAATTCAGCAAGGGCTCGCCCATGCCCATCATCACCACATTGGTGATCTGGCGTTCGCCTTTAGGACCCGGTTCGATGCCCTTGGTCCGGCGCAATTCGAATTCAGCCATCCACAGCTGGCCGATGATTTCGCCGACGGTCAGATTGCGGCTGAAGCCTTGTTTGCCGGTCGAACAAAAACGGCAATTGACTGCGCAGCCCGCCTGCGTGGAAATGCAAAGCGTGCCGCGATTTTCTTCGGGGATGAAAACAGTTTCGACCGCATTGCCCTCGCCCACATCGAGCAGCCATTTGCGCGTGCCGTCGGTGGAGGTGTGATCACTGATCACAGCCGGGGCGACTATGTTGGCGCGCGTCTTGAGCTTTTCGCGCAGCGATTTCGCGAGGTCGGTCATCGCGTCAAAATCGCCGGCGCCGAACTGGTGTATCCAGCGCTGCAGCTGTTTTGCGCGAAACGGCTTCTCACCCAACTCGGCGCAATAAGCGACGAGCTGTTCGGGGTCGAAATCGAGAAGATTGGTGAGAGCCGTCATAACGATACTTTGAGGTCGTTCACCCAGGAATCAAGGATGAACTGGTTCCATTTGAATTAACGCGAATAAACGTTCAGGGCCGGGAAGAAATACGCGATTTCATTCTTGGCGGTGTCCGCAGCGTCGGAACCGTGCACAGCATTGGCGTCGATCGAGTCGGCGAAGTCTGCACGAATCGTGCCCTTGTCGGCTTTCTTCGGGTCGGTGGCGCCCATCAGGTCGCGGTTCTTGGCAATAGCGTTTTCGCCTTCCAGCGCTTGCACCATGACCGGACCGGAGATCATGAAGTCCACCAGATCCTTGAAGAACGGACGCTCGCGGTGCACGGCGTAAAAGCCTTCCGCTTCGGCGCGCGACAAATGCACCATGCGGGCAGCGATGACCTTCAGGCCGGCGCTTTCGAAACGGGTATAGATTTGGCCAATTACGTTCTTGGCGACTGCGTCCGGTTTGATAATCGACAGGGTGCGTTCGATTGCCATCTGTAAAACTCCAATAAAAAGAAAGGGTTAAGGGCACTTAGTGAGAATTCAACTAACCTTTGATTTTACCACGGATCACCCTGGATCGGCCCATCAAACGCGCTTTTACGGCGCTTAAGGCAGGCAGGCCTTAGCCGGGAAGCCCGCAACTTCAACGGTGGCAGGCCGTCCTATCCCTTGTCGGCCCGTGTTATGCTTTTTCAATGCTGTTCCCGTAACGTGATTGGAGGCAATATGAATCCGAACCTGCAACAGACTTACGTCCCGTCCAGCGATATTCTCGTCGCGCGCAACCGCGTACTGCGCAATACCTACTGGCTGCTCGCCATTTCGATGATTCCCACCGTGCTCGGCGCGTGGATCGGCGTGCAATTCAGGTTCTCCTTCTTCTCCGGCAGCCCCTTCATCGGCTTCATGCTGTTCCTTGCGATCGCCTTCGGCTTCTTTTACGCAATTGAGAGGACGAAGAATTCGGGCTGGGGCGTAGCCATCCTGCTGGGCTTCACTTTCTTCATGGGCTTGATGCTGTCGCGCCTGATCGGCCACATCCTCGGCTTTTCGAACGGCGCGTCGCTGATCATGACCGCATTCGGCGGCACCGCAGCCATACTGGCCGTGATGGCCACCGTGGCAACAGTTTCCAGGCGCGATTTTTCAGGCATGGGCAAGTGGCTGTTCGCCGGGGTGCTGGTGATCCTGGTTGCAGCCGCAGCCAATATTTTCCTGCAAATTCCGGCGCTCTACCTGGTGATCTCGGTGCTGGCGATTGCCATTTTCTCAGCGTTCATCCTGTACGACGTGCAGCAGATCATTACCGGCGGTGAGACCAATTACGTTACCGCGACGCTGGCCATTTATCTCGACGTCTATAACGTCTTCAGCAACCTGCTGGCGCTGTTGGGCATCGCCGGCGGCGAACGCGACTAGTACGCCAATGGCAGGAGAAAAAAGCCGACCCGCGGGTCGGCTTTTTATTTGCCGGTGAAGTCAATCAAGCCAGCTCGAACACGGCCATCGATTCGACGTGAGCGGTATGCGGGAACATGTTGACCACGCCCGCCTGCTTCAAAACGTACCCACCCTGATGCACCAGCAAGGCGGCGTCGCGCGCGAGCGTGGAGGGATTGCAGGAAACGTAGACGATGCGTTTCGGCTTCAATTCCGAATGCGCCTCGCCGAGGCCGACTATCGCCTGGCATACCGCGTCAGCGCCTTCCCGCGGCGGATCGATCAACATGCGATCGAATTTGCCGAGAGCGACGAGATCTTCAGTAGTCGCCTCGAACAGGTTGCGGCAATAAAAACTTGTCTTCGCGGCCAGTGCGTTTTCGCGGGCGTTCTCCAGCGCGCGCTCGGTCAGCGCGGTGCTTCCCTCGATCCCGACCACTTCGCGAACCAGGGTCGCGATAGGCAGGGTGAAATTACCCAACCCGCAGAACAGGTCCGCCACTCGTTCGTCTGGCTGGGGATCAAGCAAACGCAGTGCGCGCGCCACCAGGACACGGTTGATATGATGGTTCACCTGCGTGAAGTCGGTCGGCTTGAAAGGCATTTTGACGCCGAATTCCGGCAACACATAATGCAGTTGCACGTCCGTCGGGTAGAACGGGTAAGCTGTATCCGGCCCCTTCGCCTGCAGCCACCACTGCACGCGATATTCGTCGGCGAATGCCTTCAGCTTGTCTTCATCGTCCGCGGTCAACGGCGCCATGATACGCAGCACCATTGCCGTCACGTCTGCACCGACTGCCAGCTCGATCTGCGGCACCTGATCGATAATCGTCAGCGATTCAATCAGCCGGCGCAGCGGCATCAACATGGCAGACACATGCGGCGGCAAGATCTCGCAGGTCTGCATGACTGCGATAAACGACGATTTCCGTTCATGGAAGCCGACCAGCACGCCGCCTTTTTTGACGACATTGCGAACCGACAGGCGCGCACGGTAGCGATATCCCCATGTCGGTCCATAAATGGGCCGCAACATCGTTTCAGCGCGCACTTTACCGAGATGCCACAGATTATCTTCCAGCACACGCTGCTTGGTCGCGACCTGCGCCGACGGCTCCAGGTGCTGCATCGCGCAGCCGCCGCAGGTGCCGAAATAAACGCATTTCGGTTTGACGCGCAGTGCCGATTCACGGTGCAACCCGGTCAGCGTCGCCGCCTCCCATTTGGGCTTTTTCCGGAACGACTGGAAGCTGACCCTTTCGCCAGGCAATGCGCCTTCGACGAAAATGACCTTGCCCTGTGTGCCATCTTCGTTTTTCAGATGGCCGACGCCGCGGCCCTCCATGTCGAGGGATTCGATATCGATGAGATTGTGCTGCATAGACAGAATGAATTGCCGGACCTGAGAGGTCCCGAATGATAAAGGAAATTTTATAGTGGTATCAAGCCCGCCCGGGCAACTGCCATGCGGCGAGATATTCTTTCCAGTGCTGGCCGTCAAGCCCGGCCAGTGAAGAGTAGACGAGGGACATTTCGGAATCGTACGCCGCTTTCGTCATCGTCCCACGCATCAGCAGGAATCGACAATACACCAGGTAGGTATTGACGACGTCGGTTTCGCAATAGGCGCGGATTTCATTCAGGCGCCCTTCCTGGAACAATGCCCAGACTTGCGATCCGTCGACCCCCAGCTTACCCGGGAAACCGCACAACTTCGCGAGGTCATCCAACGGCGCATTAGCGCGTCCGGTATAGAGCGCCAGCAAATCCATCAGGTCCATATGGCGGGTGTGATAGCGGCTCAGGTAATTGTTCCACTTGAACTCGCGATCGTCGTCACCCATCTCCCAGTACCGCGCTGCGGCCACACCGTTAATCATCGCGCGATAGTGCAGGACGGGCAAATCGAACCCGCCGCCGTTCCACGACACAATCTGCGGCGTGTACTTGTCTATGATACGAAAGAAATCGTGTATCAGCTTGGGTTCCTGGTCTTCCAGGCCGCCCAGCGAACGCACCCTGAAGCCTTCGTCGTCGCGGAACACACAGGATATCGCCGCCACCCTGTGCAAATGATGCTGCAGGAAATCGGAGCCGGTCTTTTCGCGGCGCGCTGCAAAGGCTGCTGCGGCCACTTCCATATCGGCCATCGACGGCGGATGATTCTGGAGCGCGCGCAACCCGTTCACATCGGGAATCGTCTCGATGTCGAATACCAGAACCGGGATCACAAAAGAGCGTCCTTGCCTACGCCGCGCGCTGTCAGCGCTCTCTTGAGCTTGACCAATGCCTCTTGTTGAATCTGCCGCACTCGTTCGCGGGTGACGCTCATTTCGGCCGCCAGCTCCTCGAGCGTGGCGGGATCATCGTTATCCAGGCCGAAACGGCGAATGATCACGATACGCTGCTTGTCAGGCAGCTTCTTGAGCCAGTCACGCACCAGCACGGTCATCTCATGATGTTCGGCACGTGAGTCGGGACTGTCCGCCGCATCACCGGGCAACATGTCCATCAGGCTGGCCTGGGGGTCGTTGTCCAGTGGAGCGTCGAGCGAAGTCGCGTGTTCCGAAAGCGCGAGGATGTCCTGCACATCTTCGACGGGACGGTCGACCAGGTGCGCGATGTCCTCGGCGGTCGCATCCTTGCCGTCATGGTGCTGCGCTTCGAGGTGATACTTTGCCCGCAGGATCTGGTTCAGCTCGCGCACCATATGCACCGGCAGGCGTACAGTGCGTGCCTGGTTCATGATGGCGCGCTCGATGCTCTGGCGGATCCACCAGGTCGCATAAGTCGAGAAACGAAAACCGCGTTCCGGCTCGAATTTGTCGATCGCGCGCATCAGGCCGAGGTTGCCCTCTTCGATCAGGTCGAGCAGCACGACGCCGCGGTTGATGTAGTGCTTGGCAATCGACACCACCAGACGCAGGTTGTGCTCGATCATTTTCTGGCGCGCTTCAAAATTGCCTTGCTTCGCCAGCGTCGCGTAATGCACCTCTTCCACCACGGTCAACAGCGGACGCGCACCAATCTGGTTCAGGTAATGTTGCGTGGTATCGGTCGACAGCTCCGCCGCCAGAACCGTCTTCAGTTCATCGACCGGATCAACCACAGCCACGACCCCGCCTTCGGCGCGCTCTGCGCCATCAGCATCATCGACCAGCGCGGTATCTGCTTCGTCGGCGGCGTTGAGCGAAATATCGTCGGACATATCGTCCGACGGCGCGTCATCATCGAGGGGATCGTGAGGGTTGCGTGTCATTAGCGGGATGGCAGAAACTTTGATGGATCGACGGGTTTGCCCTGCTGGCGAATTTCGAAGTGGAGCTTCACCGCATCAGTATCGGAGTTCCCCATTTCTGCAATTTTCTGGCCTTTGTTAACAGTTTGATCCTCTTTTACGAAGATGGTTTTGTTGTGCGCATAAGCGGATAACAAATTGTTAGTGTGTTTCAGGATCACCAGATTGCCATAACCGCGGATGCCGCTTCCAGCATACAGTACCTTGCCTGCTCCCGCGGCAACCACCGGCTGTCCGATCTTGCCGGCAATATCGATGCCCTTCTTGCCGTCGCTAAAACTTGAAATGATTTTGCCCTCGGCCGGCCAGATCCATGCGATGTTGTCTTCGTCGCTGCCGGCGGCGCTTGGCGTATCCGACATCTTCTCACCCGGCTTGGTTTCCGCTGCTTTGGAAGATTCTGTCTTCGAACCGACGCCATTGGCATCCGGCTTCTGCCCTTCCGTCATCGCCCCTTCCGAATAAGCACGTTTATCGCCGCGCGGCGCTGTCTTGTGCGCCGACTGCGCGGACGCAGTTCCGGCTGGCGCGTTCAGCGGCCGTACTTCTACCCCGGACGATGTAGCAACGCTGCCAGTCTGCGGACCACCTTCAGGAGGCACCACACGCAATTCCTGGTCTACCTTGATGTCATTCGGGTTTGACAGATTATTCCATGCGACGAGGTCCCGATAACTTTGACCGAACTCAAGCGCGATCTGAACAAGCGTATCGCCTCTCCTGACAGTGTAATAACCGCGGCTATCCGCCTGTCGCGCCCCTTGCGAGGAAGCATTCGGGCTTGCCTTCGGAGCCTCAGTCCTCACACCGGTGGTGCGGTCGATTACCGGGGCTGAATTGCGGGTCGTGGTGCATGCGACCAGCAGCCCCGGCAAGATAGCTAACAATACTAAACGTACTTTTTTCATTCTCATGGTTTCAATGTTTGACGGCTTTGCGCCGGCAACAGACCGAACGGAAACCAGCGTCGCGAGCGTCATGCAACGCCAGGGCGCAGCGGCACAAAATGGCAATCCTCGAGCGTTACCGTGGTCCACTCGAATTTACCGACACGTTCGATCAATTGCAGCACTTGATGACGCGCTCCAACCGGCGCCACCAACCTCCCACCTATGCTCATTTGTTCCAGCAGGGCCTGCGGTACTTCCATCCCCGCTGCCGCCAGTATGATACCGTCGAACGGGGCAACTTGCGGAAGCCCAAGCATACCATCTCCATAATGCAGCCGGATATTGGCAATGCGCAGCGGACGCAAATTGGTTTTTGCTAATTCGTGCAACGGCTTGATGCGCTCGATCGAATAAACTTCTTTCGCTACCTGCGAAAGGACGGCTGCCTGATAACCGCAGCCGGTGCCGATTTCTAGCACACGGTTAAGGGTCCCGCCGCTGGCGTTGTCGCGCATCACTTCGATCATGCGCGCCACAATATAGGGTTGAGAAATGGTTTGATGATGCCCGATAGGCAATGACGCATCGATATAGGCCTGGCTTGACAGTCCCGAGTCGAGGAATAAATGCCGGGGAACCGCCTCCATCGCCGCCAGCACCTTGCTATCCCTGACGCCATGTTTCGCAACCCGCCCCACCATCGCTGTCCGGACCGCGTTGGATACCAACACCGACGGCGCGTTTGCTGTCATCGTTTTGAACTGCGCATCGAGGACGGCGGATGCACGTGTCGAGTTTTGCGCAGCATTTTTGGTCGCGGTTTGAGGCGTCGCAACTTTTCTTGTCGCATGCGGCGCCAGTTGCGAGGCTCTGGATGTCGCCTCGACAACAGATGACAAGCTGAGCGGGAAACGCCTGTCCTTATCGCTCATAGCAACCCTTTCCGAAGCTCATCGAGTTGCCGGTTATGCGTAAGGTCGACCTGTAACGGCGTGACGGAAACAAAACCCTGGGCAACCGCATGAAAATCGGTGCCCTCGCCTGCGTCTTTCTCCTTGCCGGCCGGGCCAATCCAGAAAATCTCCCGGTCGTGCGGATCGCGCATCCGAATGACGGCCTCGGATTCATGGCGTTTGCCGAGGCGAGTTGGAACGACGCGCTTGATTTCGTCGTACGGCAGGTTCGGGATATTTACGTTGAGCAGATAAGGTTTTTGCAACATGTCAAAACCGCGCTCGACAACTTCCCTCGCGATTCTCGCCGCCGCGTCGAGATGCTCCCAGCCCTTCTTCACCTGCGAAAATGCAATTGCCGGGATACCGAACAAGAACCCTTCTGTCGCTGCCGCCACAGTGCCGGAGTACAGCGTGTCGTCGCCCATGTTCTGGCCCTGGTTGATACCGGACACAATCAGGTCCGGTTTGAAACAGAGCCCGCCGGTCAACGCGACATGGACGCAGTCTGAAGGTGTGCCATTGATGAAATAAAACCCATTGTCCGCACGATAAACGGAAAGCGGGCGATCCAATGTGAGCGAGTTGGAGCTGCCAGAACGATTGCTGTCCGGTGCAAATACGGCAATCTCGGC
This sequence comes from Burkholderiales bacterium, assembly GCA_039649305.1. Taxonomy (GTDB): domain Bacteria; phylum Pseudomonadota; class Gammaproteobacteria; order Burkholderiales; family Burkholderiaceae_D; genus Noviherbaspirillum. The sequence continues at coordinate 26,942 of JBBWZW010000109.1, forward strand.
AATGGGGCTCAATGCATTCGCGAGCGCGATGATGCCGGGGGCCAGGTAACCGTCGTCGTTGCTGATCAGAATTCTCATGGTCCCGATTTTACCCGAAGCAATCTTGTAAAAACCTATTTCACTGCTGGACATTCGCAACACGGGCATCGCGAACAATACGGTTTGTGCACAATGGCGCACCGTGTGAACATATTGACATTCTGCGGTACGCGCCTAAAATCAGACGACCGTTCTTTTTTAACACTTTATAAAAATCGTCAGGAGACAAAATGAAAGCCATCCTCTGCAAGGCGTGGGGACTCCCCGAGACTCTGGTTGTAGAGGATCTGGCAGATGTCACTCCCGGCCCTGGTCAGGTTGCGATCGATGTACATGCCGCCGGTGTCAATTTTCCGGACGTGCTCATCATTCAAAACAAATACCAGTTCAAACCCGAGCTGCCGTTTATACCGGGCAGCGAGCTTGCGGGCGTCGTACGCGCCATCGGTGAAGGCGTCACGCACGTGAAGCCGGGCGACAAAGTAATGGCGTTCGTGAGTCAGGGCGCATTCGCACAGCAAATTGTGGCGAGCGCGCAAGTGGTGACGCCGATGCCTGCCGGCCTTGACTTCGATACTGCCGCAGCCGTGACGCTAACCTACGCCACCTCGCACCACGCGGTGGTCGACCGCGCGCAGCTTAAGCCCGGCGAGACGATGCTGGTGCTCGGGGCCGCCGGCGGTGTCGGCCTGGCCGCCATTGAAATCGGAAAGGCACTCGGTGCGCGAGTGATCGCCGCCGCCTCCAGCGATGAAAAGCTCGAGGTCTGCAAAACGCACGGCGCCGATGCCACGATCAACTACAGCACCGAGGACTTGCGGGAAGCGATCAAGGCGGCGACCGGCGGCAAAGGTCCGGACGTCATTTACGATCCGGTCGGTGGCAGCTACGCGGAGCCGGCATTCCGCTCGATCGCGTGGCGCGGCCGCTACCTGGTGGTGGGTTTCGCCAATGGAGAAATTCCGAAACTGCCGCTCAACCTCGCGCTGTTGAAAGGCGCGTCGCTGGTCGGGGTGTTCTGGGGTGACTTCGCCCGACGGGAGCCGAAAGCGAATTTGGCCGCGATGCGCGAGCTGATGGGATGGATGGCCGAAGGCAAAATCAAGCCGCATATCTCGGGACGCTACGCACTGGCTGAAACGCCGCAAGCGTTGAACGACATGGCAGCCCGCAAAGTGACGGGGAAAGTGGTGATCCAGCCCCAGCGGTGAATCGCGTAAATAGTAGGGTGCCCCGTGCGCACCGGCACTTCCCATGCGCATGGCGCACCCTACTTCCTGCTCCTACGCCGCCCGTTCTTCCTTCTTTTCGAAAAACGCCCGCGCAAGTGCGCCATCCCTGGTCCGCGCGAACGGCGGCAAACTCTGCCATATCCGTTTGCCATAGGGCTTGGAAATCAGCCTCGGATCGCAAATCATCAGCACACCGCGATCGGTTTCGTCGCGAATCAGGCGTCCGGCGCCCTGCTTAAGATTGATGATTGCTTCCGGCAGTTGATGGTGCATGAAGCCGTTCAGCCCTTTTCTCTCGAGCGCTTCGATGCGTGCCGCCAGCACCGGGTCGTCCGGTGGCGAGAATGGAAGCTTGTCGATAATGACCAGCGACAGCGCGTCGCCGCGTACATCCACACCTTCCCAAAAACTCTGGCTGCCGATCAACACGCCATTGCCGGCTGCGCGGAAACGATCGAGCAATTCGGTGCGGCCCGCCTCGCCCTGCACCATCAGCGGAAACGGCAGATTGCGCTTTTCGAATTCCTCACGCAGGCGTTCGGCTGCGCGATTCACCGCGCGGATGGTGGTGCACAGTAAAAAGGTGCGCCCTCCCGCCGCTTCGATCATGGGCAGCGCGGCATCGATCACCGCATCGGTATATTCGAATGAATTAGGCTGGGGCAGGTTCTCGGGCACATACAGCAAGCCCTGTTGGGCATAGTCGAACGGGCTGGGCCATGATTGCGCCGGCTCATTCCACAATCCCATCTGCGACATGTAATGCTGAAAATCGTTTTTGACCGCCAGCGTGGCCGAGGTAAATATCCAGGCGCGCGGAGATCCCTCACGCTGCTTGTTGAAGATCGGTGCAATCGACAGCGGCGTCTGATGCAATTGCAGCGAGGAGGAAAAGGCTTCCACCCACTGCACTTTCTCCTGCCCTTCGTCCGACTTGCCGGCGGTATTCCAGGTCGACAGCCGGGTGAAGATATCGATCGCACGCACGCGGCACTGTTCGATCGTCTCGGCGCGCTCGGCCTGCGTCTCCAGCGTCTCGATCATGCCCTGCATTTCCTCTTTCAGCTTTTCGAGCGCCGGGAAGAATTCACTGGAAGGCGCAATCTGGCCGACCGCAAGCCTGACCACATCCTGCGGAAACGCGAGGCGCAAGTCACGCGCCGCGCGTTCGACCGGCGACACCACTTTCGGCCATTCGGCGCCGTCGCGTGCATGCGCCAGGCCTTCGGCCAGCACGTCGCGGCACAGCTCCAGTACATGTGAAGTGGATACGGTATCGCCGAAAAACAGCGACGCAGTTTCCGGCAACTGATGCGCTTCGTCGAAGATGATGGTGTTTGCCGAGGGCAGCAACTCGGCGACCCCGGTGTCTTTCAGCGCGACATCCGCAAAAAACAAATGATGGTTGACCACCACCACATCGGCCTGCTGCGCTTCCTTGCGGGCTTTCATTACGAAGCAGTCCTGGTAATACTGGCACTCGGTACCCAGGCAGGTATCGCGAGTGGAGGTGACCAGGTTCCATACGCCCGCAGACTCCGGGACCTTGGACAGCTCGGCTTTATCGCCGGAGCTGGTGGTCTTCACGAATCGCGATATCTCGCGCAGGTAACCGACATCTTCACGCGAGGTCATGCGCCCGTTCTGCAGCGTGCGTTCCAGGTGAAAATGACAGACGTAATTGGACCGGCCCTTGAGCAGGGCGATCGATACCGGCGCGCCGAGCGCCTTGCGGACGGTCGGAATATCCCGCAGGAAGAGCTGGTCCTGCAGGTTCTTGGTGCCGGTCGAGACGATGACTTTGCCGCCCCACAGCAACGCGGGTGCGAGGTAGGCGAAGGTCTTGCCGGTTCCGGTCCCTGCTTCGGCAACCAGGGTTTTTTGGTCGGCAATCGCCTGCGCGATCGCCTTCGCCATTTCGGTCTGCGATTTGCGCGGACGGAATCCGCCTACCGACTTGCTGAGCGGCCCACTGGCGTCAAACAGCCGGTCGACGTCGGCGTCGTGTGCGCCTGGTGTGGGCGCGGATGATGTGTGTTCGGTCAAAACGGAGAAGTTTGTTCGGGGAATAGGCCCCACTACAGGGGAGCTCGGGGGACGCCGAAGCTTACTACGGACTCGCTCTATGCGGGGACATCCGGCACCAATTGCATTTTCAGCAACGTTATATGATCCTTCAACTGCAGCCTGCGCTTCTTCAGGCGGCGCAACTGCAGTTCGTCGCGTCGCAGGTCTTCGATCAGGAGATCGATCACCGCGTCCAAATCGCGATGTTCGACTTCCAGCTCGATGATGCGCCGTTGTATATCTTCTGCTGGGATCATGGTCTTCGGTAAGGAACTCTCGTACCCGTTATTTTAAAAGTGAAACCGGCGGTCGTATACGTGCCGATCATGGCCAGACGACGCCCGACTTCTACGTACGCCTGGGGACCGGGCGCCACGATGTTCCGGAACAACGTATATCTGGTTCAAACCACATGTTTACTGAAAATATTGTCAATCAGCAGCTATTCTATGTGTAACAAAATCTCAAAGCAGCCCTAGCATTATTTCTAAAATGCAATAATCTAACGCAGTGCAGCTATTAATCGACAAATAAATGAGCCAATTCAAGATCGAAGCAGGTACCGGTCAACATCTCGGCGATCGCCATGAGCAACAGGATCGCACCGCGTTGCTGGCCGCGCCAAAAGCGGCCGGCTACATGATGGCTATCGTCGCTGACGGCATGGGCGGGATGAGCGGCGGTTCGCTGGCTGCCGAACAGGTAATCAGCAGTGCACAGCAGGCGTTTGAGCAGTTTTCACCCAATACCGACGACGTCGAAGAGTTGCTGAAAACGATCGCGAGCGATGCCCATACCATCATCAAACTGACCGCCATTTCATCCGAAAAAGAACCGCATAGCACGATGGTCATCCTGGTGCTGACGCCTGACCGAACCGCTTTCTGGGCACATGTCGGCGACTCCCGGCTGTACCGTTTCGACGGTCCGAACTGCGCCGAACGCACCGTCGACCATTCCTATGTTGAAAAACTGGTAAAGGAAGGTAAACTCACGCGGGAATCGGCGCAAAACCATCAACTCTCCAACGTTCTCGTCAATGCACTGGGCACGAGGGACACCGAGCCTGAGGTGGCGGTGCGCCGCTACGACGGACTGAAGGCGGGCGATGCCTTTTTGCTATGCAGCGACGGCCTTTGGCACTACTTCAGCGACGCCGAACTGGGCGCGGCCATCGCAATGAATACACCGCGCCAGGCATCCGAAATGCTGATCAACAAAGCGCGTGAGCGTTCGGCAGGTATGTCGGCGGATAACTGCACGGTCGCCATCGTCAAGTTGGCTACTGCCGCGAAAGAGGAAAAGGGCTATACCGTGAAAAAAATGCGGCGCGCGGTGTAATCGCTCCATCGGTTGCCCGGAGGCCTGGTTGCCAGGCCTCCGCAGTAGTTAATCACCGGCTTGCACGTTCCCGCTCTTTCTCCCTTTTCTTCTCCTCGACCTGCCGCTGGCGATCCTGCGACGCCTTTACCCTCTGCTCATAGGCGGCCACGTTGTCGGCGCGCTTCTGCGCATCCGCCCGTTCCTGTTCTTCAATTCGATTCAGCTTGGCCTGATGCCTCACTACGCGCGGATCGGGTTCGCCTGCAGCAGGAGCGGGACGCGCCGGCTTAGGTTCCGCCGACTGCTTCTTGACGGGCCCTTTTGCCTGCTCGTGCTGCAGGCTCTCGGCTTCCTTGCGCTCGCGCCCGACACGCTTCTCTTCCAACGCCTGGTCGCGCTCCTTCACGCGCGCCTGACGCAGGAAAGCATTGGCTTCCACCTCGACCTTGCGCACGTCCTCAAGCGCCGCGCGACGCCGCTCCTGCGCGCTTTCAATGCATGAGGTGGCAAAGAAGTCGTCGTGACATTTGCGCTCGTCCGCGGCGAACTGTTCCTGTATCACGGAACGCGCCTGACCCACGTCTGCCAATGCGCGCTCGGCTATCTCTTTAGACTTGATGGCGCCTTGATAACGATCCGCCAGCGCCGACGCCGATACCTCTGCGTTCTGCGCAAATACGGACATGGCGGAGGCCAGCAGTGCAATGGCTACCATTCGGACCATGCAACGGCTCGGGCGCGGCCTGTTCAACATCATTGCTATGTGCGTCATGACTTCTCCATTACTTGATACGCCGCTCAGGCAATAGAACCGGCGACATCCCGGCGCTCGCTTTCCATGTATTCCGACGACTGCATCTCGATGATGCGGGAGACGGTACGGTGGAATTCGTTCGCCATCCTGCCCTCGGTATAGAGTTCCTCCGGCGCCACTTCCGCCGACATGATGAGATTCACCCTGTGATCGTACAGTACGTCGATCAGCCAGGTGAAGCGCCGCGCTTCAGACGACATGGCGGCTGACATTTGCGGCACGTCGGACAGGATCACGGTATGAAAGCGGCTGGCAAGTTCCAGATAGTCATTCTGCGAACGCGGACCGCCGCACAGGGTGGCAAAATCGAACCAGACAACGCCACCGGCGTGCCGTAATGCCTTGATTTCGCGTGCTTCGATGTGAATGCGGGGATCTTCATCAGCCGTCTCTGCGATGGTGGTGAATGCGTGCCTCAATTCGTGGTCGGACTTCGCGCCGAGCGGGGTATGGTATGCCGCTACCTGCTGCATGGCCCTCTTGCGATAATCGAGGCCCGCGTCGACGTTCAATATGTCGAGCTTCTCCTTCAACAGCGCAATTGTGGGCAGCATGCGGTCGCGGTGCAACCCGTCGGGATACAGTGAATCCGGGACATAATTCGACGTCATGATGAATGACACGCCATTGTCGAACAGCGCCTTCATCAGGTTGTACAGGATCATGGCATCCGCGATATCAGATACGTGGAATTCATCAAAGCAAATCAGGCGGTACTTCTTTGCGATCCGGCGCGCCACTTCGTCCAGCGGATCCGCGATGCCCTTCAGTTCATCGAGTTGCCGATGGACGCCGCGCATGAACTCGTGAAAATGCAGCCGGGTTTTCCGCGTAACCGGAACCACCGAATAGAAGCTGTCCATCAGAAAGGACTTGCCGCGGCCCACGCCGCCCCACATATACACGCCGCGCGGCACTTGCGGCCGGCTGATCAGGCGCATGAACTTGTTGGACCGCTGCGACTTGTATTCAACCCATTCTTCGTAGGCTCGCTGGAGCCGCTCAACCGCCCTGCGCTGGGCGTCATCGGATTTATAGCCGCGATGCTCCAGCGCGTGCTCGTAAAACTGCGTTACATTCATAGGCTTCTGTTCACTGGTTTCACGACCATCACACGGTTCTCCCGGCGAAAAAATGGGCGAGCCTCAGCTCGCCCACCGCAATCGAATAAATGACAATCAGGACTGCAACAACCGCGCGTACCCTTAGGACCCGCGCAGCAATAAGTTGGCATTTTTGCTGGTCGTAGCGGGCGCACTGCGGCGTTGCCCGCCCCTGGCAGTGCTCGCACTGCGGCGGGTCGGGCGCCTAGCATTGCATCCCGCTACGACCGCCAAAATGACCAACTTATCCCTGCGCGGGCCCTAAGCCGCGCACAACGATCTTATAACAACATTACGCCGGTGCGACGTCCTCGCAGTCGCACTGATGGATTTCGATCGTCGTGTGCACAATTTCTCCGTGTGGGGC
>JBBWZW010000186.1:0-8404 GCA_039649305.1 Burkholderiales bacterium
GGAGTAGGTAGCGCCGCGCAGGGATTCGGGAATGCGGTGAAGAGGCTGTTCGGCAAGTAGCAGCATTGAACAAACCGGTTCGCATGCACATATAAGGCAAGCCAGTCGATAATGCATACGTTAGCCCAGGGAGAAATGAAGACTAATGGACAAAGCGCTTTCCGATATACAAGTAGAACAATTCCGGAATGAGGGTTACCTGATCCTGAAAGGCATGGTCTCGCCGGTCGCGTGTGACCTGATGTTCTCCGTCACGCGCGAACACCTGCGCCAGGCAGTGCCGCCGCTTGAATATGAAGCGGAAGTCGGCTATCCCGGCGCGCCAAAATCCTTCGACGAGCCGGGTGGCAAGACCGTGCGCCGGTTGCGCGGCGCCTACCAGCGGCATGAATGCTACCGCCTGTGGGCGGAGGACAAGCGTCTGGTGACGGCACTGAAACAACTGGTGGATGAAAGCGTGGTCCTCACCCTGTCCCATCACAACTGCGTGATGACCAAGCATCCGAATTTCGGCACCGCGACCGGCTGGCATCGCGACATCCGTTACTGGTCATACACCAAGCCGGACCTGATTTCCGTATGGCTGGCCCTGGGCACCGAGAACGAGGCGAACGGCGCGCTCAAGGTGATCCCCGGTTCGCATCGGATGGACATCAAACCCGGACAGCTCGACGACCTCGATTTCCTGCGGCCGGATGTGGAAGAGAACCAGAAACTGTTTGCACAGGGAACGGCGCTCAACCTGGAGAAAGGCGACGTGATCCTGTTCCATAGCCGGCTGTTTCATGCCGCGGGGCGAAATGCGGGGAACGCGGTCAAGAATTCCGTGGTGTTCGCGTATCACGGCAAGAGCAACACGCCCGTGGAAGGCACCAAGTCGGCGGCCGGAGGGGACATTCCGCTCGGATAAATCCGGCAAGCCAAGTTGAAACATTCGCTTGCGGCCATCGGTTAGCATTACTGGCCGTCCATGCTGACCCGACCCGATAGCGTAATGACAACTTCCAAGAGCGCCGCCTGTTTCTTCCTTGCCTGCACGCTGGCCTTGGCGGGCTGCACATCCGTCCCTTATGCGCCCCCCGCCGCCGACAAGACTGCTTCACTTACACTTACGTCTGCGGCGACGACCGGCAAGGTCAAGGTTTCCACGTTCGCTGATTCGGACGGCTGTAAAGAAGAACAAGTCATCGCGAGCAAGGACCCCGGGTCGGGCACGTTTATCGGTGAAACAACGATTCCGGCCGACCAGCCGTTTTCGTTATGGATCAGGCATCTCACGTTCGGCAACCATTGCGACCTCGTGGTGACTTTCGATCCCGTCGGAGGTCAGGCGTACGAGGCGGTGATCAGTGCCAACGATGCAAAATGCGAAGTGGCCTTGTTGAATGCTACCGGCGGTGACCTGCACATCGAACGCAGCGCCAGGCTGCGCAAGACCGCTTCGAAGATTGCGGGGGCGTGGAATTTTTGCGTGCCGGATAGCGCCCGTTCGTCAGCTTCGGGCAGGCAGGACTAACGCTGCAGGTTGCGCCATGCGCAACCTGCCAATCCCGGTGCAGCAGTTATTCGTCATGACGGCCGCGGCCGCCAAACGGCAGGTAGAACATCCGCATAAGGCTCCCGACCTGGTTGAAGAACTGGGTCTGCGCTTCCCTGACCACGGCATCGTACGCTTCGCGATCGAGAGAGCCTTCGCATTCTTCCGAGGTGAGCTTGCCGTCCTGGAACCGGGTCTCCTTCATCTTTACGTTGAGCCGGCCTCCTTGTGTAGAGACCTCGGTACGGGAATACCTGAACGTGAAAAAGGAATTGAAAGCTTCCCCTGCGTAAGGGACCGGAGGGCGACTGGCTTCCTCTGCAGGGGCCAGCGCGGACTGCCTTAACTTGTCAAGTTCTGTGCTCATGCTGAACCTCCTTTTGATATCAGGCGGAAACCAGGTCTAGCGTAGGGCCGATCGCTTCGCGCATTGCGTCGTCCACCGTTTCCAGCCATACGAACTGCAATTTACGCCGCGCTTGTTCCGGGATCTCGTCGAGTTCTTTTTTATTACGAGCCGGCAGCAATACGATATTAATGCCGGCCTGCAGCGCAGCCAATACCTTTTCCTTGACGCCGCCGACCGGTAAAACCAGGCCGCGCAGGCTGATCTCGCCGGTCATTGCGCAATTGCTGTGCACCGGACGTGTCATCATCAGCGACACCAGCGCAACGAAAATAGCCACGCCCGCGCTGGGACCATCCTTGGGCATGGCGCCGGCGGGCACATGAACGTGGATGTCGTTACTGTCGAAGAGTTCAGGCGGAACCTGGTATTCGCCGCAATGCGACTTGACCAGCGTTAATGCCGCTTGCGCACTTTCTTTCATGACGTCGCCTAGCTGTCCCGTCAGAATCAGCTTGCCGCTTCCCGGCGTGCGACTGGCTTCGATGAAAAGGATGTTGCCACCGGCCGGGGTCCATGCGAGTCCTGTAGCAACACCCGGCAGGCTGGTGCGCATCGCGATTTCGCTTTCGAATTTTTTCGGCCCGAGAATTCCGGGTAGAGCGGCTGCGTCGATGCGCACCTGAGTGGCTGAACCTTCGGCGATACGCATTGCGACGTGACGGAACACGTTGCCGATCTCGCGCTCGAGGTTGCGCACGCCTGCTTCGCGCGTATGGTCGCGGATCAATGCGACCACCGCGTCATCGCCGAGCTCGCATTGCTGCGGCGTCAGCCCGTCGGCCTCGAGCTGCCGGGCAACCAGGAAGCGTCGTGCGATCTGCGCCTTCTCTTCCTCGGTATAACCGGGAAGGTGGATCACTTCCAGGCGGTCCAGCAATGGCGCGGGTATGGTATCGAGCATGTTGGCGGTGGCGATGAACATCACCTTCGACAGGTCGAAGGGCACGCCGAGATAATTGTCGCGGAACGTCGCGTTTTGCTCCGGGTCGAGCACTTCAAGCAGCGCGGACGCCGGGTCGCCATGGATGCCGGCGCCGAGCTTGTCGATTTCGTCGAGCACCATCACGCAGTTGCGTGCGCCGGCTTTGCGGATGGCCTGGATGATATTGCCCGGCAGTGCGCCAACGTAGGTGCGGCGATGGCCGCGGATCTCGGCTTCGTCATGCACACCGCCCAGGGTGACACGCACATATTTTTTCCCGGTGACACGCGCGATGCTGTGGCAAAGCGAAGTCTTGCCGACACCGGGCGGACCGACAAAGCACAGGATCGGACTCTTGCCATTCGGGTTCAGCTTGCGCACCGCCAGGTGTTCAAGGATGCGGCGCTTGACCTTTTGCAGTCCGAAATGGTCCTCTTCGAGGATCGTGCGCGCCTCGGCGATGTCGATGCGGTCCTCTGTGACGACTGACCAGGGCAATTCGGCCAGCGCTTCGATATAGGTGCACAGCATCGAATACTCGGGCGCCGCCTCCGACATGCGCGCGACGCGTTGCAGCTCCTTTTTCGCATGCGCATCGGCCTCTTGCGGCATCTGTGCCTTGGCAATCATTTCGGCCAGCCGCTCCAGCTCCGCATTGCCTCCCTCGGTTTCCCCCAGTTCCTTCTGGATGGTCCGCAACTGTTCGCGCAACAAGATCTCGCGTTGCCGGTCATCCATGCGCTCCCTGGTCTGCTCATGGATTTCATGCGACAGGCGCAATGCGTCGATCCGATGCGCCACGAAGTCGAGCACCTTGTCGAGCCGCTGCAGCAGGTTCTGTGTTTCAAGGATGTCCTGCTTCTGCTGCAAGGTCATATCCATCAGGCCGGCGACGAAATCCGCCAGCGCGGAAGCGGAGCCGATGTTTTGCATGGCGGCCGCCATTTCCGGCGGCGCTTGCGGCAACAGATCGATGATCTCGATCGCGCGCTCCTTGAGATGGATGAGACGCGCCTGGATCTCGGTTCCGTACTCCTCGGCGTCATTAAGGAGCTGGATGCGCGCCGCGAAGAATGGATAACCCTCGAGAAATTCGACCACACGGAATCGCTGCTCTGCCTGGCACACGATGAAGTGCGAGCCTTCCTGCGAAGCGATGTAGCGCAGCACGCTGGCAACCGTGCCGGTCTGATAGAGCTGCTCGAGCGCCGGCATTTCGATCTCGGCATTGTGCTGCAGGATCAAGCCGATCCGCCGCTCGGTGCGCACCGCTTCTTCCACGGCCGCGATGGAATTGGCCCGGCCGACACTGATGGGCGCAATCATTCCTGGAAACAGCACCAGATCGCGTACGGCGATCAGCACTAGTGCATCCGGCGGTAATTCCGGCAATGCGGCGGCAATGCTTTTCACTTCTTCCACGGTGGCCGTTTTTCCGCCCTGGAGCGGCCGTTCCGGTTCGCTGTTCATGCTGAGAAATGTTCCTTACCCGTCGCTGGCCGGGTCAAGACTGTTCATTCGGGGACGTAATGCGCGGTATTGGAGACCAACGGCGAAGCCGGGCGAGATGCACGCGCCTTCAGGATGTAGTGTTCGATTTGACAGATGCGACGCGGCGACTGTTCCATTTCAGGGAACAGAAAAGTCAGCGGCGCGGAGCGCCGCGATATAAGTCAGCGGCACGGAGCGCCGCATCGATCTTAGATCAGTCCTTCGAAGAGCAGAACGTCCACCGGATCGCCGGCGGCTACGCTACCCTGCTCGTGGTGCAGGACCACCATGCAGTTTGCTTCGGACATAGAGCGCAATATTCCCGATCCCTGCGAACCGGTGAGGCGCACCTGGTGATTACCGTTTGCGTCGCGCGACAGGATGCCGCGCTGATATTCGGTGCGGCCCGGTTTTTTGCGGATTGCCGATTGTGAAGTCACGCGTACCAGCGGCAACTCCACATTGCTCGCGCCCATCATCGCCAGCAAGGCATCGCGCGCAAAGAAATAGAACGTGACCATCACGGCGACCGGATTGCCGGGCAGGCCGAACAGGAAGGCGCTCTTGCCGTTCGATGAGATCTTGCCGAATGCCATGGGACGGCCGGGACGCATGCCGATTTTCCAGAACGTGACGTCGCCCAGTTGGGCCATCATCTTCTTCGTGTAGTCAGCCTCGCCTACCGACACTCCGCCGGAAGTGATGATCGCATCGGCGTTTTCGCATGCGCTGCGAAAGGCCGCTTCCAGTGCGGCCGGATCGTCTTTCACCACGCCCATGTCGACGATGTCGCAGCCGAGCCGGGTCAGCATGCCGTACAGGGTGTAACGATTGCTGTCGTAGACGCAACCCGGATCCAGCGGCTCGCCTATCGAACGCAGCTCGTCACCGGTGGAAAAAAACGCGACGCGCAGGCGACGCTGCACCGGTGCTTCGGCAATACCGAGGGATGCGAGCATACCGATGTCGGCCGGCCGCAGGATTTTCCCTTTTGCCAGCGCCGGCTTGCCGGCCTGGAGATCTTCACCTTGCAGGCGGCGGTTGTCGCCGGTCCGGACTATCCCCGCTGGAATGGTGACCGATGCTTCGGAGTTCGATTGCGTAAATTCCTGCGGGACCACCGTGTCGCACCCGGCGGGCATGATGGCACCGGTCATGATGCGCACGCATTCGCCCGCATTGACCGTTACCTCCCGGCCGGAGCCTGCGAGCGATGTGGCGACTATCCTGAGCGTGGTCGCATTGTTCGGATCGAGGTCGCTGCCGCGCAGCGCAAAACCGTCCATAGCCGAATTGTCGTGCGACGGCACGTAGATCGGCGAGATGATGTCTTCCGCCAGCACCCGGTCCAGCGCGCTCCTGAGTGCGACCTTTTCCACCGCATTCACCGGCGTGATGAAGTCGCGGATGATGCGCTGCGCTTGTTCGACCGGCAGCGCGTTCGGGTCGTAATCCGACAGGCAGCTGACTACTTCTGAAAGGGTGGACGGTTTTTTTCCGGGCTCTTGCATTAGTTCGCCTCGTAACTGCGCAGTTCCTGCAACGTATTGATATTGCGGAATGCCGCTTCATCCGGAAAGTGTACTTCGGCCACCTTCAACGACGCATACCATCCATCAAACTTGCGTCCGCCTTCCTGCAGGAACTGATTCAGGTGCGGCAACAGACTCGCTTTGGCCAGGCAGAACACGGGATGCGGTTGCCGCGTCTCGCCTTCGCCGGTCACAGCGACGGCCAGGTCCGCATCGTTTTCCACCAGGCCTGCACTGAGTCGTTCGACCAAGTCATGCGGCAGGAATGGCGAATCGCAAGGCGACGTTACCAGGTACTCGGTTTCACAATGGGAGAGTCCGGTCTGCAATCCCGCCAGCGGACCGGCAAATCCGGCGACCTGGTCAGGCCACACCGGAACGCCGAATCCCTCGTACGGGCCGAGGTTCTGGTTGGCGTTGATCATGAGGTTGCCGACCTGCGGTGTCAGGCGCATGACGACATGCAGCGCCATCGGCGCGCTGCGGAAGGTTTGCAGTCCCTTGTCGACGCCGCCCATGCGCGAGCCACGCCCGCCCGCAAGGACCAGCCCGGTAATCTGGTTGATATCTATCTTCATGGTCTGTAGTAATAGAGTGATGCGGCCGACACGGCCGACGCGGCGACGTGCGGCCGTTGTTCAGCCGCCAATGTACGACATTTCGACTTTCCTCGCGCTCCGCAGCTCGCTGGTCTGGCTGGTGCGTACCGCGGAATAGCGATCGGTGCGGGCACGCCAGATATGCGCGATGGCCGTCGAAATTTCTTCATCGGTGCGGCCTTCGCGCATGAGCGCACGCAGATCATGGCCGCCAGTTGCGAACAGGCAGGTATACAACTTTCCTTCGGTCGACAGGCGTGCTCGGGTGCACTCGTGGCAGAACGCTTGCGTCACGCTCGAGATCACACCGATCTCGCCGCCGCCGTCACGGTAGCGCCAGCGTTCGGCGGTCTCGCCGGTGTAATTCCGGTCCACTGTTTCCAGGGGCATGACTTCGCTGATGCGGCGTACCACCTCGGCGGACGGGATCACTTCATCCATGCGCCAGCCGTTGGATGCGCCGACATCCATGTATTCGATGAAGCGCAGGATGAATGGCGTGTCCTTGAAGTGACGCGCCATCGGCACGATCTCCTGGTCGTTCATGCCGCCCTTCACCACCATGTTCACTTTGATCGGTCCGAGTCCGACGCGGTGCGCAGTCTCGACGCCTTCCAGCACTTGCGACACCGGGAAGTCGACGTCGTTCATCCGTTTGAAGGTGGTATCGTCGAGCGCATCCAGCGATACCGTGACGCGCTTGAGGCCGGCGTCTTTGAGTGACTGTGCTTTCTTTGCCAGCAAGGATGCGTTGGTGGTCAGCGTCAGGTCGAGGTCACCGCCCTTCGGCGTTTTCAAAGCCGCGAGCGACTCGATCAGCTTCTCGATATTCTTGCGCAGCAGCGGCTCGCCACCGGTCAGGCGGATTTTTTCGACGCCGTGCGCCACAGCGATCTTTGCGATGCGTGTGATTTCTTCAAACGTCAGCAATGAACTGTGCGGCAGAAACGCATAATCCTTGTCGAAGACGTCCTTCGGCATGCAGTACACGCAGCGGAAGTTGCAACGATCGGTCACGGAAATGCGCAGGTCGTGCAGCGGCCGCGCGAACGTATCCGCGACGAAGCCGGCGGGCGCCTCGAGCTGGGACGGAATGACCGGCACCCGGTTCAGGTAGCGGTGATCCGCGAGTGGAATTACTTTTTCGGTCATCTGGCGACTCTGTTAATTAAGTGCATTGTATGTCGTTCGTGTGAAGTTTGCCCGGTGATGTCGGCGGTCCTTCGGCCCCTGTTCCGGAACTTAATAAATAGACAATGCATGGCCCTGCACTATCGAATTGCAAGCGAACCAATCGCAAGTTAGTTTAGACTTGAGGGTTAAACGGGAGAAGTAATGAGCATTACGATTGAAGCGGTCAAGGCAGCACTTTCCAGGGTTATCGACCCGAATACCGGCAAGGATCTCGTCGCCAGCAAATCGGCGAAGAACATCCAGCTGGACGGCGCCGACGTCACGCTCGACGTCGAGCTCGGTTACCCTGCCAAAAGCCAGATCGACGGCATACGCAAGGCGGTCATCGCTGCGGTGCGCGGTATCGACGGCATCGGCAATGTCAGCGTCAATGTCTATTCGAAGATAGTCGCGCATTCGGCGCAACGCGGCGTGAAGCTGATGTCGAACGTCAAGAACATCATTGCCGTGGCCTCCGGCAAAGGCGGGGTCGGCAAGTCGACCACGGCGGCGAACCTGGCGCTGGCCCTGGCCGCCGAGGGCGCGCAGGTCGGCATCCTCGACGCCGACATTTACGGACCTTCGCAGCCGATGATGATGGGCATCGGCGGCCGCCCGGAGACGGTGGATGGCAAGACGATGGAGCCGATGGAAAACCACGGCTTGCAGGTTTCGAGCATCGGGTTCATGATCGATCCGGACGAACCGATGGTCTGGCGCGGCCCGATCGTGACCCAGGCG
>JBBWZW010000200.1:0-12910 GCA_039649305.1 Burkholderiales bacterium
GGACTAATGTACTGCTTTGCGGTGAATTGAGGAGCCTTCGCATGGATAGAAAAAAATCGAGCGATTTCGATCCCGAGCTGCTGGGTCTTTTCCACCGCTATATTCATGGCGGCGTCGACACGACGCCGCGCTACGAGGAGGCGGCTGCCAAACTCTCCTGGCAGCGTACTCTCGAGCATTTTAATAAGCACTTGAAGTCCTAGGATCTGTTGCGATCCGCCCAACAGCATCATCGATCTGTTGGGTGTCACCCATCACCTGAACTTCAGGGGCCGCAAAAAACCCCTCGTTGGTCACCGGGCCCATTCCGAAAAAGTGTCGGGTTTTCAGGCACTTGGGATTGAATTTCTGAGCCGCGCCGGCGTTGGCACACTCCGTGCTGATACTTCATCGAGCGCGCAACCCGCGCTCGCTCAAATCCCAACGACTTTACTCACTTTCAGGAGAACCACCATGCAAACTCTGATTATCAAAGACCTGTCCGGTACCGCGGTCTCCGGACCTGAAGAAGACGGAAATATTCACCCGCTGTCGCGTGAAGAGATGAAGCGCGTACAAGGCGGTCGGGCTGTCAGCGTCATGGTCGACGGAAGGCCCGGCTACGTGATGGACGATTTTCAATTGCAAACGGCGATCTTTGAGGGGCGTATCAAGGTCACGACGAAATAGGTCATGCTGTGACGGACTGGACGTAGGGCGCATCACGATGCGCCCTACCTCGCGCACAAAGTCATTCAGCGTACGCACCCACGGCGGTGATGACCTTGCTCCACTTGGCGACTTCATCGACCACGAACTTCTTGTGTACGTCAGGCGCGACGCGCGCGTCCTCTACCGGCACAGTGTTGATCATTGCGAAGCGCTCAATGACATACGGATCTTTCAATGCGGCCTTCAGGGCGCCATTGAGCTTATCCAGAACTGGTTTTGGCGTTCCTTTCGGTGCGTAGGCGCCATGCCAGATCACGACCTCGAAATTCGGCAGGCCGGCTTCATGCAGGGTCGGGATATCGGGGAAACCTGGCAGGCGGGTTCTTGTCGTCGAACCATAGACCTTGACCTTTCCGGCTTTGATGGGACTGCCCGTATTGGTGATCTGGTCGCACAGCAAATCGACCTGCCCGCCCATCAGATCGCTCAGAGCGGGGCCGGTGCCTTTGTAGGGAATAGTCGTTAGCTCGACGCCGATCGCGTTCTGCAACAACATGCCGCACAAATGGGATACGGCGCCAGGGCCGGCATTCGCGAGATTGACGCTTTTCTTGTGTTCTTTCACGTAAGCGACCAGTTCCTTGAAGTCTTTGGCGGGGAATTTCGGATTCGACACCAATGTCATCGGAACATCCGTGATCAGTCCGAGCATCTCAAAATCATTTACCGCATCATAAGGCGCCGGACGATAAAGGGATGGCGCCGTGGTGTAGCCCAGGTGATGAACCAGGAATGTGTAGCCATCGGGGTCCGATCTTTTAAGACGGCGTGTAGCGATCGTGCCGCCGGCGCCGGTAACATTTTCAACGATGACGGTCTGGCCGAGCTGCTTGGCCATCGACTGGGCAAGCACGCGGCCGATAACGTCAGTCGGACCGCCGGCCGCGAAGGGAATGATCATCGTAACGGTCTTCGCAGGATAGTTCTGTGCGCCGGCGATTGCACATGTGAATACGGCTAATGCGCCTATTACGGCCTTTATTGATTTCATGATTTCGTCTCCTGTTTCAAGCCAACTCGTTGATTATTGTAGAAGGCCGCTTTCCGACCCCTCTAGCGCAGTCTGCTTGATCTGTCCATTCCCGACAATTTGGATCTTCCTAACACGGTCTTAGCCCATGCCTAATCTCGATGCGCTCGGGGAGGCAATGATGCGTTGCACAACCTGATTTTGCTCGTCGGGGCGAAAAATGGTGCGCGGGGGCGCACCTGCGAGGCGCACCCTACTCGCTATTCGCTATTGCCAAAGCGGCGACGGGCCAGAAGCGCCAGCGTGCCGAAACCAAGCAGCAGCCACGTCGACGGCTCGGGGACGGGCGCCACCGAATAAGTAATGTTGTCGATTACGATGTGGGCGGCACCGCTCGATCCCACGTGGACGCCGTCTTCGGGCAGGGAACGGAAAACCACGCGGTTGATATTATTGAAGCCGAAATCGTAGTGGACCGGTCCCGGGTATGACGCCTCAATCGTCGACGTATATTCCAACGCGCCGTCGCGCCAGCCCTCCACCGTCACTTTCTCATTCACGTTCCAAGCCGCAGTGATATAGGCGCCGGCAAAGTCGAACAGCGACCCTCGACTCATCGACAGGTCTTCAGCCCAGGCGTTAAACATGCTGACTGAACCGATGGTCCCCGTTTGGTAGCCGGTGCCCGGTAAAAAGTCGCGCGCCACGTAACCCGCGACAGCGTTCCATGAAAAGCCGGCGTAATTCGCTGGCAGTCGGTTATTGTTCGGGTCATCATATTTGAAACGGAGATCCTCGAAATCAATGACGGTCATAGCCGCACTGTTATTCGCCGCCGCCGCGAATGCAGCGGCCGCTAGCATCCATGTCAAGCAAGTTTTACGTATTTGCACCTTGTCGCTCCCTGTCATTGGTAATCGGATAGTTATCAGAATCTTAACATTCTGATAATGACTCATCGTCGGATTAGGGAAACGTTGAGAAGAGATATCCCTCAGGCGAATGAAAATAAACAGTGCGCGGAGCGCAACGGACTCTAATGGGCGACCCTGAAGTTACGCAGCAATTCGCTGAAGGCATCCGGCGGCACCGCTGCGCTGTAGTAAAAACCTTGCGCAGCAGGACAACCGCGTGACTTCAGAAAGTCTTCTTGCTGCGCGGTCTCCACGCCTTCGGCCAACACCTCAAGATGAAGACTGCGCGCCATCGCAATGACAGCAGTGACCAGAGTGGTGTCGCTCGGGTTGTGACCGATACCGCGCACGAACGAACGGTCGATCTTCAGCCCGTGCAGCGGGAAGCGCTGCAGGTAAGCCAGGCTCGAATAGCCGGTTCCGAAATCGTCGACTGTCAGTTGGATTCCCATGTCGCGCAGCTGCGTGAGCATGCCGATATTGTTTTCGTTACGCTGCAACAGCAAGCTTTCGGTGATTTCCAGGTTCAGCGCTTCGGCGGGCATCCCGGCCTCGTCAAGGATGCGGGCAATCGTCCCGACGAGGTTCGGCTTCAGGAATTGGCGCGACGACAGGTTAACCGCAACCCTTAAATCCGGGTACCCCGCATTGCGCCAAAGCTTAAGCTGCCGGCAAGCCTCGCTCAACACCCATTCCCCAATTGCCAGGATCAGGCCGGATTCCTCAGCGATGCCGATGAAATCGGCGCACGAAGCCGGGACCGACCCTCCGGGTTCCGGCAAGCGCAGCAGTGCCTCGGCGGAAAATATTGTTCCGTTGTCGATGAATACCTGGGGTTGGTAATACAGTTCGAATTCATTGCGGGCCAATGCGCGCCGCAGACGGGTCTCGACCTGAAGACGATGCTGCGCAGCCTTGTTGAGGCTGGCCGTAAAAAACTGGTAATTGCCGCGACCGTTCTCTTTCGCGTGGTACATCGCCGTATCGGCGGCGCGCATCAGGGCGTCGACATCGGTGCCGTCGTCCGGATAGACGCTGATACCGATGCTGCATCCGAGATGCAGATCTTGGCCATCAATATTGAATGAGCGATCCAGCGCATCCAACACCTTTTGCGACACACGCTCGATATCGGCGCCACCTTTCGGAGAAGGAAGGCTTAGAACGAACTCATCGCCGCCCAAACGCGCGACGCTGTCACCTTTGCGCAGACACAGCCGGAGACGCGCAGCGACCATCTGCAGCACGCGGTCACCAACCTGGTGGCCAAGCGAATCGTTTATGTGCTTGAAGTAATCGAGATCAATAAACAGCACGGCCACTTGTGCCCCGCTGCGTTCGGCGGCGGCTATGGCTTGCTCGATCCGGTCCTGTAACAGCACGCGGTTGGGGAGTTCGGTGAGTGCGTCGTGATGCGCCATGTGGCGAATACGCTCTTCCGCATGCTTGCGTTCGCTGATTTCCGTATGCAGCGCGTTCACTGCGTTTGCCAGCTCCGCGGTCCGTTCCTCGACGCGACGCTCCAGTTCGGCATGCGCCTGCTGCAGCGCTTGCTTGGCCTGGCTGCGTTCGACGGCATAGCGGATCGAGCGAACCAGCAGGGCGCTGTCGACCTGTCCTTTGATGAGGTAATCCTCCGCGCCCGACTGCAAGGCCTGAATCGCGGTATCTTCATCCGCCAGGCCGCTGAGCACCACGAGCGTTGGCAAGGATACCGTTTGCGACTGCAGGCGCAACACAGTGTCCAGTCCACGGCTTTCCGGCAGGCCGAGGTCGAGAAGCACGACGTCTATTGCGCCGGCTTGCAGACGCTCGATGCCGGCCGTCAGGCTGTCGACACACTCCAGTTCGCACGCAAAACCCTTTGCATCGATCAGCATGTGCTCAATGAGCCGCGCGTCCCCCGGACTGTCGTCGATCAGAAGGATTTTTACCGGTGGGTGGCTCATGGCATTAACGCGGCGGCAGATTCACGATCGTAAGCCAGAATGATTCAATGCTCCTGACGATATCAGTGAATTGTTCAAAACCGACCGGTTTGCTGATGTAGCAGTTCGCATGCAACTCATAAGCTCGCGCGATGTCTTCATCCGCTTGCGAACTCGTGAGTATGACGACAGGAATCGTTTTCAGGGCACCATCGGTTTTGATTTGCGCGAGAATTTCACGGCCGTTTCTTCGCGGGAGGTTCAAGTCCAACAGTACCAGGTCGGGACGAGGAGCGCCGGAATATGGATCCCGCCTATACAAGAAATCAAGCGCCGCAACGCCGTCTTCAACCACATGCAAACGATTCAACACCTTGCCGTCCTTTAGCGCTTCGAGGGTCAAACGCACATCGCCAGGATTGTCTTCAACCAGCAGTATCTCGATGGGACGTACCATTGCATTTGCATTCATCGCATTGCTCCTTCTGCCCCGGGCAGGACAAATTTGAACACCGATCCCTTTTCGCATGACTCGACCCAGATGCGTCCGCCGTGCCGCTCCACGATCTTTTTGCAAATTGCCAGGCCGATGCCTGTGCCCGGATAGGCTCGCCGCCCATGCAGGCGCTGGAACATCACAAAGATCCGGTCAAAGTACTCGGCCTCAATGCCAATCCCGTTGTCGCGTACCGCAAAGCACCAGCATTCAGCCTCCGGGCAGGCGGAGATCTGGATGACCGGTGACTCCTCGCGCCGGAATTTGATGGCGTTCGCGATCAGGTTTTGGAACAGCTGCGTCAATTGGGTCGCATCGCCCATCACACTCGGCAAGGTGTCGCAGGTGACCTGAGCGCCGCTTTCGTCGATCGCCACGCGCACCGAACTCAGCGCCGCCTTTACCACGGCAGCGCAATCGGTCGGCTGCAACGGCTTGACTGCGGTGCCGACACGCGAGTACGCCAGCAGATCCCCGATCAGCGCTTGCATCCGCTTTGCGCCGTCCACCGCAAATCCGATGAATTCGTTGGCATCCGCGTCGAGCTGATCCTTGTATTTCCTCTCGAGCAAGTGCATATAGCTGGCGACCATGCGCAACGGTTCTTGCAGGTCGTGCGAGGCAACGTAGGCGAATTGTTCCAGTTCGGCGTTGGAGCGCGCGAGTTCCCGCGAACGTTGTTTCAATACCATCTCGGCCCGGTGCCGCTCCAGGATCTCGCGTTCAAGCCGTTCGTTGCTCATCTCGAGATCCGCAGTGCGTTCCAACACCCGCCTTTCCAGCGCGTCGTGCGCATTGCGCAGCGCTTCTTCCGCGCGCTTACGCTCGGTGAGGTCAAGCACGAAGGCCACGCCTGTAGCCTGTGATGCTTCGAAAAGAGTGCCGCCGACCATTACCGGGACGCAGTTGCCGTCCCTGCGGATGAATTCTTTTTCATACGGTGTCACTTTCCCGGATCGCATGACTTCTTCCATTGCCCGCGTATCGGCAGCGAGGTATTCCGGCGGCGTCATCTCGGACCACCAGACTTTTCCATCGATAACGTCCTGCCGCGTATAACCTATTATCCGGAGCATTTCGTCGTTTGCCTCATATACGCCGCCGTCGACGTCCCAGAAAAAAATACCGATGATATTTGAGTCGACCAGGCGCCTGATGCGCGCTTCGCGTTCGCGCAGCGCGGTATCGCGTTCCTGAATTTGTGCGGCCATTTCGTTGAAAGAAGCGCCGAGGCGTTCGATCTCGTCTCCGGTATGAATCTCGACCCGCCGCGCCAGGTCGCCGCCACCCAGTGCGCGCGCTGCCGCGTCGAGTCGCTGGAATGGACCGACGAGGTAACGCGCCAACGCGGAAGCGAGGATCGCGCTGAGCAATAACATGCCTGCGAATCCCCACAATTGATCGCGCAGCACGGCGTACACCGGCGCCAACGCGACCGAGGGCGGCATGGTGACGCCGACGGCCCAACCGTATCGCGGCGTCGGGACGAATGCACCGAGGCGCATGTCCCCGGTAACCGGGTCGCGAAACTCGCTCACGGTCGTTGGAATTCCGGCGATCGCAGACCGCAACGGCGGCGAGTCCTTGAAGGCAGTGCTCGCTTCGGCCGAAAGGTTGCGCCGCAACGAATGAAAGGCCAGATGCACGTTGCGGTCCGCAAGCACGATTGCCTGGCCGGGAAGCAAACGGGTCTCTTCATAGCGCTTGGCCAACTGGTCTGTCGACATGGCTACGGTGACTACGCCGATGGGCTGGCTTGCCGAATCGCGAATCGGCACGGCCGCAAAGACCGCTATGACATCCTTGGGACGCACAAGGTGCGTCACTTGTGAAATCGTCGGGGAATTGGTTGCCATCACCGTTTTAAAATAGATCCTGTTCGCGATGTTGATGCGCGGTTCGGGCGACTGGGTCAAATTGCCAAAGCCGCGATTTAACCCGGTAGCGTCAAATACGTTGATTTGCTGATAAACCGGGTAACGCTCTATCAGTTGCATGAGATGCCGATCGAGACGCTGCGCATCGAGGGTTTGGACCAGCGGATCGTTCGCCACCGCCCAGGCAATGCCGAGGGATGCGTCGAACCCGCCGTCAATCTGAACCGCAACCGCTTCCGCGGTCAGCCGCTGGTCTTCAAGGATCAGCGATTCGCGCGAGGCGAGATTGCTGCGGAAACCAAGGAGCAACAAGATCAGCACTGGCAGCAGGACTATGCCAAACGCCAGAAACAGTTTTGCTCGAAGGCCGAAGCGTCGCATCACGTAAACAAGCTGAAAAACTTTCGATTCCGGGCTACCGGATGTCTCTACGACCGTGGCCCCGCGACCGGCACCATCGCACCTTGACGCCGCAGGAAGCGTTCATATGCCGTTCGCTGATTGTCCCGTCCGTACCGCTCAGTAATCGCATCCCATTCAGCGGCCATTTGGTCCATCGCCGCATTAATCGTCATCCCCAGCCGTACATTGCCGGCCGCCTGATAGAACGCTTCCTCATATTCCGGCGCGCCGGGAATGGTCAAATCCAGGAGTGCCCGGGCGTCGGCCTCCTTCAGTGTGTCGAGGTAGGCAGGCGCGGATGGCCACAGCGCGCGATATGTTGGCGATGCGATATGCGACTGACGGAACGGATCGCGCAGCGAGTACGGCAGCATGACGCGCTGCAGGCTGATCTCCGGGCTGTTCATCCATTGTGCAAACAGATAAGCCGCTTCTTTTTGGGGGCTGTTTGCCAAAATCGCGAGCAACCATCCGAGCGCCATTTCGGTGCGACCGCCGGGCAGAAGAGCGTAGCCGGTCTTGCCCGCGACCTGGCTCTTCGGCACGCCACCAACGCGTTCGCCGCCATACGCCTCGGCCCAGCGACCGAGCGGCGGCCAAAAGCTGGCCATCGCGACCTTTCCCGCGAGATAAGAGGCAAACAAGGCAGTCGGCCCCTGCGTATCCGAGGCTCCCGGCGGCATGAACCGATCCATATCGGCAAGATTCGCCATGGTGCGGCGCCCGGCGTCCGTATTAATGCCCGGCTTCATTGTCGCCGGGATGAAGAACTGACCGCCATTCACTCGCAGTTGCGCCTCGAACCACCCCCAGCGCAACCATTTGTTGAAGGGGGCGATACCATACAGATCGGGGGCGAACTTGTCAGTAAAGAAACTGGCGGCGTCGATGAATTGCTGCCAGTCATAGCTACGCGGGTCGCCGAGCGGCCTTCCAAAACGCGTAGTGAAATCGCTTTGGTTTTGTGCGTCTTCAAACAGGTCCCGGCGGTAGTACAGCAGCAGCGTGTCGCCGTCGTCCACTAGTCCAAAGCGACGGCCGTCCCAGATACCAAGCGACTGGTAGAACGGCAAAAAATCATCAAGGTCCGTTTTGACCATATAGTGATCGACATAGTCGTCGAGCGGCTCCAGCACGCCTGCCGCAAGCAGGGTCGGCATCCATGCAGGCGCCACCATGACGCAATCAATCGCGCCGGACTTCGCCATATGTTCAGCCATCAGACGCCGGAACATGTTCGTGGGAATCCCGATCTCAACCACATTGACGCGGATACCGGTCAGCTTTTCCCATAGCGGGCCGGAAAAACGCAGCGGATCCTGTGCCTGATCGCCGGTTTCCCAACCGATGTTCAACGTCTTTCCCGAGAATCGTTTTGCCGCATTGACGGCGCGCTCGGCGCTAGTTGCGCCCTCGACGGGTGGGAATGCTTGTTTTTTGGAGCGGCAGGCGGGCAAAAGAGAGCCGCCCAACAGTATCGAACCGGCGGTGAGGAATTGTCGTCGCGACAAGCTTCCGATGGACGCGAACTGCGCTGGTGCAGGCACCATGTCGCCGCTGCAATCGATGTCCACTTCGCCCCCTTTCGCTCCCGCGAAACAAGCATGAATCAGCATAGTTCATGTCCGATGGGAATGAAATGATACGAGCGGTTTTCTCGGGGGCTATTTCCCGGAGGGCGCGAAAGGGCGTTGGAACCCGCAGGCCGTTGCACGCGTAGGGGTGCGCCTCCGCACCATTTCCCACTCTGCGACAATTGTTGGCAATTGCGTGATTTGTTCGCTTGGGGAGCGGCCGAGTTTGTTTACGGGATGCTGCAGATGACTGAAAGGAAATGGTGCGCGGGGCGCACCCTACAGATGTAGCTTGGGGAAACATTCACGAGATACCGGCGTTCGAAAATCCGGTAATCAGAGGCATCAGGACGGATGCCTCCGTGGGATGAAGAATTACTTGCTGGTCCAGCGCAGCCAGTTGTCGCACTCGTAGGCGAGAGCGGAATTCAGGCTGACGGGAGCTTTGCGCTCCGACTCTGCCGCGAACGGAACCGCCGCAACCACCTTACGCTGTTGGGCGGCTACATGCTTCGGCTCCTTGTAGGCGATCCTTTTCAGGAAGGAAGCAACCCAGGATTGCTCGCGTCGTGCGATTGCGGCGTCAAATGCGATAGAAGTCATGTTGGTCCGATGCGTAGAGTTTTATTGCGTTGCAGTATAAAACTCTACGTACTATCAGTCCAATTCATAAGTGGAATAAGTGGTATCCCATCGATGAATATGACTTCTGGTAAACGGAAGTGTGGTCAGGCGCCCAGTTCCACCAGCATGTCAACTACATAACTTTCGTCCGTCGCGATCACCAGCATATCGGCAGCCGCCCGCAGCGTAGCGAGCCCCTCCGGAGCCGGCGCGGCGGATCCCTCCTGAATCAGGACGCCGGTCACCAGCACGCCGCTACCCCGAACCGCCTGCCTGATTGCAGGCGCCAACGCGAGGTCGTCGCCATCACGCGCGACCAGGAAAAGCATGTCGGCATCGTTGAGCGACTGCAGAGTGCCAACGACTGTCACGACGTCTCCCGACTGGGGAATGACCGTTTGCACGTCGTGCAGCCCCCTGTTTCCGATTGAACGTGCGACAGCCGCGCCGCCCTGCCCGATCCCGACCACCTTGATCAGGCGACGGCTAGAGTTGGGAATCTGAATGCGATGGTGCGTATCGGCCACCGCCTGTGCGCAAGACAGTATGTCCATGTGTTTAAACTTTCTCCCGCATACGGTTGTGAGTCATGCGTCTGCCGCGGCGGCGCAGTTGCGAAAGCCCGCCTCCAGCGCGTCCTTGTTCAGGTTCCGACCGATGAACACGAGGCGGCTATAGCGGGGTTCATCGAGCAGCCAGGCGCGCTGCAAATCGCCTTCCAGCACCATGTGCACCGACTGGAACACGAGGCGCCGGTCCTCGCCCTTGACGTCGATAATCCCTTTTCCGCGCAGGATGTCCTGCCCCTTGCTCGTAATGAGCCCATTGAGCCACATGCTGATCAGGGTGCCGTCCATCGGCGTGTACGATGTGAGCGAGATGCTGTCTATCCCGGTGTCATGCTCATGGTCGTGCTCATGATGATCGTGATCGTGGTGGTCATGTCCGCAATGATCGTCGTGCACATGCCCGGCCTCGCCGTGCGCCGGGTTCAGGAAGTCCGGCTCCAGCGTAACGATGCGTTCGATATCGAACCCGCCGCGTCCCAACACCTTGTCCAGTGCAACGTTCGAGCGTTGCGCACGGTGGATCGGCGCCAGCGGATTCATCTTCCGCAGGCGCGCTTCTATGCTGCGCAACTCTTCTTCCGACACGAGTTCCGTCTTGTTGAGCACGATCTGATCGGCGAATGCGATCTGTTCCACGGCCTCGCGGCTGTCGGCGAGCCGAAGCAGGATGTGCTTTGCGTCGACCACCGTCGTTACAGAATCGAGCACGGTCTTAGACTGCAGGTAGTCATCGACGAAAAAGGTCTGCGCCACGGGGCCCGGATCGGCCAGGCCGGTGGTCTCCACGATAATGGCGTCGAAGCTGCCCTGCTTCGACAACAGCCCATGCAACGTGCGAATCAGATCGCCGCGCACCGTGCAGCAGATGCAGCCATTGTTCATTTCGAACAATTCCTCATCGGTGTTCAGGATGAGGTCGTTGTCGATGCCGACTTCGCCGAATTCGTTGACGATCACCGCATAACGCCGGCCGTGATCCTCCGACAGGATGCGGTTGAGCAGCGTCGTCTTGCCGGCGCCGAGATAGCCGGTGAGCACAGTTACTGGAATGCGTTCGGTCATCTGGCGCCTGTCTTTATTACTTCTTCATCCACGGCATGAGCGAAACGTGCACCACGTCCTTCGCGCCCTCGCCGCCGACCGACTTTATTGCATACTCGGTGTCTTCCAGGCCGAAGCGATGCGTGGTCAGCAGCTCGAGCGGGAAGCGCTTGGATGCCAGCTGCTGCAGCGCCAGTTCGCAAGCCTTGTAGCTATGGCCGCGCGCGCTCTTGATGGTGATGTACTTGACGGTGATTTTGCCGATCGGGAAGTTCGGAAAATCTGCCATCTCGCCCTGGATCAGCAAGGTGCCGCCTTTGCGCTTGAGTGCTTCGACGCCCAGCAGGATCGGTGCGGTGCCTGCGCCCGCGGTGCAGTCCAGCGAGACGTCCACACCCCTGCCACCGGTGGCTTCCATGATTCGTTTGAGCGGGTCTTCTTTTTGTACGTCAATCACGACATCGGCGCCGAGCTTCTTCGCGACTTCCAGGCGTGCGGCGTCCTTCGTTGTACCGGTGACGATAATCAGCGAAGCGCCCGCCTGTTTGCAGGCGATGGTCTGCGACAGGCCCTGCTGGCCGGGACCCTGGATCAGTACCATGGAGTTGTATCCGACTTTGCAATCGAACAGCGCCCATTCGATGCCGTTCGCCATCGGGGTCACGAGACCCGCAAGCTCAGGCGTCACACCATCGGGTACCTTGTGAACTACCGAGTTCCAGGGGAGGTACATGTACTCGGCGAAACCGCCCCACAGGTGCGGCGGCTTGTCGGATGTGCTGTAACCATAGCGGATGCCATCCGGGTTGGAACGCCAGTCGGTGTTCTCGCAGTGACGGTACTCGCCCTGGTGGCACCACTCGCACTTGCCGCATGCGACGTAGTGTTCGACGAACACGAGATCGCCTTCCTTGAATCCTTTGCGCGCGGTGAACTCTTTCCCCGCCTTCGCGATGTAGCCGATGTTCTCGTGGCCCATGATCACCGGACCGCCGGTTTTCAGTCCTTCCTTGAACATCTTGACGTCGGTTCCGCAGATGCCGGCGACTTCCACCTTCATCAACGCCCCATCTTCCGGAATCTCCGGCATCGGGAATTCCTGGATCTCGATCTTGTTCGCGCCGGTCTTTACCGCTGCTCTTACTTTTTGCACTTTGCTCTCCAGAAGTGTTTATTCATTATTGTTTGGTGACGCGCATTGCGCACCCTACATCTACCGCGGCGGGTAGAACGCAGGTTGGGATGCGAATCCCGGCATTCATACTTCGCACGTCAGATCACCATCGACCCGGGTCGAGAGGGGTCGGTCGATCGAGGTCCGGAATGTTGGGATTTGCATCCCAACCTACGTCATCCCGGCGCTTCGTGATACCGGAAAAATTTAATCACTAGAGCGTCTCGCCCTCTTTCAGCACGCCTGCCGCGCGCAGCGAACCTTCCAGCCACTTGGGACGCAAGGCTTTGCCGGACAAGATGTCTTCTATGCGGGCGCGCTCATCAGCGACTTTTTTGGCCGCAAGGTCCAATAGAGACGCTGCCTTTTCACGCTCGACCACCACTACGCCGTCAGCATCGCCGACTATCAGGTCGCCCGGATTAACCGATATGCCGCCGCATGAGATCGGCCAGTTAATACGGCCCGGCACAAACTTCGTCGGTCCGTTCGGATTTGCGCCCACGGAATATAGGGGAAAGCCCAGCTCGATGAGTTCCTCAGTGTCGCGATGCGCGGCATCGAGTATCACGCCGGCGAAGCCCAGCTTCCTGCAGGCGTTCAGCATGATCGCGCCCATCAGTGCGCAGG
>JBBWZW010000236.1:0-16619 GCA_039649305.1 Burkholderiales bacterium
CAACCACAAGAATGCGACGGCCGGCGCTGCGATGATGCGGAGCGTCTTCCTGCCTGGAGGTGGACTGCTGTGGCTGCGGCATCACCGGGAACCGCAGTTCGAATGTACTGCCCTTGCCGGGGCCGCCGCTTGCCACATTGACGGTTCCCTGGTGGAGTTCGACCAGGGTTTTTACGAGGGAAAGCCCGATTCCCAAACCGTCCTGCACGCGGTCTGAAACATGTTCGGCCTGGGTGAACAGATCGAAGATCGCGCGGGTCCAATCCGCGGAAATACCGATGCCGTTGTCCTGCACATGGATGGAAACCATCTCACCGGCCTGTTCAGCGATCACAGCCAGCTCCCCTCCCTGCGGCGTGAATTTCGCTGCGTTATGAAGCAGGTTGCCAACTATCTGCGACAACCGGGCGCTGTCGCCATTTATCCATACATCATGGTCGGGTAGCCGAACCGAAAGGGTATGGCGACGGTCTGCCACGATGGGGCCGGCGATTTCGACGGCAACGTTGATGAAGGCCTTGAGTTCGACCGGTTGCTCGTGGATGGTTATCTTTCCCTGGGTGATGCGCGAAACGTCGAGCAGGTCGTCGACCAGCCGGACCATGTGATCGATCTGCCGGAGGATCGTCTGGCGCGCATTTTCCTGGGTTGCGGACACGTAGGGCGCGAGCTGGCGCAACAGCTCCACGGAGTTGCGTATCGGGGCGAGCGGATTGCGCAATTCGTGCGCCAGGACGGCGAGGAATTCATCCTTGCGCCGGTCGACTTCGCGCAACTCGCGTTCGACCCTGCCCAGCCGCAACAGCGCCTTCACGTTGGCGACCAGTTCTTCCGGTTCGATCGGCTCGAACAGGTAGTTATCGGCGCCACCATCGAGCGCACGTATCTTGTCGGCGATTCCGATATAGGACGCCGATGTCTGCAAGACCAGGACCATTTTGGTCAACGGGTCTTCCTTGAGGAGCCGGCACACCTCGAACCCATTGATATCGGGAAGTTTGACGTCAAGCAGCACCAGGTCCGGCAAGTCTTGGTTCGCGCGCCTCAATGCTTCGGCGCCGCTGGCCGCTTCAATGACCGTGAAGCCGGCACGCGTCAGGATACGCGTTTTGGCGTACCGCGCGGCGTCGGTGTCGTCAACGTTCAGGATTAACGAATCTTGCAGGTTCGGCTTCATTTTCCCTGTCACGTATTTTCACTTTCCGCGCGTCCCTCAACCGGGGATGACGCATCGGCGGGAGGCGGGTTGATCAAAGACCGCAGCATCGACACCAGGTCGTCACGCAACAGCGGTTTGACGAAATACGCATCCGCCCCGAGCGCAAAACCCTTGCGCTTGTCATCCACGTTGGTCGCAACGATGATCGGCACATCCCTGCGCCCGTCATTGTTTTTGGTTTCCATTAACCAGCGCCAGGTATCTTCGCCGTTCAAAACGACGTCGAGCACCACCGCCGCCGGGCGCAGCGAGGTCCAGGAGTGCTCCGCTTCCCAGATGCTGCGGGCATAAACCAGCCGGAATTCCGTACCCCGCAGGAATTTTTCATAGAGCAGCCTGACATCCTGGTCATCTTCGACAACCAGCACCGGCAAACGCTGGTCGTCGACTGCGACGGCGCCGCTATCGTCTACGGACGCCGGCTCGGCCGAATCATGCTCGACCGGGATGACTGCCGAGAAGGTGGAGCCATGTCCAGGCGTACTCTCGAGCTCGATCCGTCCGCCGAGCAGCGCGGCCAGTTTGCGGCATAGCGGCAATCCGAGGCCGGTGCCTTTAACACGCTGCTGCAGGCGATTTTCGACCTGGCTGAATTCTTCAAAGATGAGCTGCTGGTGTTCCGGCGCAATGCCCAGGCCGGTATCGGCGACCGAAAAGCGGATCGCCGCTTCTTCCGGCACCGGTGTGGCGGTGATCCTCACTTCACCGGATTCAGTGAACTTCAGTGCGTTCGAAATGAAGTTGCGCAGGATCTGCGACAATTTTGCTTCATCGGTGTACATGCCGCTGACATCCGCCGGTTCATCGAAGACGAGCCTGACCGAATCGCTGACCAGCAGCGGACGAAGCATGCCGCGCAGCGCGCTGAACATATCGGCGACTTCGAACTTGACGGATCGCACGTCAATTTTGCCCGCCTCGATCTTCGCCAGATCGAGCAGGTCGTTCACCAGTTCGGCCAGCGATTCCGTGCCTTTGAGTATGAATGTGACTTGCTTTTCCTGCTCTTCGGAAAGTTCGCCGTCGACCCGGTCGAGCAAGAGTTTCGACAAAGCGCGTATCGAACTGAGCGGCGTACGGAATTCATGGCTCATGTTCGACAGGAAGCGCGATTTCATCTCGTCGGCGCGGCGCAGGTGGTCCGCTTTTTCATCGAGTTCCGCATACAGCGCGACCACGCCGCGATTGGTATCTTCCAGTTCGCGGGTCAGCCGCAGCAGTTCTTCCTGCCGTGCCTTCAGTTCCGCCAGGGTACGCAGCAGTTCCTTGTTTTGTTCCTGCACCTCGGAGAGGGTGATGTCGGCGGGAAGCGTTGCGAGCCGCCCCCCTATGTCGCCGACGATTCTTGGCGTCAGCACCGGCGCAGTCCCGGGAATGAGCTTTTTCAGGACCACCGTCGTGCCCTGGCCCTTGACGGTACTGATGTCGCATTGGTCCATCAACCGACGCGCGCCGATAATGCCGAGGCCCATCCCGGTCTGGGAGTGATACCGGCCGGAGAGAATGAGGTCGAGATTCGCTATACCCGGACCTTCGTCTTCAATCCGGATAATCAGAACCTGCGGCGTAGTTTCGCCCTCGACTGAAAACTCGATCCTGCCACGCGACGCATAGTTGTAAACATTGCGCGCAAGCTCCGATACCGCGGTGCCGATACGGGCCTGGTCCTGAACGCCGAAGCCGCAGAGCGATGCAATCTGCCGCGCGCGCTGGCGGGATGCGACGACGTCGAGCTCCGCATTGATCGCTACTGTCAGGATGCGCAGGCTCATTGATGCCCACCCGGAACATCAAGAGCCCGGTTTTCCCGGACAACCAACACCGTGACGTCGTCGCTCTTGCGGGCGAAGTCGCGGTATAAAACAGCGGCAATCAAGCTCGGATGCCGCATCTCGAGGCCAGGATAGTCTTCCAGGCCCCAGCGGGTCACGAGTCCGTCGGAGCACATGACGATCATCGAGTCGACGGACCACGGAACAACGAATTCCTGCACCTTGCGCAGGTTGCTGCCGACGATGCCGTTATGCGAAACCATTTGACGACGGTTGTTGATTCCAAAAACAGAGGCAGCGATATTGCCGACGCCGGCGAAGCATAGTTCACCTGCAATGGTATCCAGGCGTGCAACCGCAACAGCGGCGCCTCGCGTTGCACGCAACGCGCCATGGGCCTCGTGTAATGCCGCGCCGGGTGGCAATTCCTGATGCCGGTCGAGTACCGCAGCGGCAGCCTGGGACGCCCTCGCGGCATCGGGGCCATGACCGAGTCCGTCAGCCACCATCAGGTGTAACGTTCTGGCATCGCCGCTAGCCGCCCAGGCGTCGCCGCACACCTCTTCTCCGGGAAAAGGCAGGCAGACCGCACCGATTTGCCACGCGGCAGCGGCGCCAACGGGCCCGGCCCACACGGTCATGCACAAGACAGTTCCCTTACCGGGAGCGGTATGCACATCGAACTCGTCGGCAAGGCGCCGCAGTGCGCCAAGACCAACGCCATAAGTGCCGGCCGATGACACGCCATCCTGCATGTTCAATGCAAGATTGGCCATGCCGGGACCGGAGTCGATCGCCAGTATTTCGATACCGGCGGTGTCACCGGATCGAACCGGTCTTATAAGAATTTCCCCGGAAGCGGCATGTTTGACAATATTGGTTGCCGCTTCGGTAATGACAAGCGAGACCCGGCCTGCCCTGGTCTCGTCAAAGCCGAGCCGCCTGGCGATTTCGCTGCCGGCGCGCCGTGCGGCCGCAACCGCGGTGGATTCCCCGATATGGAATGCCGCCTGCGGCCTTACTGCACTTAGAATGGTTTCCATTTGGTGATCTTTACCACGGTGCCTTTTCCTGGCGCTGTTTGAATGTCGAACTCATCGGAAAGACGCTTGGCGCCGCTTAAACCCAGCCCCAATCCGCCGCCGGTCGTATAGCCATCGGTCAATGCGAGTGCGATATCAGCAATTCCCGGGCCATGGTCAATAAAACTCAGGCGGACTCCGCGGCGGCTGCCATTCGCCACCCTGGCAAGATGCGACTCGCCACCGCCGCCGTATCTGAGCGTATTACGCGCAAGTTCGCTGGCCGCGGTCACCATCTTGGTCTGGTCCACCAGGCTGAAGCCGACCGCAACCAGCGACTCGCGCACTGCCTGACGCATGCGAACCACGTCTTCGTCCGATCGCAGCTGCATCACCATCAGGTCCGCATCATTAGTACTCAATTCGTCGGCCTTTCACAGCAGAAGGAGGAGCCTCTGAAGGCATACGCCGTTATACAGCACTTGACTGCTGCAGCAGCCTGATGCCCTTCTCGACGTTGAGCGCGGTTCTGACGCCTGCCAGCGACAGGCCCAACTCGACCAGGGTAATCGCGACCGCCGGTTGCATGCCGACCAGCACGGTTCGTGCGTCAAGAATGCGGGCCATCGCCGCCGTATCGCTGATCATCCGGCCTATGAACGAATCGACGATATCGAGCGCCGATATGTCGATCAGGACACCTTTTGCCCGGTCTTTCACGATGCGCGCCGTCAGGTCATCCTGAAGCGTCATTGCCAGGCGGTCGTGCATGTCGACCTGTATCGTCACCAATAGCAGGTCGCCCATTTTCAGTATCGGTATACGGTCCATCAGTACCTTACCTTTCGGTTTGCGAATACGTGATTGTCGATCCGGTACGTTTCAATGCGACAAGGAACGCGTCAGCCAGGGTCGCCTTCGTGATCACATCTTCCAGATTGACGCCGAGATGTACGATGGTTTGCGCGATCTGTGGACGAATACCGCTGATGATGCAATCCGCGCCCATCAATCGGGCGGCGGCAACGGTCTTGAGAAGATGCTGCGCGACCAGCGTGTCCACTGTAGGCACGCCGGTGATATCGATGATGGCGATCGACGCGCCGGTGTCGATGATTTTCTGGAGCAGGTTTTCCATCACGACCTGCGTGCGCGAGCTGTCCAGCGTGCCGATCAGCGGCACCGCGAGGACGTTCTGCCACAACTGGACCACCGGCGTGGACAACTCGAGCAACTCCTGTTGCTGACGCATGATGACCTGCTCGCGGCCTTTCTGGTATTCGGCAACGGTAAACAAGCCGAGCTGGTCAAACAAAGTGCCCGCTTGCGCGGTCTCTTCCACCAACGCCATCGGTTCTCTTCCGAGTTCTGCGCGCAGAAGCGCGAACACAGGCTCTTTCAGTGCAAAGACGAAAGTCGCTGTCTCGGTCGGGGAGAAGCCCTGACGCACCCGGTACTGGGAGATTTCGCTGAGCAACTGCCTTACCTCGCTCCATGAGGACGCGTCGATATCGGAAGTCTTCCCTTCCGTGACCGCCTCGGCCAGGACCGGAATGAAGCGGGCCGCCTGCTGGCTGGCTTCGTTTTCAGCGATTTTGTCACGGCGCACGGCGCGCGAAAACATGTTTTCCAGCCATCCGTTCAGCAACTGATCCTGGTGTTTCGTGAGAACCCTGGCCAGATGGCCGGTCAATTGTTTGCTCATTTATGCTCCGTGGATAATTTTTTGCGCCCGGGTGCTTTGGGGTGTACGTACGCTTTAGTGGATGGTCCTTGCACTTTGCTTGGTGGACTTTTTTATTGGAGGGGCAAATCGCGGAATTCTATCGGCTTCAGAGCAAACCGCTTTGACGCACATCAACCACTGGCGGAGTAATACCTGGAGTAAAGGTTCCCCTGCGCTACCCCTTCCCCATGCCGTCCCGCTCCCGAACCGGCTGGCGCGAGGATCATGACCGGGCCGATAGCTGGTCAAAATCCTTTCACGTTTGCTTTATAAAAAAGTGCTTGCACAGGCCGGCACACTAACCAAATTCGTTATGACGCAACCCAGCCATACCGCGCGTGTGTTCCGCGCGTCGCCTGACGCCTGGCTCGTCGTGGCGCCCGGTTTCACCACGTCTCTTCCAAGTCAAGCGTAATTGATCACAAGATGTTTGATATCCGACATCTCCTCCATCGCATACCGTGTCCCTTCCCTTCCGAACCCCGAGTCTTTCCACCCGCCGAACGGCATGCTGTCGATACGATAAATCGGCACATCGTTGACCATCAACCCGCCGACATCCCAGTCCTCGATCGCCTGAAATGCCCGCCGCAGGTCGTTGGTAAACATCCCGCCCTGCAGGCCATATCGGGAATCGCCGGCGCGCTGGATGGCTTCCTCGAATGTCTTGTAACTGTTGACCGTCAGGACAGGCCCGAACACCTCCTCGTCCTCGATCTTCATGCCCTTCGCCGTGTTGGTCAGCACGGTCGGCTGTACTACCGCACGATTGCGTGAACCGCCGGTCAGGACAGTGGCCCCGCCAGCGACCGCTTCATCAACCCAGCTTTGAATGCGGACCGCCGATCCTTCATCAATCACCGGGCCCACATCGATTCCTTCCTGCATCGGATCGCCGACGCGACAGGCGCGAACGCGTTCAACCAGTTTGCGGGTAAATTCCTCCGCAACCGATTCATGCACCAGGATCCGTTGTACGCCGATGCAGTACTGCCCGCCATAGACGACGCCACCACGAACACAGCGCGCGGCCGCAAGGTCGAGGTCCGCATCTTCGCAGACGACGACTGCGCCGTTACCGCCAAGCTCAAGCGCCACCTTTTTGCGGCCCGCAATGTCCTTGATGTGCCAGCCGACTTTGGCGCTGCCAGTGAAACTGACCATGGCGAATCGCTCATCGCGCACCATTGCCTCGGCAAGCGGAACCGGACAATGAATGACCTGTAGTGCGCCCTCCGGCAGTCCGGCTTCGGTCATGATCTGCTGCAGCAGCAGCGATGTGAGCGGCGTCTGCGGCGCCGGTTTCAGCACCACGCTGTTGCCGACCGCGATCGCCGGCGCCACCTTGTGCAAAACCAGGTTCAGCGGAAAATTGAACGGCGCAATCGCCAGGATAGGACCGATCGGGAAACGCCTTGCAATGCCTATCCTGCGCCGCATGCGGTTCAAAGCGTCTGGGTCGAGCTGCGACAGTTCAACCGGGCGCCCCTGGCTGTCAGTGGTCTGGTACTCGAAAACCCCGGCATCCATATCGAGAGGAACTTCCTCACCACCAAAGCGCCGCGCTTCCGCCGCGGAATTGGTCAGATTGAAGATCGCGCGCGATACCTCTCCGCGGGCGTCGTACACCGGCTTCCCTGCCTCTGCGGCGATGGTCCTGACGAATTCGTCGCGGCGGGCACGCAGCAGCTCTGCGGTCCGCTGCAGGATGTCGGCCCGCACGAATCGCGGCAGTTTGCGCACTACCTGAAATGCCTGCTGCGAACGTACGATGGCATTCTCGACGTCCTTCGCAGTGGAAACCGGCATTTCGCCTACTACGCTGCCGTCGAACGGGGAAAGGATTTTGTCAGTGGCCATGATTCATTCCGGAAGATCTATTGATGTTTCAGTAAATGGAGGTGAGGGACTGAGCTTTCATTCTGTCACTCACTTGTTAAAAGCTCAGCAGACTACAAGCACTCGTTCCACGTGCACGCCGCGGCAATCCATTTCATACTCGAGATCGACCACCGGCGGACGATTCAGGTGCCAGGTCAAGCCGCCCTTCATCGCGCCGCGCCGGCCGATTTCGTCGGCGATGAAAGGATGAATGTCGTGCACCGTATAGAGCTGGGCGGCAGTCGTGTCGGACCATTTGAATCCGAGCGCACGCATCCGGTTCTCCATCTCCGCGAGCACAAAGCGCGCCTTGTTGCGCAATCCTTCCGTCGACACGTCGCCGAGGCTGATGAGGTGATCCTTGTAATTGCCTTTACCTTCCGGCGCTTCACCGCTGCCGGCGACCACGAACGAAGGCGCGGCGGAAGCATCCGCAACCGTGTACGAGAATGCATAGAAGCTCGGCACCTCCGGCGGATCGATTGCCGGGCATACGTTACTGCGGGCTATCGGGTTAGTCTTGCCGTCGAAGATGCCCCATTGCGTGAGCGTTCCGACGTATACCCTGTTGAAGGCCTCGAAGCCGGCCTCGTCGAATGGCGCCGGCGAACGCAATTCGCATGCGCAGAATGCGGTAAGCGGCCGCCCTGCCGCCCGCAGGGTTTGCTCGATCAGCCGGAATCCCTCCGCGAGCGGAACGGGCTTGAGGAAGCGGACACGTTCGATCCGGTATCCGGGCTCGGCGGCGACGCCTGCGGAGTATTGGAATACGCCGGGGACGAAACGATAGTTACCAGGTGCAAAGACTTGTGTGCTGGACATGTCGAGGCTTTCGTAATCAGGTTGAGTGGGTCTACTGGGTCAGCGCGCCGAGATAGGCGCTGCGGATGGCGGGGTCGTGCATGAGTTCTGAACTGGGACCACTGCGGACGATGCGTCCCATATCCATCACATAAGCGGTGGTCGACAATTCGAGCGCGGTGATGACGTCCTGTTCGACCACCATGATCGACAGGCCTTCGCGATTGAGTAACTGCAGGGCATCAACCAGTTGTTCAACCAGCAGCGGTGACAAGCCCAGCGACAATTCGTCGATCATCAACAGGCGAGGCGCGCTCATCATTCCGCGTCCGATCGCGCACATCTGCTGTTCGCCGCCGGACATCGTGCCGGCGGCCTGGTTGCGTCGTTCGGACAACTTCGGGAACGTTGCATAGACACGATCAAGGTCGCGCTGGATGGCCGAGCGTGGTTCCTTGCGCGCATAGGCGCCCATTAACAGGTTGTCCTCGACACTCATGGCGCTGAACAGCCGCCGGCCTTCGGGCACATGGGCTATGCCATGCGCAAGGATCTGCGCGGGCGACCGTCCGGAGATGTCCTCGCCTTCCCATGCGATGCTTCCCGCAGTCGGCGCAATCAATCCGGACAGTGCTCGCATCAGCGTCGATTTGCCGGCGCCATTGGAGCCGACCAGCGCGGTGATCTCGCCTTGGCGCAGCGTCAGATCGATGCCCCACAGCACCTGGATCTCGCCATATCCGGCCTCAAGCCCGCTCAATTGGAGCAATGGAATGGAGTTGTTCATGGCCTTCCTAACCGGTTGCGGTGTTGAGCTGCGCGTATTTCTTCCCGAGATACGCTTCGACGACACGCCGGTCATTAACCACTTCGGCAGGCGTGCCATCCGCTATCAGCGCACCGTTTTGAAGAACCACGATGCGGCTGCACACGGTCAGCACCACTTTCATCAGGTGCTCAATCAGCACGATAGTGATGCCGCGCTGCGCGAGTTGGCGTATCAGCACCATCGCATGTTCAACCTCCATGGAATTCAGGCCGGCGTTGACCTCGTCGAGGAACAGCAGCTTCGGGTTCATCGCCACGGCCTTGGCCAGTTCCAACCGTTTGCGCATTGCCAGCGTCAGCATGTGCGCCGGCTTGTCCGCATGCTGGCTAAGCCCGACAAAATCCAGCTGGCTCGCTGCGAACTCGCGCGCTTGCGCCGGACGCATCCCGGCTTGCGAGAACAGCGCGGCGGCGGCAACGTTGTCGAGCGTCGACAATTCGGGGAATGGCTGCACGACCTGGAAAGTACGGGCCAGGCCGGCGCGTGCTGTCTGGTACGGCTGCAGCCGGGTGATATCCCGGCCTTCGAACAGCACACGCCCGGCAGAAGCGCGATGGACCCCAGTCACAACGTTCACGAGGGTCGTCTTGCCCGCGCCGTTCGGGCCGATCAGGCCGAGGATTTCACCTTGGCCGACCGATAAGCTGACGTCCTGCAGCGCCTGCAGTCCGCCGAAACGGCGCGACAGGCCTTCGAGCTTCAGCACTTCAGCCACGGCGTCCTCCGATGAATTTAAAGCGCTTCGAAATGGACATCATGCCATTCGGCAGGAACAGCAGTAGCAGCACAACCAGCAAGCCGAGGACACCCGAGTGGATCTGCAGGTAGTTACGCCACACCAATTCCTCGATGCCGAGGAAGGCGAATGCACCCAGTACGGCGCCGGCAGGGGAACCAAGTCCGCCCAGCAGGGCCATCACGATCGGCTTTACAGCGAATAGCACGTCGAATACATCGGGCGGTTCGATGTAATGCACCCATGCTGCGTAGATCACGCCTGC
Source organism: Burkholderiales bacterium (assembly GCA_039649305.1). Classification (GTDB taxonomy): domain Bacteria; phylum Pseudomonadota; class Gammaproteobacteria; order Burkholderiales; family Burkholderiaceae_D; genus Noviherbaspirillum. The sequence goes on from JBBWZW010000236.1 coordinate 10,252, forward strand.
CATTGCGACGAACACGCCGGAGAAGGCAAACGCGACGCTCTTGTACATGGTGGCGTTGACGCCGATCATGTCGGCGGCCGATTCATTCTGCTTGATGCATACCAGGCCGAAACCGAGCTTCGATTGCTGGATCTGGCGCACGACTATGAAGGTCAGCAGCAGCAATGCCCACATGGTCCAGAAGAAGAACGACGCCTCGCCCATGACACTATTGGAGCCGGAGACCACCAGCGGAATGTTGAGTCCCATGCCGCCACCGGTCAGGTCGGTTGCCGAGTTGGTGCTTTCTCGCAGCACTTCGGCAACGGCCAGGCTGGCAATCGCAAAATAGTGGCCGCGCAGCCGCAGCAGCACGATGCCCAATACCAGCGCGCAAACGAAGGCGACCATACCGGCGGTGCCGACGGCGGCAAGCAGGGGCCAGCCTTTATTGATGAGTACGCCGCCGCAATAGGCGCCGAACCCGAAGAACGCCGCTGTGCCAAATGACGGATAGCCGGTGAAGCCGCCGATCACGGTCCACGACACGGACATGATTGCGTACATGCAGGCGAAGGTGCCGATGCGCAGCGCATACGCACTGTCAAATAGCGGGAGGCAGCCGAACAGGACCAGCAGAGCGATGGTGGCAAGGTAGATCGACTTTTTCATTCGAATCCCCGCTTCCCGAGCAGTCCCTGTGGACGAACGACGAGGAACAGGATCAACAGCGCGAATGACAGCGTGACCGCGTGTTCCGGGCCGAAAGCCAGCGAACCGAAACTTTCCACTATCCCGAGAAACAGCCCGCCCACCACGGCACCTGGCACGCTGCCAAGTCCGCCGAGCACACAAACCACGAAGGCCTTGCCCAGATATGACCCTGAGGCTATCGGCGAAATCGGAAAGATCATTGCCAGCAGCACGCCTGCGCAGCCGGCCATGGCGGCGCCGAGGCCGAACGCGGTTGCATAAATTGACGGTACATCCACACCCATCAGGCGCGATGCGTCCCGATCCATCCTGACGGCCACGATCGCGCGTCCGATACGGGAACGGCGCAGCACGAGATAGAGCGCCAGCGTCAGCAGCAATGCGAAGATGGTCGCGACTATCCGATCGGTCGGCACCACCAGCGGGCCCAGGGAAACCGACCCGAGCGAAGGATCGAGAACCAGGCGGCGATAGTCGGCCTTGAATGCCACCAGCATGGCGTTGTTGAGCATCAGGTCGAGGCCGAAAGTCAGCGTCAGCGTGACCAGTACCGGCGCCGCGATTACACGATTGAGGATGCCGCGCTGTATCGCATAGCCCAGGCAGAAGAATGCCGGGGCGGCGATCAGCAGCGACGTCCATGGCGCTAGCCCGAGTGAGTTATAGGCGGCCCATGCCAGATACGACCCCAGCACGATGAACGAACCGTGTATCAGGTTGATCACATTGAGCACTCCCCACACCAGGGAGAAGCCAGCCGCTATGCAGGCGTAGAGGCTGCCCAGCACGATCGCGTTGAGCAGTACTTGCAGGATGAGCATAGGGCCGGCTTATTTCACGCCAAGTTTGAATTCGGCCTGTTTGATTGCGGCAGGGTGCACGACCATGGTTTTGCCGTTCTGGATCTGGAATACCGGTGGCTCGAGCGACGAGATCTGTCCGGTCGGGCCAAACTTCACAGGACCCCAGAAGGTCTGGACATTCATGCGTGCGAGCTCGTCGCGTATCTTGGTGCGGTCGAGCGTGCCGGCTTTTTCGATGGCCATCTGAAACAGCGCGCCCGACACTGACGCGGACGCCTGTGCGTAGTCCGGATCGACCTTGTACTTCTCGCGAAACAGCTTGGTATAGTTTTCGGTGGTCCCGAAGATATCCTGACCCTTGTAGCGCGCCGCCATATGCCACCATGAAGCGCTGCTGATGTTTTCGGATGTCTTGCCGGTCGCATCAATGAATTCCTGGTAAGCGGGCCCGGCGATCATCGTCACTATCGGCGCCTCCATTTTCTGGTCACCCATTTGCTTTTTGATCAGCACCAGGTCATTGATGTAGCCCGTGGCGAAAATCCAGTGCGGTGATTGCGCCTTGATCTGCGAGAGCGCGGAAGAATGGTCCATCGCATTGATCGCGTACTTCTCGAAGAAAACGACTTCCAGGCCCTTCGCCTTCGCCGCCTTTTCCATTTCCTGTGCAATCGCGAGCGGGAACAGGTCGTTGCGAGCCAGGATGGCAACCCGCTTCACGCCGGGCGCTTTCTGCCGGACGATGTCGACCAGCGGCGTGGTCAGCGTGTCATTCGGTGTAAAGGTGCCGAACAGGAACTTGTAGCCCTGATCGTAGACCTGTGCCGATGAAGCGGTGGATGCAATGGTCGGCACGCCGTATTTCTCGGACACGGTACTTGCCGCTTTTGCAGCTCCGGAGCCGAACGGCGAGAACAGGAAATGCACTTTCTCCTGTGTGATGAGCTTCTCCGCCGTCTGCACAGCGCGGGGGGTATTCGATTGGTAATCGGTGTAGACGATCTCGACCTTCATTTTCTTGCTGCCGACCTTGATGCCACCGGCCTTGTTCACCTGGTCGGCCCAGAGGTCGTAGCCTTGCTGCTGCTTGAGCGCTTCCGGGGCGAGTGCACCGGTCAGGGGCAGCGGCGCACCGAACCGAATGACCTCCTGCGCATGCGTGGTGAAGACCGTGAGGGTCGGGACTGCAGCGCATGCAAGCATCGACAGCACGCGGGCGCCGTGGGAACGCAGAGATAAACCGAGCATGAAAGATCCCCTTGAAAAGTGAATGCAAAACAAAAATCGGCGTGCGATCGTGTACAACGGCACAACGTTTTTTATCCTAGCAGCAGACCCTGTGCGGGAGAGACATCGATTTTCGAGGGGAGCGTTCTAATTAAGAGAACGCTCATCCGGACTATGCTTGGCGGGCGTGGGGACCGGGACGCGAAAGCGCGTGGATATCGGAATTGTTCGATTTCATGAGCTCGCTTAAATGCCGCGCCAGGTGACGCGCGGCCTGCGACAGTTTTCGTGTCGTGCTGGCGACCAGCGTTACACGTGTCCTGCGCAGCGCGGAATCGGTCAGCGGCACCGCGACCAGCATGCCGGCCTCTATTTCGGGCAGCACCATGTCCCCGGGCAGGAAGGTGACGCGGTTCTCGCCCTGCATGACGAGTCGCTGGGCAAACGCCAGCGTATTGGTCTCGATCGTTTTGTTGAGCGCGAATTTTCCGTTTGCGCTGACGCGATCCACCAGTTGCCGGATGCCGAAGGAGCGGTCCGGGAGGACTACCTGGAAGGCGGCGACCTGGGAGAGAGTGCAGCTGTTTTTCCTGGCCAATGGGTGATTCGGAGAGACGACCGCACACAAGGGCTGGCTCATTTGTGCGAGTTCGAGCAGATCAGTACGCGGTGAACTGCCGAACACGATGCCGAGGTCATATCGATGCTCGGCGATCGCTTCCGCGATGGCATGCGAACCCATCGCGGCGACGCTGAGCGATATGCCCGGGCATTCATCAGCGAAGACGGGCAAGGCTTCGGGCATGAAGCGCGCCAAGACGCCTTCGACACAGGCGATGTCGACATGCCCTCGCTGCAAGGTCTCGTATTCCTGGATCAGTCCGCGCATTTCATCGAAGCGGCTACGCATATCGGTTGAGTATGCAAGCAGCAGGCGCCCCGCTTCGGTCAATGACATTCCGCGCGCATGGCGCTCGAACAATGGCACGCCCAGTTCTTCTTCGAGTAATGCAACCTGACGGCTTACCGCGCTCTGCGCCACAAACAGCCGCTCGGCCGCGTGGCGTACCGAACCGTGCGCGGCGACCTCGCGGAAGTAACGTAGTGTCGTTGGTTCGATCATGTCTCCTTCTCCCCTTTGTGTGCCTTGGTCTTCGCCGGCTTTTACGTAGTGTAATGGAGGCAGCCGAGGTTGGGGGGATTGAGTGCTAGCGTCGAGGCAGCGACTGCATGTGCGGTTCTTGGCACCACCTGCGTGGGCTGAGCTTCAGCGTAGGGTGGGTCTGAATGAACTGACCCGCCAGGTTATGCGCCGTCGCGGAAATGGCGGCCGATCAGCATGGCCGATACCCAAGCTTCGCCTGCTTCCTCGCAAACGTATCGACAAGCGCCATCCCCATCGAATGGTTCTCAACCAGCGTCTGTTTTCGTCCGACGCGGCCGTGTTCTTTATCTTTCCACGACCGGGTGACCATCCAGTCGCCGAGGAGATCCTGGCTCAATTCAACGCTGTACAAGCGCCTGGCGGTTGCGAAATTCATAAGCAACGCCGAGGTAACCGGCATAGGCAAGGGTTGGGTAACGTCGTCTGCTTGTTCGATCATATTGAAGCGCTATCTGTGGGCCGTGCATCGTAGCGCATCGCTTGCAAATTTGGAACCGGGGCGTGGCTATCCGGAGCGATCGCTGCAATAAATGCAAATGCCGCCCGCAGGCGGCATTCGATCTGCGGCATGCAGCCGCTGTTACGTGATTACCAGACTGTCTTGCCGGAGCCATCCTTCAGCTGCGACTTCCACGCGTCTTGCACCTGCTTCACGACCGGGGCCGGCATCGCGACGTAATCCAGCTCAGTGGCCATCGCGCCGCCGTTCTTGTAAGCCCAGTCGAAGAACTTCAGCACTTCTTTACCCTTGTCTGCGTCGGCTTGCGCCTTGTGCATCAGGATGAAGGATGCGCCGGTAATCGGCCAGCTGTTCTTGCCCGCTTGATCAGTCAAGACCAGCGCAAAGCCAGGGGCCTTGCTCCAGTCTGCACCGGCTGCTGCCGCCTTGAAGGTCTCGTCATCCGGCTGCACGAACTGGCCGTCGCGATTCTTCATCTGCGCATGCTGCATGTTGTTTTTCTTGGCGTACGCATACTCGACATAGCCGATTGAATTCTTGATGCGCTGCACGTTTGCGGCGACGCCTTCGTTACCCTTTCCGCCTAAACCAACCGGCCATTTGACCGCTGTGCCCGCACCGACTTTCGATTTGAAGTCAGGGCTGGTCTTGGAAAGGAAATCGGTGAACAGGAACGAGGTGCCCGAGCCATCGGCGCGATGCACTACCGTGATCTCTTCCGCCGGCAATTTCACACCGGGGTTGAGCGAGGCTATCTCCGGCGCATTCCATTTGGTGACCTTGCCGAGGTAGATATCGGCGAGCAACGGGCCTGTCAATTTCAATTGACCGGGCGTCAAACCCTCGACGTTGACGACCGGGACTACACCGCCCATCACCATCGGAAACTGCACCAGGCCCTCCGCCTCGAGATCTTCCGGTTTCAGCGGCATGTCGGACGCGCCGAAGTCGACGGTCTTCGCCTTGATTTGCTTGATGCCGCCGCCCGAGCCGATCGACTGGTAGTTCATGCCGGTGCCCGTGGCCTTCTTGTAGGCTTCTGCCCATTTTGCGTAAATCGGATACGGAAACGTCGCACCCGCGCCGGTGATGTCGGCTGCAAAGGCGGAAGAAAACGCCATCGCGGCGCCGGCTGTTACTGCTACAGATTTCAAGAGCTGATTGATACGCATAGTTACATCCCGTGGTTGGACAATCTAAGTGATGCCGAACTGTAACCAGCGGTCATGACAGCTTGATGACAATGTTTGGTTCCATTAAAGCAATGCTCTTTTGCGAATTTGATTTATATCAAACCATCTCCTATCGTGTATTGCGGGGCAGGGAGGAAAGGGGTCAGTCAGCAGCGAGAGGAGAGCAACATGAGCGCTCAGGAAAATAAACAGCTGGTTATGCGGGGGTATCAGAATTACAAAGACAAGGACATCGGCAAAATTCTTGAAATGTGTACAGATGACGTGGAATGGGTAGGGGGCAAGTCGGAAACCATACCATTTGCGAATACGTTTCATGGCAAGCAAGAAACGGCTCAGTATTTCGCCTTGGTAGACCAGTCGTTGGAAGCCCGGTTATTTGAACCCGGTGAATTAATTGCCGAAGGCGATAAGGTCGTTGTGTTGGGACAATCCAATTGGGCGGTGAAGGCTAACGGCGAAACCTTCGAAAATCCGTGGGTGCATGTCTTTACTATACAGAACGGAAAGATTTCCCGGTTCCAGGTATTCGACGATACGGCTGCGGTCGCGGAAGCGTTCGGGTCATATCAGAAGCCAGGACAGGAGAAAGGTGCAGGTCCGACCGTTCGCCATTGATGCAGGAATGCCCCGGCTGCAGGCCGGGGCCAGAAATGCCGCCCCTGCAGGAGAGCGGATTGGCCGGCAAATCAATCCCCGGCTTAACTGTGCGCTTGCACGAATGACGGCGACACCGCCGTTTCTTTCATGACAGCCTCGGCAGTCCGATACCGTTCCGCCATCGCGCGCTCTTCCGCCGTCAGAAGCTGTGCCTGCATGTATGCGCC
>JBBWZW010000246.1:0-6612 GCA_039649305.1 Burkholderiales bacterium
AGTAGTATGCAATGAAGGTGGACACCATGGCTGCGGTGAGCATGCCCGCGGTGAAGCGGAACATGGCATTCACGTCCTGTTTACCGACGACGAAGAATCCGATGAAGCCGCCTATGGTGGCGACGGCGCCTTGCAGGGCGATGAGGGGGAGTAGCGCGCGTTGATGTGGTGTCAGAGTCATGCATGTGGCGCCTGAAGCGGGTCGCTCCAGTGCGATAGGGTCAGATTTTGTTCAACGAAAGGGAGCGAAGCGTAGAGAGGCACTTGACTGGGCAGAGCGGTATTACGGTGGGCAGGGTTGAATGTCATGCGAAATTTGGTGCGTACGAAACGGTGCTTTTCGCCATGGTTTCTTCTCAGCGGTTTTTGAGACACTTTCTCTGCAGAAAAATTCAATGCTTTGCGGAATTATTTAATGATGCGCGAAAATCAACAGCAGACTCAAGCGATGGCGCGGATTTTTATGGCGTGATGTTGCACACGGCCCACTTTGCTGCTGTTTTTGACATCCCGTGATTCCATCAAACCGGCGCTGCCCCGCCGCCCGCCTCTGCGGCCCGAAGCTATCGGTAGTATCATTGCATTCCTTATAAGCAAGCCCCGCCCGCATGTTGTGCCGTCAGGGCGCGGGCCTGTTTATCGCGTTGCACCTCGATACTTCATCCCTGAATTTCAGCCTTTTCGCATGACCAATCCTGTCAGTCCCTCTCCCGCCGCTGCGGCGACTATTTCAGTTCCCTCCGTATTAGCCGGTGTCACCCTGGTCATCCTGCTGGGCGCGTTAGAACAAACCATCGTTGCGGTGGCGCTGCCGGCAATTGCGACACAGTTGCACGGCTTCAGCCTGATGGCGTGGGTAGTGTCGGCATACCTGGTGGCCTCCACGGTGGTCACGCCGATCTACGGAAAGCTGAGTGATATTTACGGCCGCAGGGCGACCCTTACATCGGCTGTGCTGATCTTCCTGATCGCTTCGGTCGGCTGCGCGCTGGCGGAAACGATGCCGCAGCTGATCGCATGGCGGGTACTGCAAGGCATCGGAGGTGGGGGACTCATTTCAGTCGCCCAAGCGACCATTGCCGATGTGGTGCCTTTGCGGGAGCGCGGTCGCTATCAGGGGTACATCAGTAGTATCTGGGCGGTGGCCAGCCTGGGCGGACCGGTTATCGGCGGCTATCTGACGAATTACCTGTCGTGGCACTGGATATTCTGGATCAACCTGCCGATCGGCCTGGTTGCATTGGCGGTGATACGGCGTGCGTTGCGCAGCCTGCCGGCGGGTCATGCGCGCCGCGAGATTGATTACGTTGGCGCGCTGTTGTTTGCTGTCGGACTTACCGCACTATTGATTGCAATCACCCGGGTCGGCCAGGGTGTGTCCTTCGCCGACACGACCAATATCGCGTTGCTGATCGGCTCGGCAGTCGTGCTGGCCTGGTTTGGCTGGTATGAGAAACGCATTGCGGAGCCGATCATCCCGCTTGGCATGTTCCGCAACCGGACTGTGGCAATTTGCTGCGCCACCTTGTTCCTGGCGTTTTTTCAGATGATCTCGATGTCGGTGCTATTGCCGTTGCGGCTACAACTTACCGGCGGCGTGGCGCCTGATGCGGCGGCATTACGCCTGTTGCCGCTAACGCTGGCCGTGCCGTTAGGCGCATTCCTGGCGGGACGGCTGATGACCGGGACCGGCCGCTACAAGCCGCTGCAAATCGGCGGCGCGATTGCCACCTCGATTGCGATCATCTGTCTGGCATTCACCGAATCGCATCATGCGTGGTTGATGGGCACCGTAATGTGCGTACTTGGGTTGGGGATCGGGTTCCAGCTTCCTACCGGATTGGTGGCGACGCAGAATGCCGTGCCGCCTTCCGAGGTCGGACTGGCGACCGCGCTGACGGCATTCTCCCGCATGCTGGGCGGCGCGGTCGGGGTCGCTGTGCTGACGTCGATCCTGATTGCCTTCCTGCGCGATGCACTGCCCGAGACCAATACGATTGGCGTTGAAATGCTGATGGACCTGTTCCATTCGGTCAATGCCAGCGTCCTCGATGCGCATGGCGCGCAGGTGCGTGAAGCAGCATCGAGCGCATTCCGCAACCTGTTCATCATCTGCGCGGCGATTTCTCTGTTGTCGCCGCTCCTGGCGTCAATGTTGCGTGAACAGGAGTTGCGGGGCAAGGTGCAGTCCGTCGCTCCCACCAAATGATCACGGCGTCGCCGCATAGGCACCGCGCAGGAATAAGTTGAATGCGTGTGACACCAACCGAAAAGGAAATAGCGGATGAATCCTGCCTGGCTCATGCTGGCCGTCGCCATTACCGCGGAAATCATCGCGACCAGCGCGCTGAAGCTGTCCGACGGGTTCACCCGGCTGTGGCCATCGCTTCTGGTCATCTGCGGCTACGGCCTGTCTTTTTACTTGCTGGCACAAGTGCTGAAAACGCTCGAGGTCGGGATTGTTTATGCTGTGTGGAGCGGTGTCGGCCTCGCCGCCATCGCCCTGATCGGCGTCGTCTGGTTCAACGAGACCGTCAGCCTGATGAAGCTGGCTGGGCTGTTTTCCATCCTCGTAGGCGTGGTCCTGCTGAACCTCGCCAGCAGCGGACATTGAGCACCAGAGTTAAAGCATGCGCGAGGCAATACGGATGCCAAACATCCGACGCATCACGATGCGCCCTACGTGCTATTGGAATGCAGGTTGCACCTTGCGCACCGGCACGGCGCACCCTACAGCGCTATTGAACCTGGGCAGAAGCGGGCGTGGAATTAATAGCGCGCCTTCGACAGGATCACCAGCCACTTACGGAATAGCAGGATCTCAAGATGCCCGGGCTGGATGCCGGTGCTGCAGTCGATCAACGGATTGACGCTGTAATAACGCTTGCGGAAATCGCGGCTGACGAAGAGCTCGCGGTTGCCGAGCCGGACCAGAAAGGCAGTCGGGGCGAATTCCAGGCCAAAGCGCGGGCCGAAGGTGTTATTCAAGTGATTCATGTTTCCTCCGTTGAAAGTACATTGAAGTGATGCAGTACTGTATCACAAACACTGTACAAATAAACAGTACTATTTCCAACGCACAAAATATTCAAATGCACATCCCTCCGGAGTTTGATCCAGATCAACCTCGACAATGAAGCCTGCGTAAAAGTTGACAGTCTGAATTCTCAGTGCCCTTGCCACGAAAAAAGGTGAACCAAGATGGAAAAAATGAGTATTCACGACACCGACGATGCGGTGACCAGCGTAACAGCGTTGCGCGAGGTGCTCTCCTCCGAGCTGACAGCGATCGAACGGCTGGTGCAACGGGTCGACCACACCGTGTCAGGCGGCAAGATCGAGGCGGATGAACTGGTCGAGACCTATCGCCGCATCCGCACCAGCCTCCTCAGCGGGCTCGCCAGCGTCGATGAAGTGCTTGGATGGGTGCGGGTCCTGGCGCCGAAAGACGCCGAAGGCAACGAGATGGATTGCGTCCGCTCGTTGCCTTATGTGAAGAATGTGGTGTCGAAGAGTTGAACAGGCGGCACGCTTCGTAGCGCGGCCGCCCGGCGCCCCTTGATTAATGCTGGCCGGCCGCGCTTGCGATCTTCGGCCGGAAGGTTTCCCCATGTTTCAGCACAAAAAACTCGTCCTCCCCGACGCCGAGTTTTTTCCTCGCAAGCGCCAGGTCTTCAAGCGGTTGGTCGAGCCGCTCTTCCCCCATCGCAAAGGTCCCCCAGTGCATGCCGATGCTGCGCTTGATGCCAAGGTCCTTGTGTACCTGCAGCGCCTCTTCCGGCGTCACGTGCGAGTTCCTGTACCACACCGGCTGATAGGCGCCCATGCCGATGGCGGCGAGGTCGAAGCCATTAAACCTGGCTGCGATATCCTTGATGTCCTGTGAGTAGCCGAGGTCGCCGGAAAAGAAGAATGAAAACTTCGGCTGCCTGACCGCATACGCTCCCCACAAGGTTGCATTGCGGTCCCACGGCGTGCGGCTGGACCAGTGCTGCACCGGAAGAAAATGAATCTCGGTGCCCTTGATGGAGGCGCTGTCCCACCAATCCATTTTGACGATGTGGGTGGCATCACCGTGCGTGACGTTTTCCTGCAGCCACAAATCGACGCCCAACGGCGCAAACAATTTGGGCGGGCCACCCTTCTGCGCATACAACTCGCGCAGGCTCTCCAGCGACAAGTGGTCGTAGTGGGAATGCGTGAGGAGAATCGCATCGATGCGCGGCAACTCCGACATCGCAAGACCCGGCGGCTGGTGCCGTTTGGGTCCGGCAAACGAAAGCGGCGACGCGCGATCGGTGAACACCGGATCGGTCAGGATATTTACGCCGTTGCCCATCTGCAGCAGGAACGTCGCATGGCCTATCCACGTGACTGCGGGAACGTCCTTGTTCGCGTGGATGAATTGCAGATCGGGCTTGACCGGGTCGAGCGACCGCAATGGCGCGGTGGATGGCTTTTCCGCGGTCCAGTTCTTGATGCGTGCCAGCCATGTTGTCGTTTCGTTCGACTCCGGCCTTTTGTAGGCGGGATTCGGCGGGTAGTTATTCTGGAATCCCTCAGGCGTATGGTGCGGTTTCGACGCATCGTAATACCGATTGGTATTCGAGCATCCGGAAATATGCAACAGGACAAACAAGCCAAGTGCGGACAGCGTGGTTTTAAGCGGGAAATTAAGACGCAAAGACGGCCTCTGGAAGATGAAGAAATGACCGGGGTAATGATAAGCGACTTGAAGCGGTTGCGCAGGCGCGCGGCGAGGTGCCCAGCAATTTGATAAGCTGGCCGGCACAATAAACAGCCCCGACACAGGAGACATGGCATGGTGGAGAACACAGGAGCGTTGAATCAGCTAAGCGCAAGCGAAGCGGCGCGCAAGTTGTCGCGACGCGAAATCACTTCAGAACAACTGGTGCGTGATTGTCTTGATCGCATCGAGCAGCGTGAACCAATGGTGCAGGCATGGACGCATGTGGCGGGGGACGATGCGATCGCGCGTGCCCGCGCACTCGATCGCGGACCGGTTACTGGGCTGCTGCATGGTTTGCCGGTGGGGGTGAAGGACTTGTTCGACACGGCCGACATGCCCACTCGTTATGGGTCACCGATATACACCGATCACCGGCCGGTCTCCGATGCGGGTGCTGTGGCCCTCTGCCGCGAGGCCGGAGCGATCGTGCTCGGCAAAACGGTCACCACCGAATTCGCGACTTTCCATCCCGGCAAAACCCGCAATCCACACAACCTGGAACATACCCCGGGCGGTTCATCGAGCGGCTCCGCCGCCGCAGTCGCCGACTACATGGTGCCGCTTGCATTCGGCACGCAAACGGCGGCTTCCATCATCCGGCCGGCTGCCTTCTGCGGGATCGTCGGCTACAAGCCGAGCTTCGGCCGCATCGCACGCGCGGGCGTCAAGAGCCTGTCCGAATCGCTCGACACTATCGGCGCGTTCGGCCGATCGGTTGAAGACGTTGCGCTGTTCGTCGCCGCGCTGACGACGGACCCGCGCCTGCTGGAACTGGACGGCATCGAATCGCCGAGGATCGGCGCCTGCAAAACATTCGAATGGCCGCAGGCCGACAGCGATACGCAAGCCGCACTCGAGCATGCCCTTCCTCTGTTATCGAAGGCCGGCGCGCAAGTCGGCGACGTGGACCTGCCGCCGTTATTCGCGACGCTGGTCCAGGTACAGGCCGACATCATGGCCTACGAAGCGGCGCGCAGCCTCGCCTACGAACGACTGCACCATCCGCACGCGTTGAGCAGCGCACTGACCTCCATGCTGCGAGCCGGCCTCGACATCTCAGCGGAAAAAAATGAAGACAACCTGCGGACGGCACAGCGCGCGCGGATGATGATCCATGAATGCTTCAACGGCAACGACGTGCTGATTGCGCCGAGCGCGATCGGTGCGGCGCCGGCAGGCATCGAAGCAACCGGCAATCCGGTCTTCTCGCGGATGTGGACCCTGCTCGGACTGCCGTGCGTGCATTTGCCGTTCATGCATGCGCAGAACGGCTTGCCGGTGGGGTTGCAAGTCATTGGACGTTTTGGGGATGATCGGAAGGTGCTGCAAGCGGCGCGTTGGGCGCTTGCGCGGCTTCGATGACAGAGCAATCGTTTATCACGACTTAATTTTTCACTGCAATTGACTCGCAATTGGCCGGCTTGGAGCTTGTCGCGAAGCCTCGCGCTTTGGGAAGCTCCGCGACGAGCCGGCCGCGCGCTTACAAGGCCCGTCTTCTCTGATCCCTGATCTCTGTTACTGCTTCCGCCCAATAAACCCACCCACAACAGCCGCCCCCCCCGCATTCGACAGCGAGAACGCCCCACCAATCTCCGCCGGCCCGGCGCCACTCGCACCCGTCGAATTCACCGGCCCAAATAAGCGCCCACTGAGTCCCCCCTTAAGGCCGCCAATGTCCACCGCTCCAGTCAGATAGTTGGCCACCGGAGCGCCCGCCGCACCAAGCGTCGTGGTCGCCCGGAACGACACAGGAACAGCTGTACCAGATGCGTCATACCTGACCGCATTCTGCAACGTCACGATCACCTCCCGTGTAGCGAAGTTCACGTTCGCCATCGCGGTGCCGCGGAAGAAGACAGGAT
>JBBWZW010000280.1:0-4315 GCA_039649305.1 Burkholderiales bacterium
GAGCAGCACCATAGACGAATCGAAAATCGTCACTTTTCCGAATTCTCAGTTTCGGTTATACCAGCCGTTTCCGCCTGCGGGCGACCAGCCGGTCGCCATCGACAAGCTGGTCGAAGGCATCGAGGACGGCCTCGCGTACCAGACGCTGTTGGGCGTGACCGGTTCAGGAAAAACGTACACGATGGCCAACACGATCGCCCGCATGGGGCGGCCGGCCATCGTTTTTGCGCCGAACAAAACCCTCGCCGCGCAGCTTTATAGCGAATTCCGCGAATTTTTCCCGCATAACGCGGTGGAATATTTCGTCAGTTATTACGACTACTACCAGCCGGAAGCTTACGTCCCGCAGCGCGATCTGTTCATCGAGAAGGACTCGTCGATCAACGAGCATATCGAACAGATGCGGCTGTCGTGCACCAAGTCGCTGATGGAACGGCGCGACGTCGTGATTGTGGCGACGGTGTCGGCGATTTACGGTATCGGTAATCCGAACGAATACCACCAGATGATCCTGACCTTGCGCGCCAAGGACAAGCTGAGTCAGCGCGACCTGATCGCGCGCCTGATCCAGATGCAGTACAGCCGCAATGAGGTCGATTTCGGCCGCGGCACGTTCCGCGTTCGCGGCGACACGATTGACGTGTTTCCGGCGGAACACGCGGAGCTCGCGCTGCGAATCGAAACCTTTGATGACGAGATCGAGAACCTGCAGCTGTTCGATCCGTTGACCGGCCGCGTGCGCCAGAAAATTCCGCGGTTCACCGTCTATCCCGGCTCGCACTATGTGACGCCGCGCGCGACGGTGCTGCGCGCAATTGAAACCATCAAGGACGAATTGCGCGAGCGTCTCGAATTTTTCAGGAAAGAAAACAAGCTGATCGAAGAGCAGCGGCTGGAACAGCGCACGCGCTTCGACCTCGAAATGATGCAGGAGATCGGCTTCACCAAAGGGATCGAAAACTATTCGCGACACCTGAGCGGCGCCAAGCCGGGAGAACCGCCGCCGACCCTGGTCGATTACCTGCCGCAGGATGCGTTGATGTTCCTCGATGAGTCGCACGTGCTCCTCGGGCAGCTCAACGGCATGTACAACGGCGACCGCGCGCGCAAGACCAACCTGGTCGATTACGGATTTCGTTTGCCATCGGCGCTGGATAACCGGCCGCTGAAGTTCGAAGAGTTCGAAGGCAAGATGCGGCAAACGGTTTTCGTGTCAGCGACCCCGGCTGACTATGAAGGCAAACATTCCGGGCAGGTTGTGGAACAGGTGGTGCGGCCTACCGGCCTGGTCGACCCGCTGATCCTGGTCCGCCCCGCCAGCACGCAGGTGGACGACCTGATGTCCGAGATCACCGATCGTGTGAAGAAGAACGAGCGCGTGCTGGTGACCACGCTGACCAAGCGGATGGCGGAGCAGTTGACGGAATTCCTGAGCGACAACGGCATCAAGGTGCGCTATCTGCACAGTGACATCGATACAGTGGAGCGGGTCGAGATCATTCGCGACCTGCGTCTCGGAACATTCGATGTACTGGTCGGGATCAACCTGCTGCGCGAGGGCCTGGATATCCCCGAGGTCTCGCTGGTGGCGATCCTGGACTCCGACAAGGAAGGCTTCCTCCGATCTGAACGCAGCCTGATCCAGACCATTGGCCGGGCGGCGCGTAACCTCAACGGTATGGCGATCCTGTACGGCGACAAGGTCACCGATTCGATGCGCCGCGCGATTGACGAAACCGAGCGCCGTCGTGCAAAACAGGTTGCGTTCAACGAGGCTAACGGCATCACCCCGCGCGGAGTCAAGAAGGAAATCCGCGACCTGATCGATGGTGTCTATAGCCCGCACGAGGCGAAGGAAGAGCTCCGCGTCGCGCAGGAGCATGCCAACTATGAAAAGATGAGCGAGAAGCAGGTCAGCAAGGAAATCAAGCGCCTGGAGAAACTCATGGTCGATCATGCGAAGAACCTGGAGTTCGAAAAGGCGGCGCAGGTACGCGACCAGTTGCATACCTTGGAGGAGCAATTGTTCGGCGCACCCGGCACGGACAATGTGGTTTCGATACTCGGCAAATGAAACATGTAGCGGGCGTGCGTATCCCCGCGCGCCCGCTTTGCCAGTGACGGGCGAGCGATGATTTACAATCGCAGGTTTTCGTTATTCATCCGCCATGTTCCAGCCCATACCCCATCAGATAACAGACGCGCTCGCGTTGGCTCACCCATCCTGGCGACCGGTACTTGAGCAGGGATTGCAGGCGGTAGCGCAGGCGGATCCGGGTTATTTGCCTTCGCTGGTCGGGGATGACTATCTTCCGACGCAGGGCCGGCTGTTCGCCGCGTTTTCCATTGCGCTCGATGAAGTGGCCTTCGTGCTGGTCGGCGAGGGACCCTATCCGCGTGTTGAAAGCGCCACCGGCGTTTGCTTCATGGATGGCGCAGTCGAGGCGCTATGGTCGGAGAAGGGGCTATCCAAGCAAGTCAATCGCGCTACCTCGTTGCGCAATTTCATGAAAATGCTACTGGTGGCCGATGCACATCTTGCCTCCGGCAACACGTCCGGCGATGCATTGGCGAATATCGCAGTGAAGGCACGCGCCATTGGTTCGCCGTTTATCCAGACGCTCACCGAGTTGCAGGCGAACCTGACGAGGCACGGCTTCCTGCTGCTGAATGCTTCACTCGTCTTTCGTCCCGACGTCCCTCCGGCAAAAGACGCCAAGGCATGGTTGCCGTTCATGAGAACTGTACTTGAGGCACTGGCGGATCATGCGGTTGATACGCACAGGAAGCCGCCGACATTGGTGCTATGGGGAAAGATAGCTGAGCAATTGAATGCGTTGCACCTGACGTCGCGCTTCCCGACTGCCGTTTCCGAACATCCCTACAATCTGTCCTTTATTGTCAACGCGACGATGCAGGAATTGTTTAAGCCGATGCGCTTGCTTCAACGGCAACCATAGTTTGTGCGGCTTACATCGCCTTACAAAATAGAAATGACAAAGTCTTCCCGCTTTGATCGTCAATAAACTCCACGTGGAAAGGCCGTAGACAATACAGGGGCCGCTCTTGTTTCCCACGAGGTCATATAGTGTTCAGTCTCCGTACAAAGAATGACATCAGGCCGCCACCGGTCCTGATGCCCACCTACGACAAAACCAGCATCCTGTTTGTATGCATGGGAAACATCTGCCGTTCTCCGACCGCGGAGGGCGTGGCGCGCAGACTCATCCAAGACGCGCGCTTGCAGGACTGGGTCAGCGTCGACTCCTGCGGCACCCATGATTACCACGCTGGGGATCCGCCCGATCCCCGCGCACAGGCTGCGGCAAGCCGGCGTGGGTACGACCTGTCTTCCTTACGCGCGCGCCAGATTACCGAAGCGGATTTCCGCGACTTTGACCTGCTGCTCGCCATGGATGCAAACAACTTCGCGCTGATCGAGAGCATGTGTCCGTTTCAACATCGCTCAAAACTCGGTTTCCTGATGAGCTACGCACCCAGGGCGCGATCGGCTTACGTGCCGGATCCTTATTGCCGTGGGGCCGCGGATTTTGACAAGGTCCTGGACTACATCGAGGACGCCTGCACCGGCCTGGTGGACGCCTTGTCGGTCAGCCGGGCGGCGCTCCGATAGAGCGAATGCCGCCCGTTTTCTTTCGCTCAATTGTCACAACCTGTATCGTTGCGGAGCCTCAAAGCCAGTGCCATCCCGGTGTTGTGAAATGGTTCTTGTCAGGAAGCGCTACGCAGTATCCCATTGCCTCCGGTTACCGGGAGGCATAAGCTGAAAGAGTGGATGTTGCGTTGAATCGAACTGCAAGAACGTTTCAACAACATTGAGTCGAGCGATGCCATGAAGTTGGTCATAGCGATAACCGGAATGCTCGCCACCGCCTCCGTGGGCGCGCAACAGCAACGGCCGTACGAGCTCCGGCTGAATGAAGCCGCGTACTCTCAAGTTGACAATGCGCCGGCTATCGACGGCCGGCGCCAGGCGGTCGACCTCGGCATTGCCTATAGCGTGCCACTGACCCGCCGCAGTGCAGTGTTTGGCTCCGTCGGGTTGCCCGGGGAGCCGGCCCTCGGGCCGCCACCTTCCTATATGCGTCGCTTTGCCAGCCTCGACGAATCGCAACCTGCGCCGTTCAGCGAGAGGTTGGACTTCCAGGGCGTCGCTCCGGAGGTCTTCACACTGGGCTATCGGTGGCGCAACGTCGCTTTGGAAGGTTCCGCTTTTTCTACACGTATCCCGGACGAACAGCGGGTCCAGCCCGAACCGCGCAAGATAGGGTCGCGCTCAGGCAGGCTATCCATC
>JBBWZW010000295.1:0-4533 GCA_039649305.1 Burkholderiales bacterium
GCAAGGCGCTATGGCCAGGTGGTGTCGCAAACGGGGCAAAGTGGCGCGTGCGAAGTGACGCAGCAACATGCATATGAAAGTGATGACGGAGCAGTTCGTGCTGGATGGCGACAAGCTTACCCATACGCCGACCGGGGCTACGTATTGGCTCGGCGCGTTCGTTCGAGCCCGTAGCGCAAGACAGGAGAACGCAAATGGCCAGCAGTGATGGCGAGAAGCCGATGACTGACGCGCAGAGGAACGAGATCAAGCGACTTTGCCAGGAGGCAGACATTCCGGACAAGTCGGGTGAGCTATACACTCAGAAGACAGCGCAAGCGCTCATTGAAGATCTGCGCGGGAAGGCGGTGCCCCGCAGCGAAAGATCTGCCTGACCGATGGCCGGCGAAAGCTGCGACAAGCAGCGTCGCCACCAACTCGCCTCTCAGATCCTGTCCCCTCGCGTTTCGTTTGCGGTCCGGGGGCCTGTTTGTTCAAAGGAAAGGCTTACCACCAGTGACCGCGATCGTCGCGCCGGACACGTAGCTGGAAAGCGGATCGGCCAGCATTACGTAGGACATTGCCAATTCAACCGGCTGGCCTGGCCGTTTCAATTGCTTGCCGAAGTTTTGAACGGACTCCGCAGGCAGTGTGGACGGGATAAGCGGAGTCCAAATCGGTCGAGGCACGACGGCGTTGACGCGGATGTCCTTCTCGGCCAATAGCTGCGCTAGCCCGGCCGTGAAGTTTTGGAGCTCCCTTGGTCGTTGCGTATGCTAAAAGCGTGGGGTTCGGCGAATTGATGAGCGCCGCTGGGCGAGTCGCCTGCAACAGGACGTAAAGTCAAGGAGCAGGCCCATCCGATCGCACTGCGTGCAGACTGACGGTGTCGGTGCCGTCCCTGTCATCGTCAAGCGCGCTCGCGGAGCGAACAGGCCGCCTCGCAACTTGCCCGTGCGCCAGCGCGATCTCATCGGAACGGCATAGGCTTCAGAGCGCGCTCACAGGCATCGACAACGCCGAGTTTGGATTGAGGCATTCGGTCGGTCCGGCTGCAACGCGGTTCGAACAGGGGAGTTCGAGGGCCAGACCGCTCTGGCCGACCCCAACCAGAAGCGTGCCAGCACGCTGGCGATGTCGTAAACCTGCTGCTTCAGCTGGCGTGGCGCCTGGCCGATGCTCGTGCGGTCAGCTCGCTAAGGGAAAGCGCGGGAGAGGCCCACCGAGGCGCTACCACCGGTGCCAGCCCCGATGGCGCCAACCCCAATGCCGATGACCGAAGCGCGGTGCAGGATAGAAGCCGAATGAGCGGTAGTAGTTCGGCCGCCACCAGCAACGTCCCCATGGGTTGCAGACCCAGCGAACTTGCTCGACGTTCGAGATCTGGTTGGCATGCGGCAAGCCGTTCGGAATCGCGGATGCCGATTGCGGAGCCAATCCGACGGCGGCGAGTGAGAGTAAGCCAACCAGAGCAGATTTCGGTTTCATGTGTCCCTCCTGATTGAGACCCGAGAAACCGAAATAGGCAGCGGGAGTTGCCGGATATCAAACATTTAATTTTGATGAATAAACGTTAAAGCTGCGCAGTCGTAGCGCCCCGCTTTGGCGACGTCGCGCCCGCCCCGATGCGGCAGCAGCCCTGCTCAAGCGACCACACCCAAGGAATGGCATGCACCGCATTGCAGACCGCCTTAGTGGCAACGGCAACAATCGGGAACGAAATTTTCCGAACGACGTTGGATGACGCGGAGCCATCTCCGGCCGTTCACAACGGCGCCTGTCGCGGATAGCCAAAGGTCTTTTCGACCTGCTGTTATTCTCCACTAGCGCTCGCGCGGATAGCCAAAGGCGATGGCTGCCATTCCTCCGCCAACCGAAATCCTCGAATGCGATGGACGATCCATACGGTCTGATGCTGGCCATGTTTGGCGTGGCGGTCGCCGCCGTCATGCTGGTAGCGGGCGAGCTCTATCTCGTAACGCGGCCGGATCCGCCAGAAATAAACCTAAAGCCTCCCTCCGTCGTCACATCCTCGGTTGAACAGCAACCGCGGTAACGAAGCGCGAATGGTTCCGGTAGTCACGATCCGTTGGAAATTTCCGATGCACGTTCCTTCAAGCGTCCTGTCGAGCTTAGTCACACTCTTCGTCACGATCGGACCGATCGAGACAGCGGTCATATTTGCCAGTCTCACCGCGGGCATACATTACAAGGAGCGTCGGAGCCTCGCCGTTCGTTCCGCCGGTATTGCCGGGCTGATGTTGCTGCTTTTTGCGGTGGGTGGCAACTTTGTATTGTCCTTGTTGCACGTCTCGCTGCCCGCCTTTCGCGTGGCCGGGGGCATGTTGTTATTTCTGCAGGCATTAACGCTGACATTTTCGAGCCCCGGTCTTTCATCGATAAACGAGAGGGAACGGCGAGACGCAGAAAAGCCAGGCGACATCTCGGTTTTTCCACTCGCTTTTCCGCTGATCGCCAGTCCTGGGGCTCTCTCAGCGGTCGTCCTGTTGATAGGCCGGACCGAAGGCTGGATCGAATACGCCTCGATCATTGTGATCATTGGGCTATGTCTGATCACCACCTACATCGCGATGCGGGCAGCGGACGCGCTCGTCCGTTTCTTGGGGCAGACCGGAGCCGATGTTGTCGGAAGGATATCCGGGATACTCCTCGCAGGTCTTGCGGTACAGTTCATCTTTGACGGTCTTCAGTTCCGCCCGTTTGTCCAATAACCGGCATAGCAGATCGCAAGAAAATTGCGACCATTCAGACCGCTGCAGGCGTGCACGGGAAACTAGTGAGGCGGGTCGCTCTCCGGGCATGCTCGCCATTTTTGCTGTGGCGACGCTGCCGTCATGCTTGTGGCGGGCGAACTCTATCTTGTGACGCGGCCCCACCCGTCAGAAACATTCACGCCGCCGCCGGTCGTAACATCATCGATCAATTAGCTGCCCAGCAAGCTAAGGCGAATAATTTTTTATGACTACCCTGAAACCAAAGTCCATGAGTCTGATTTTGGTGTGCATAATCGGTGGCGCGACGCGATGCCAAAATCCGAACCTGTAGCCATCTCCGTCAGAAACGAAGAGGCCATGCAATGGGAAGCACTGCAATTCTTCCGATGCTGTCGCTGGACAGCGGGTTGACGAGCTATCTTACGGAAATTCGCAAATTTCCGGTTCTCGCGCCGGAACAAGAATCGGCCCTTGCAAAGCGCTGGCGCGAGCAAGGCGACCGTGAAGCGGCCTATCATCTTGTCACCAGCCATCTGCGCCTCGTTGCCAAGCTTGCCATGCGATATCGGGGCTATGGGCTGCCGATCGCCGACATCATTTCTGAAGGCAACGTCGGCCTGATGCAGGCCGTGAAGCGCTTCGAGCCGGAGCGCGGCTTCCGTCTCGCAACCTACGCGATGTGGTGGATCAAGGCGTGCATACAGGAATACATTTTGCGTTCCTGGTCGCTGGTGAAGATTGGCACCAACGCAGCCCAGAAGAAATTATTTTTCAAGCTTCGCAGGACCAAAGCGGAAATCTCGGCGCTGGAGGACGGCGATCTCCGTCCTGAGCACACCAAGTTGATCGCCGAAAGGCTCGGCGTCCAGGAGAACGACGTCGTCGAAATGAACCGCCGCCTTGGTGGCGACGTATCACTCAACACCTTGGTGCATGAAGACGAGGCCGGCGAACTGCAGGACCGGCTCGTCGACGCGGCATCAAGTCCTGATGTCGTGCACGCCGAGCAGGAGGAAGCCAAACATCGCCGCCAAGCGCTCGAGGGCGCCCTGGAGGTGCTCAATCCGCGCGAACGCGGCATATTCGAAGCGCGGCGGCTATCCGAGCCGCCGTTGAGGCTTGAGCAGCTCGCGGCGCGATACCGCGTTTCACGCGAGCGAGTGCGGCAGATCGAAATCCGGGCATTCGAAAAAGTGCGGGCTGCCGTAAGCGGCCGCGTCGCGAAGAATCGCTTGGAGCGCCCACGTCACGTGTCTGGTGGCGACGTTAGATGACTAGCGGGTTGATAGTTCGGAGGCGGCTTGGCGGGTCGTAAAAAGGCCCCGTCTCGCGGGGCCTTGAAAGCGCGCCGGTGTAAGTGGGCTTTACCAGTCAGCGACCATGTAAGGCGGCGGCATTGGTGGGCCGAGCAGCGGCCCCGACACATAGCCGGGACGGCTGACCACGATGGTGCGTTGGCGAACAAGGGGCGCCGGCGCCACGATAGCCGGCCGAACCACATACCGGGGCGCCACCACAACCGGGTACGGCTCGACGATTGGATATGGCTCCGCATAAGTTTCGAGATAAATGCTCTGCGCGGACGCGCTGCCGATGCCGATGCCTAGGGAGCCGAGGAGCGCTAGCCCAGGCAACGAGAGCATGGACGATTTAAGCTTCATATTTGCACCTCCATGGGTTTTGTTGGGCGCCCCAGCAACCCAGTTCGGCTTCATGTAGTTCCTTCGTTCGCAATTTTTTGACGAGCGCATGGCTACTCAATTGGAACGGCCGATGTCCTCGACCTTGACCCGAACAGTGATCGGTTGCTCCTTGCGCC
>JBBWZW010000316.1:0-10359 GCA_039649305.1 Burkholderiales bacterium
TTGTCTATCCAGAGCGGCATGCAGGAATATACCGAGCTGATCGCGGACAAGATCCGGGCTGCGGCGAAGGCCAGGGTACGCGCCCGTACCGTCGCGCAGACTAACACCGCCGCCGGCACGGGCGAAGCGCTGCCGATGCTGCGCAACCTGCTCACCAGTAGTGAAAAACTGATCATCATCGGTGCCTCGACCGGCGGCACCGAGGCGATCAAGGAGTTCCTGATGCATATTCCGTCGGACTACCCGGGCATCCTGATCACCCAGCATATGCCGGAAGGCTTTACGACCTCGTTCGCACGCCGGCTGGACAGCCTTTGCCGGATCTCGGTCAAGGAAGCGGCCGGGGGAGAGCGGGTGTTGCCGGGCCACGCATTCATTGCGCCGGGTCATTCCCACCTCACGCTTGCGCGCAGCGGCGCGAACTATGTGACGCAACTCGACCAGGGCCCGCCGGTGAACCGCCATCGTCCGTCGGTCGATGTGTTGTTCAGGTCGGCTGCGCAATTCGCCGGCAAGAACGCGGTGGGTGTGATCCTGACCGGCATGGGGAAGGACGGCGCGGCCGGGATGCTGGAGATGAAAGACGCCGGCGCACGAAACTTTGCGCAGGACGAAGCGAGTTGCGTCGTGTTCGGCATGCCGCGCGAAGCGATTGCGGTTGGCGCAACCCACGAGGTAGGGGCGCTTACTGCCTTGCCGCGCATGGTGCTGGATTACCTTGCTGCGCATGGAGGACGTGCGCTGCGCGTTTAGAAGAGATCTTAGGCGGTCTCGATTTTTACGATCCCGCTCAAGTTTGCCGTTGAAGGACCGATAAGGTCGGTAACGATTTTAGGATTTACTGGAGTAATACATGGCTGACCCGAAACTGAAATTCCTGGTGGTGGATGATTTCTCGACGATGCGCCGCATCGTACGCAACCTGCTGAAGGAACTGGGATATACAAACGTGGACGAAGCGGAAGACGGCGCGATGGCGCTGGCAAAACTCCGTTCCGAGCCGTTCGACTTCGTCGTCTCCGACTGGAACATGCCGGTCATGGACGGGCTGACCATGCTGCAGACTATCCGTGCCGACCCTGCGTTGTGCAAGCTGCCGGTGTTGATGGTCACGGCCGAAGCGAAGAAGGAAAATATTGTGGCCGCCGCGCAGGCCGGTGCGAACGGCTATGTGGTCAAGCCCTTCACGGCGGCGACGCTGGACGAAAAGCTTACCAAGATTTTCGATAAGCTCGCGAGCGCCTGAGTTGGACCAGCCGCTTAAGCAGGCCACGCAGGCGAACGAACACGTGCAGGAGGAGGTGCTGGCGCGCGTCGGCCAGATGACGCGCACCTTGCATGACAGCCTGAGGGAACTCGGTTTTGACAAGCTGATACAGCAGGCTGCCCATGAAATGCCGAGCGCCCGTGACCGGCTGAGCTATGTCGCGAGGATGACGGAGCAGGCGGCGCAGCGGGTGCTCAACGCCACCGATGCCGCGGGACCGCTTCAGGAAAGGATCGAATCCGGCGCAGGGCAGGTTGCAACGCAATGGCAGTCAGTACTTGATGCGCCGTTCTCGGAGCATCGCTATCGCGCCATGGCCGAGAGCACGCTGGCGTACCTTGACCAGACCACCCGGGACGCCATTGGAACCAGGCAGGAGCTGCTGACCATCATGATGGCGCAGGATTTCCAGGACCTTACCGGACAAGTCATCAAGAAGGTGACTGAACTGGCACACGGCATCGAGCAGCAATTGGTTCAGCTGTTGATTGATTATGCGCCTCCGGAAGTGCGGCGGGATACGGGGTCCGGGGGGTCCGGGCTGTTGAACGGGCCGCAGATTAATCCGACAGGCAATCCTGATGTGATGGCGGATCAGGGGCAGGTGGATGATCTGCTGGAGAGCCTCGGGTTTTGACGGAAGTCCCCTCTCCCGCTTGCGGGAGGGGAGCATAACATTTGCGAGTGATACCCCATGCAAGAACCGAATTTCATCGTTCGAGAGCCACTGCTCAATTCACAGGAGCGGGTCCTCGGCTATCACCTTACCTGGCAACCAAACGACACGACGGCGTCCGTGCTGACCCGGTCGGAGGCGAAGTCGCTGGTCCACTTCGTCACCGAACAGATCAGCGGAGCCGACTGGGAATCGAGTTCGCTGCTGGGCGACCTTCTGCTGTTCCTGCCGGCGCATTCTGCGTTACTGCAAAGCGATCTTTATTACGGGTTGCCGCGCAAGGGAATTGTGCTTTCGCTCGCAGCTTCGGATCTTGTCGATCCGGATACGATAGCCGCGGTCAAGCTGTTGCGTTCGGAGGGGTATGGCATTTCCCTGCGCGAAGCGAACCTGGCGACCATCGACAAGGGCCTGCTGAATGCGGTGACTCATATCGAAATTTCCGTTAGCGCGAACGATTTCGCAGCGCAGGTGCAAACTTTTCGATCGCTCGAACTGTCGGCGCGGCTCGTGGTGCGCAATGTGACCACCTGGCAGCAATACGATTTCTGCGCATTGCTGGGCATGGATGCGTTTGTCGGAAAACTGCATCTGACGCCGCGCCGGGGCAACCGCTCCAAGGAGCTGAATCCGTCCCAGGCGCTGATTCTCCAACTGATGGAGATGGTGAGGAAGAACGCCGATCCAAAGCAGCTCGAGAGCGTGTTGAAACGCGATGCTGCGCTTTCCTACAAGCTGCTTCGCTACATCAATTCCGCCGGATTCGCGCTCGGATGCGAGATCCAGTCGCTCAAGCATGCGGTGTCGATGCTTGGCTACCAGCCGCTGTTCCGATGGCTGGGCTTGTTGCTGGCGACTGCTTGCACGACCGGGTATTCGCCGGTGCTGATGCAGACGGCGGTGATGCGCGGGCGTTTCGCCGAATTGCTTGCCCATACCTTCCTGCCGAAGAGCGAGGCGGAAAACCTGTTCGTTACCGGGATGTTTTCGCTGCTCGACCGCTTGCTCGGCATTCCGATGGAAGATGTGCTCGAGAAGGTTCAGTTGTCGGATGCGGTGACGGAGGCTTTGCTTTCACGTACCGGGATCTACGGACCGTTTCTCGCGCTGGCGGAAGCGTGTGAACTTCACACGACGGATGTGGAGTCGTTGGCGACTTCGCTGTGTATCAATCCGCGGCAGGTGAACCAGGCGCACCTGGCAGCGCTGGCCTGGACGCAGAGTTTAAAGCTCTGACATCCGACGTCCGGCCCTGCAATTGGTTGAACGTAGGTTGGGATTGCATCCCGCCCTACGGGCTGCGACATTTGACGCGCGACATCTCATTCGCCGAAAACATCACCACTGAATAGGGGGTTATTTCCGCACCTATTCCCCCGATAGGCACCCCGCCTTCTCACCGACAATCCTTGCTGAAGTCCCTCAAAGGGGGCCGTAACAGGAGTCGGCAATGGCCGAAGGTAGCGATCAGGAAAAAACAGAACCAGCCTCGCCCCGGCGACTGGAGCAGGCACGTGAAGAAGGCGACATTCCCCGTTCGCGGGAAATCGCTACGTGCACGGTTCTGCTCGCTGCGGGTGTCGGCATGATGTTTACCGGCGAAGGACTGGTGCATCAGCTGGGTCGGTTGCTTGCCTCCGGAATGTCGTTCGATCGCAGTGAGGTGTTCGAGTTCGACCGGCTCGTGATGCGGCTCGCCGCGGACATCGTCAATGTGTTGATCGCATTTGCGCCACTGGCCGGCCTGATGTTCATCGTGGCCATAGTGTCCCCGATCCTGGTCGGCGGCTGGATCTTCAGCGGCAAAGCGTTCATGCCGAAATTTAGCCGCCTGAATCCGATCAGCGGACTGGGCAACCTGGTCTCGACGCGCAACGGCGTCGAACTGATCAAGGCCATCCTGAAGGCAATCCTCGTCGGCGGCGTTTCCTGGATGGTGGTGTCCAGCCAGCTGGAACAGATGTTGGCGCTCGCGGTGGAGCCGTTCAACAGCGGCAGCGCACATCTTGGCAAAATGGTTCTCTCCGGCTTCATCACGATCGTCTGCAGCCTGGTGGTGATCGTGTTGATCGACGGGCCGTATCAGCTCTGGCATTACGCCAACAAATTGAAAATGACGCGCGAAGAGGTGCGTCAGGAATCCAAGGAATCGGACGGCGATCCGCATATCAAGGCCAAGATCCGCCAGTTGCAACGCGAGATGGCGCAGCGCCGGATGATGACCGAAGTGCCGACCGCCGATGTGATCGTCACCAATCCGACCCACTATGCGGTGGCGCTCAAGTACACCGACGGCAAGATGCGCGCGCCGAAAGTGGTGGCGAAGGGCGCCGACGAAGTCGCGGCGAAAATCCGCGAACTCGCTGCCGAGAACCGGGTGCCGCTCCTCGAGGCGCCGCCGCTCGCGCGTGCGCTCTACACGCATACCGAACTGGGCGATGAAATTCCGGAGGGGCTCTATACCGCGGTGGCGGAAGTGCTGGCCTATGTCTTCCAGTTGCGCACCTATAGCAAGATGGGTGGTGTGCGTCCCGAAGAGCCTTCCGCAATCGACGTGCCGCCGCAGCTCGATCCGCACAATCCGGCCTCACAAAAGCCAGCCGATAACGGACCGATGCAATGAATGGCCTGAGAATCCCCGCGTTCCTCGGCGGCCAGGCCAGCCGGGCGCTGGCTGCGCCTATCCTGATCATCATGATGCTGGCCATGATGGTGTTGCCGTTGCCGGCTTTTGCGCTCGACATTTTCTTCAGCTTCAATATCGCGCTGTCGATCATCATCATGATGACGGCGCTTTATACGATCAAGCCGCTCGACTTCATGGCGTTCCCCGCGGTGCTGCTGGTCAGCACCATGTTGCGGCTGTCGCTGAACGTGGCGTCGACCCGCGTCGTGCTCACCGAAGGACACACGGGACCGGACGCCGCAGGCAAGGTGGTGGAAGCGTTCGGCCACTTCCTGATCGGTGGCAATTACGCCGTCGGTATCGTGGTGTTCATCATCCTGACCATCATCAACTTTGTGGTCGTGACCAAGGGTGCAGGCCGTATCGCCGAAGTCGGTGCACGATTTGCACTGGACGCGATGCCCGGCAAGCAGATGGCGATCGACGCCGACATGAACGCCGGCCTGATCGGTGAACAGGAAGCGCGCCGCCGTCGTACCGAAGTGGGCCAGGAGGCCGAGTTCTACGGTGCGATGGATGGCGCCAGCAAATACGTGCGTGGCGACGCCGTAGCCGGCATCCTGGTGACGGTTATCAACATCGTCGGCGGGCTGATCGTCGGCATGGTCCAGCACGACATGGCGTTCGATGCCGCGGTGAAGAACTACACGCTGCTGGCGATCGGTGATGGCCTGGTCGCCCAGATCCCTTCGTTGCTTATCTCTGTCGCCGCCGGTGTGATCGTATCGCGCGTGGCCAGTGAACAGGACATCGGCGCGCAGCTGGTTGCGCAGCTCTTTGGCAACCCGCAGGTACTCTACATCACGGGCGGCATCATCGGCGGCATGGGACTGATCCCGGGCATGCCGCACCTGGCCTTCCTGTTGCTGGGAGGCGCGTTGATAGGTGCGGCTTATATGATTAGCCAACGCAAACAAAAGGCCGCGGCGCCGGCCGCCATGGAGCCGGAGGCCGCGATTGCCGCGCCCGAAGTGGAAGAGGCGACGTGGCAGGATATCGTCCCGGTCGACACACTCGGCCTGGAAGTCGGATACCGCCTGATACCGCAGGTGGACAAGGGGCAGGGCGGCGAGCTGCTGCGCCGGATCAAGGGCATCCGCAAAAAGTTTGCGCAGGAAGTCGGCTTCCTGTCGCCGTCGGTGCACATCCGCGACAACCTGGAGCTGAAGCCATCGGCTTATCGCATCACACTGAAAGGTGTGGAAGTCGGCGCAGGGGAATCGTATATCGGTCAATTCCTTGCGATCAATCCGGGCATGGTGTCTGCAACGCTGCCTGGTCCGGCCACTACCGATCCGGCATTCGGCCTGCCCGCCACCTGGATCGACGCCACCATGCGTGAGCAGGCGCAGGCGATGGGCTACACCGTGGTTGATGCGGGTACCGTGATCGCCACCCATCTGAATCATGTAATCACCAGCCACGCGGCGGACTTGCTCGGTCGCCAGGAAGTGCAGCAGTTGCTCGACCACCTCGGCCAAGAGTCGCCGAAGCTGGTGGAAGACCTCGTGCCCAAGCTTATTCCTCTGTCTACCTTGCAGAAAGTGTTACAGAACCTGCTGTCGGAAGGAGTCCACATTCGTGACATGCGCAGCATCATTGAAACGCTGTCCGAGCATGCGACCCACATTCAGGACCCGAACGACCTCACGGCATTGGTGCGCATTGCGCTTGGCCGCGCCATCGTTCAACAGATTTTCCCGTCCGCGACAGAATTGTCCGTGATGGCGCTTGATAACCGCCTTGAACGCGTGCTGATGCAAGCACTGCAGTCAAGCGGACCGGATGGCGCAGGTATTGAGCCGGGCCTTGCCGACACGCTCGCCATGCAAACCGAACAGGCGGTAAACCAGCAGGAGCAGTTGGGCCTCACGCCTGTCCTGCTGGTGCCGGGTCCGCTGCGTCCGCTGCTGTCGCGCTTCCTGCGCCGCTCGCTGCCGCAACTGAAAGTGCTGTCACACGCGGAACTTCCCGATTCCAAAACGATTAGAGTCACCAGCTTAGTTGGAGCCCAGGCATGAATGTAAAAAAATTCCTCGCAAGTACATCACGCGAGGCGTGGCGACTGGTACGCGAGGCGCTCGGTCCGGATGCTGTGATTCTTTCCAACCGTACCGTCAACGGTCAGGTCGAAATCCTCGCGCTGCCCATGGACGAAATGGGGTCGTTGACGGATAACACTGTGACAAAAATGCCGGCGGCCCAGGCTGTCGCGCGTGAAGCCGCTTCGCGTGTTTCGATGATGCCCGCGCCGTCTGCCTCGAGGCCACGCTTCGAGAGCATTGCGAATCCGGACTTCGTGCGGCCTTCGCGTCCTGCAGAGAAATTGGAAAGCGCTCCGGCGCCTCGTATCGCAGCCCCTTCGCCGCTCGCGCAAAGCGTGGTGAGAAGCGTGGTGAAAAGCGCACCACCTGTAGCGCAAACCCAGGAAGTTCCTGCCATCGACCTCGCGGAAGCGATGAAGGAAATCCGATCGGAGCTGATGGGTGAGATTCGCTCGATGCGCGGCATGCTGCAGGAACAACTGGCGGAAATCGCATGGAGCGGCCAGCAGCGTCAACCGAACAAGACCGTGGTATTGCGCGAACTGCTCGCGGCCGGCTTCAGCGCCAGCCTGTCGCGTTACCTGGCTGAGAAGCTGCCGGCCGTCGAAAAGCCCGAGAACAGCCTGAACTGGATCAAGGCAGTACTGGCGCGCAACCTGAATGCGATCTCGAATGAAAACGAGATCCTGGAACAGGGTGGCGTGTTTGCGCTGGTCGGACCGACTGGCGTTGGCAAAACCACCACTACGGCAAAACTCGCGGCGCGCTGCGTGATGCGCCACGGCGCCGGCAAGCTGGCCCTGATCACCACCGACGGCTATCGTATCGGCGCATATGAACAACTGCGCATCTACGGCAAGATTCTCGGCGTGATGGTGCATTCGGTGAAGGATGAAACCGACCTGCGCATCGCGCTCGACGAGCTCAAGTCCAAGCACACCATCCTGATCGACACCGTCGGTGTCGGGCAGCGCGACAAAATGGTGGCGGAACAGGTAGCGATGCTGTCCGGCGCCGGCACGCCGGTAAAACGCCTGCTGTGCCTGTCGGCGACGTCGAACGGCGAGACACTCAATGAAGTGGTGCGCTCGTATATCGGCGACGGGCTGGCCGGCTGCATCATGACCAAGCTTGACGAAGCGGCGACCATCGGCAATGTGCTCGATGTGGTGATCCGCCGCAAACTGAATCTCTACTACGTGGCCAATGGCCAGCGCGTGCCGGAAGACCTGCACGTCGCCAATCAGCACTACCTGGTCGATCGTGCCTTCAAGCTGAAGCGCGAATCCGCGCCGTTCCAGTTGCAGGACGATGAGCTGCCGCTGGTGATGGCGAACGCCGCCAAGGGGATGAATGACAAGACGCTTGGCGGAGTCAACCTTGGGTAATTTTCATTTCGATCAGGCTGAAGGTTTGCGCCGCATGCTGGCCGGACCCAAGCCTCGTGTTTTTACCTTTTTGTCGGCTACGGCCGAGGAAGAGAAGGGCGCGATGCTCGTTAATCTCGGCGCATCGCTCTCGCAGAGCGGAAGCGATGTGCTGCTGGTGGATGCCTGCCGCACGGCGCGCGGCATCTCGGCCGGAGTGGGAGGAGCGGACAGTACGACACTGCTGCACCTGGCGCGACAGGAGTGCGAGCTGGAGGATGTGATCCAGCGGATGCCGCAGGGCTTTGGCGTCACAGCGTTGTTGCCGCATTCGATGCATGCCTCAGCCACACCGCCCGAGTCGATACGTGGCCTGCCGGAGGCGTTCGAAGAGCTGACCCGGCGCGTCGACATTGTGATGGTGGATGCGGAACTTGCTGACGATGGTTCATTCCCGCTGGCGTCCCTCGCCGGCAGTGAAATCGTGGTGCAGGTTTCAGCCGATCCGCAATCCATTACTGCCGCCTACTCCCTGATCAAACGTGTCAGCAGTCATCTCGGCCAGCGTCCATTCAGCGTGCTGGTGACCGGTGCTTCGGAAAAAGAGGCGCAGGTGGTGTACCGGAACATGGCGCAGGCGGCCAGCCGCTATCTCGCTGTCAAGCTTCACTCGATGGGCTCCGTGCCTGCCGATGAACACCTGACGCGCGCCGCTCGGCTTGGACGTGCAGTGGTTGAAGCGTTTCCGCTGGCGGTTGCTTCGGTTGCGTTCAGGCGGCTGGCGGAGAAGTTCGCGCTCGATCAGGGGACTGAGGTCAGCGATCAGGGATCAGATCTATTAAACAGGTTTTCAAATGTATACCGTTAGTGGAAAAGTAAATAAAGACCATCTGCTGGTCGACCATGCGCCGTTGGTAAAGCGGCTGGCACACCAGATGCGGGCCAAGCTGCCGCCGAGTGTGGAGGTGGACGACTTGATCCAGGCCGGCATGATAGGCCTGCTTGATGCAGTCAACCGCTACGAGGAAACGCACGGCGCGCAGTTCGAAACCTATGCGGTGCAGCGGATTCGCGGCGCGATGCTGGATGAACTGCGCGGCAGCGACTGGCTGCCGCGCAGCATCCGCCAGAACATGCGCAAGATCGAGACGGCGATGACTGCGTTGCAGCAGCGTCTCGGCCGCCACCCGAGCGAAACCGAGGTGGCGGAACAGCTCAAGATGTCGTTGACGGAATACCAGGAAATGCTGGGTGACAGCGGCGGCCACCAGCTGATCTATTACGAAGACTTCCACGACAGCGAAGGCAATGAAAATTTCCTCGATCGCTATTGCGTCGACGAGTCGAGCGATCCTTTGCAAGTGCTGGTCAATGGCGGTTTTCGCGCCGCGGTGGTCGAAGCCATCTCCTTCCTGCCCGAACGCGAAAAGATCGTGATGGGACTCTACTACGAGCAGGAGCTGAACCTGAAAGAGATCGGCGCGGTCATGGGCGTGTCTGAATCGCGCATTTGCCAATTACACAGCCAGGCGGTCGCCCGGCTGAGGGCCAGGCTGCGGGAGCAAGAGTGGACTGGGCTAGCGTAGCCGGTCTCGCGCTGGCACTTGCCGGCATCGCGTCGGGACGGCTGCTGGATGGCGGTCATCTCGGTTCGCTGCTGCAACCCGCGGCTTTCTCGGTCGTAGTGGTAGGCACATTTGGCGCGGTGCTGCTGCAGAGCGGGATGCCGAATTTCGTGCACGGCGTGAAGATGGCGCGCTGGGTGTTTTCCCCGCCGGCCGACGGCATGGAGGAATTGGCTTCGGACATCAAGGCATGGAGCGCCGCGGCGCGGCGTGAGGGGGTGCTGAGTCTTGAACGCTATCTGGAACTCACGCCTGATCCTTTCATTGCCAAAGGCTTGCGGATGGCCATCGACGGCATCGATCCGAACCGGATACGCGAGATTCTCGATGTGGAGATATCGTCTTATGAGCGGCGGCAGCGCCAGGCGGTGAAGGTGTGGGAAGCGGCTGGCGGCTATGCGCCTACCATTGGGATTCTTGGCGCGGTGCTTGGATTGATTCATGTGATGGAGAACCTGGCGGAGCCGGCGAGGTTGGGGAGTGGGATTGCTGTGGCGTTTGTGGCTACCTTGTATGGGGTAGGGCTGGCTAACCTGGTTTTTCTTCCGATTGCGAACAAGTTGAAGACGATTGTTTCGGTGGAAGTCGCTCGGCGCGAAATGATGGCGGATGTGTTTTTCAGTATTGCGAGTGGGGATAGTGCCCGGGTTATTGAGGAGATGGTTTTCGCCTACCGTAAGAGAGATATCAACC
>JBBWZW010000355.1:0-3054 GCA_039649305.1 Burkholderiales bacterium
ACGCTATGTTCAATGTCGCGTCGTTCCAAACGATGCACCGCTCATGCTCCGGCGCATAGTAATCCGTGGTCTTGTACAAGAAATCGGCAGAGTCCGAGAGCACCATGAAGCCATGCGCGAAGCCCTCGGGAACCCACATCTGCCTTTTGTTCTCCGCGCTCAGAATCTCGCCTACCCATTGTCCAAAGGTAGGCGAACCCTTGCGGATATCGACCGCCACGTCGAACACCTCGCCCGACGTGACCCTGACCAGCTTTCCCTGCGGTTGCCTGATCTGGTAGTGCAAACCGCGCAGCACACCCTTCGCGGATCGCGAATGATTGTCCTGCACGAAGTTGACGCGCCTGCCGACGGCTTCGTCGAAGGTGCGCTCGTTGAAGCTTTCAAAAAAGAATCCACGCTCGTCCCCAAACACGCGAGGCTCGATCAGCAGGACATCCGGGATGGCAAGTGGACTGACTTTCATATTTCTTTAGAAGGAAGGCGCGGTCAAATTGCGCCAGGTTGTTCAAAATACCTGTTCTTTGAGCAGGCGCAGCAGGTAACGGCCGTATTCATTCTTTGCCAGTGGCTGCGCAAGTTTTTCCAACTGGGCGGCATCGATCCAGTTCTGCCGGTAGGATATCTCTTCCGGGCAGGCGACCTTCAGTCCCTGGCGGCGCTCCAGCGTGGCGATGAACTGGCCAGCATCAAGCAGGGACTCGTGAGTACCAGTGTCCAGCCAGGCATGGCCGCGACCCATGATTTCGACCTTCAGCGTGCCTTGCTCCATGTAGAGCCGGTTGAGGTCGGTGATTTCCAGTTCGCCCCGGGCAGACGGCTTGAGGTCCTTGGCGAAGTCGACAACTTGCTGGTCGTAGAAGTACAGACCGGTTACCGCGTAGTTGGACTTGGGGACCACCGGCTTTTCTTCGATGGTGATGGCCTTGCCCTGTTTGTCGAATTCGACAACGCCGTACCGCTCCGGATCTTGCACGTGATAGGCAAAGACGCTGGCCCCTTCCCTGCGGGCGACGGCGCTGCCCAACAATTGCTGGAAGTCGTGGCCATAGAAGATGTTGTCGCCCAGGACCAACGCAGAGGGGTCATTGCCGAGGAACGATTCGCCGATGATGAACGCCTGCGCCAGTCCATCGGGCGATGGTTGCACCGCGTAAGACAGATTAAGGCCCCATTGCCCGCCACTGCCAAGCAATTGCTCAAAGCGCGGCGTGTCCTGCGGCGTGGAGATGATCAGGATGTCGCGGATGCCGGCCAGCATCAAGGTGCTGAGCGGATAATAAATCATCGGCTTGTCGTACACAGGCAGCAATTGCTTCGACACAGCCAACGTCGCCGGGTGTAGCCTGGAGCCGGTCCCGCCGGCGAGTATGATCCCTTTGCGTTTCATTTATTTTCCTGTTCTGCCAGTTCTGTAAGCAGTCGCTGTACGTGATATCGCCAGTCGGGCAACTGGAGGCCGAAAGTCTTACTGATTTTTGTGGTGTCCAGCCGGGAGTTCTTCGGCCGCTTCGCGGGCGTTGGATACGCTGCAGTTGGAATCGGCTGAACGTTTTCTGCGTTCACTTTCAACGCGAAGCCATGTGCCTCGGCGAGCGCGAGAACATACTGTGCGTAGCCGTGCCATGTGGTTTCGCCGCTGGCAGCCAGGTGATAGGTGCCTGCCAGGCTCGTGCCCGCTGTCCCCTGCGTAACACGATGCAGAGCCAGCGCGGTGACGTCGGCAATCAGTTCCGCGCTGGTCGGCGCGCCGTGTTGGTCGGCGATGACGTTTAGGACGTCTTTCTCCTTCGCCAGGCGCAACATGGTCTTCGCGAAATTGCCGCCGCGCGCGGCGTAGACCCAGCTGGTGCGAAATATCAGGTGCTTAGCGTGGGCGTCGCGAATGAACTGCTCGCCTTCGAGTTTTGTGCGGCCATAGACCGACAGCGGACCGGTAGCGTCGTCCTCTGCGTAGGGCGCAGACTTCTCACCGTCGAAGACATAGTCCGTCGAGTAGTGGACCAGCCAGGCTCCAAGCCGGTTGGCCTCTTGCGCCAGCACGCGGACCGCTTCTGCGTTACTGAGTTGCGCCTTGCCTTGCTCGGACTCTGCCTTGTCGACGGCGGTGTAGGCCGCAGCGTTGACGATGACGTCCGGCGCGTATGTGCTTACGCTGTTGCGCAACTCAGAAAGATCTTCGAAATTTACCTGCT
Organism: Burkholderiales bacterium; assembly: GCA_039649305.1. Lineage (GTDB taxonomy): Bacteria > Pseudomonadota > Gammaproteobacteria > Burkholderiales > Burkholderiaceae_D > Noviherbaspirillum. Next base: position 2,196 of record JBBWZW010000355.1, read on the forward strand.
GCCTGCCAAGCGCCCTCACCTCTCCGAGCGGCGACAGGGCGCGCTGCAGTTGCCAGCCGACCTGGCCGTCCTTACCGAGTAAGAGAATTTTCATGCGGCGTATTGCGTGTTGACCCACTCGCGATAGGCGCCGCTCGTCACGTTCTTCACCCATGCCTGGTTATTGAGGTACCAGCGAACTGTCATGCGTATGCCGGTTTCAAAGGTTTCGGCCGGCGTCCAGCCGAGCTCGCGTTCGATCTTGCCGGCGTCAATCGCATAACGCCGGTCATGGCCGGGACGGTCTTTGACGAAGGTGATTTGCGTGGCGTAAGACTGGCCGTCGGCGCGTGGCTGCTCTTCGTCGAGGATGGCGCACAGCGTGCGCACGACTTCGAGGTTCGTTTTTTCGTTACGGCCGCCGATGTTGTAGGTCTCACCTGGACGGCCCGCCTCGAGCACGCGGCGCACGGCGCTGCAATGGTCTTTTACATAGAGCCAGTCGCGAATCTGCCGGCCGTCGCCGTAAATGGGCAAGGGTTTGCCCGCCAGGGCGTGGTGGATCACGAGTGGAATGAGCTTCTCGGGAAAGTGATACGGGCCGTAATTGTTTGAACAGTTGGTGGTCAACACCGGCAAGCCGTAGGTGTGGTGGTATGCCCGCACCAGGTGGTCAGAAGCAGCCTTGCTGGCCGAGTAAGGGCTGTTCGGCTCATAGCGGTTGGTTTCGCTGAAGGCCGGGTCATCCTTTTCCAGTGATCCGTAGACTTCGTCGGTCGATACATGGAGCAAGCGGAAAGCCTCGGCCTCAACCTTTGGCAGCGCGCTCCAATACGCGCGCACTGCTTCCAGGAGACGGAAGGTGCCGACTACGTTGGTC
>JBBWZW010000388.1:0-28831 GCA_039649305.1 Burkholderiales bacterium
GCCCTGCCTACAAGGACATCGCCGCGAAGTACGCCGGCCAGAAAGATGCCGAAGACAAACTGACCCAGAAGATTCTGAAGGGCGGCAGCGGCGCCTGGGGTCCGGTACCGATGCCGGCCAATGCACAAGTCAGCGAAGCGGAAGCACGCACGCTGGTGAAGTGGATCATGACGCAGAAGTAATCGACTGCAAGTCGACCAGCAAAAAAGCGCTCGTTTGAGCGCTTTTTTATGCGCAGTGAAAAAATGCCCCGGCTTTTGACCGGGGCATTTTTTTCCATGCAATGACCTTCAGTTGCGGATTTACTTGGTCACGGCAATCTGCGTGCGCTTGCCGCCCTTGTAGGTGTATAGCGTCAGGGTGCCGTCCTTGATGTCGCCTTTGGAATCAAACGCGATCGGGCCGGTCACGCCCTTGTGCTGGATCTTCGCCAGTTCAGGCAGGTACTTCGCCGGATCGGCCGAATTGGCTTTCTTCATCGCCTCGACCATCACCATGACGGCGTCATACACATACGGTGCGTAAATCTGCACGTCGGCATTGAATTTCTTTTTGTACGCAGCCCGGAAGTCCTCCATCCCTTTTTTCTGCGCATCGACTACACCACCGGCTTCGGCGCACACCACCCGTTCATCGCCGATCGCATCGCCGGCCAGGTTGGCCAGGCCCTCGGTACAGATGCCGTCGCCACCCATGAACTTGGCGTTGATGCCGAGTTGCTTCATCTGGCGCATCATCGGTCCGGCTACCGCATCCATGCCGCCGAAGAAGACGACGTCCGGACTCTTGGCCTTGATTGCAGTCAGGATCGCATTGAAGTCGGTGGCTTTGTCGTTGGTATATTGCTGCGCCACGATCGTTGCACCGCCGGCTTTCTTTGCGCCCTTGACAAACTCCTCCGCGACGCCCTGGCCGTAGGCGGTACGGTCATCGATCACGGCGATCTTCTTGCCCTTCAGCGTTTGCACCGCGTATTTGCCCAGCGTGCCGCCCAACTGGCCGTCGTTGGCTACCACACGGAAGGTGGTCTTGAAGCCTTGCTGCGTGTATTTCGGATTGGTTGCGGAAGGGGAGATCTGCGGAATGCCGGCATCGCTATAAATCTTGGAGGCCGGGATGGTGGTGCCGGAATTCAGGTGCCCGATCACACCATTGACTTTGGCATCGACCAGTTTCTGCGCGACGGATGTGCCTTGCTTCGGGTCGGCCCCGTCATCTTCGGCAATCAATTGGAACTTAATTTTTTTTCCGCCTATGGTCACGCCTTTCGCATTGAGTTCATCGATCGCCATGCGGGCGCCGTTTTCGTTATCCTTTCCGAGGTGGGCGATCGCGCCGGTTATCGGGCCGACATGCCCGATCTTGACGACTTCTTCCTGCGCGTGAGCTGCACCTGCAAAGGCAAATGCAATTGCTGCCGCGAGGGGAATCATTCTTGTCATGGACTGCATAATAAAATGTCCTCCTAAGGATTGAAAAAACAGGGTTGCTGCAAACACTCGCCTGTCCGGATTTGGTCTGGACATGCGGACGGTACAACACCAAAAAGGGTTGAAAATGCGTTCTCCGGTTTTTTATATCCTCGATTTTTGATGCTATTGAAGCTGCATATGAGCAATCGCGCTATTCGATTAAGCGCGCAACTATTCGACCCGCATTGGGTACGCTGAAATAGCTTGTCGAAGTATGAGTGCGGTGCAAAAGTGACTTTTGGTTGTTATTTAACGCATCAGTCGTCAAGAAGATGACAAAAAAACGCGCGGATTTCAAGTAGATTCGTGCGGGATCGGCTGATCCAGGGAGGGATGAGGAGGCTGCCGGGCAGCAGCCTCCGTTATTTGCTTCCGTGGAAGTTTTTTGCGCTTATGCTTCTTGCGGCCGCGACAGCGCCGCTTGCTTTGGTGAACGATGCGGCATGCCGGTGAATGCGAAGTCGACATCCGGGCGGCGGCCCGAAACGATGTCGGCAATTGCGCGTCCCGACCCGCACCCCATGGTCCAACCAAGGGTGCCGTGCCCGGTGTTCAGGAACAGGTTGCTGAACCTGGTCTTGCCTATGTACGGTACGTTGGACGGGGTAAGCGGACGCAGCCCGGTCCAGTATGCGGGATTGTCGTAATCGCAGGCATCGGGGAACAGGTAGCGGGTGCGGTGTGTGATTGCTTCGCAGCGCGTGGTGTTCAGTTCCCGGGTGTAGCCGTTCAGTTCGCAGGTCCCGGCAACGCGCAGGCGGTCCCCCAGACGGGACACCACCAGCTTGTGTCCGTCATCGGTCAGCGACACGGTCGGCGCCGCTTCCGGATTGGTGATCTGGTAGGTGGCGGAGTAGCCCTTGCCCGGATAAATCATCAGGTCGATGCCTAACGGCTTGAGCAACTGCACGGAGAAGCTGCCCATGGCCACCACGAACGCGTCCCCGCGCAGCACCTGGTGACGGCCGTGGGAATCAATGACTTCGACGCCGGTGATCCTCGCCGCGGCGCCGCTGCCCTCGGTCAGCAGGCGGGTAATTGTCGTGTCGAAACGGAAGTCGACGCCGGTTTCGACCGCCTTCGCAGCCAGCCCGGTCGTGAATTTGTACACGTCGCCGGATTCATCGGTAGCAGTGAAATCGCCGCCGACGATTTTGTCGCGCATTCTTGCGAGCGCGGGTTCGATCTTGACGACTTCATCGGGACCGATCGACTGTCGCGGGCAGCCGAAGTCGCGCATGAGTTTGGCGGCGGCCAGAGAATGCTCGAACTCGAACGCATCGGTGTAGAAGTGCAGAATGCCGCGCGTCAGTTGATCGTAGGCGATGCCGGTTTCGGTCCGTACCGATTGCAGGGTCTGGCGGCTGAATTCGCAGATGGAAACGATCTGGCGCATGTTTTCGGCGGTGCGCGCGGCCGTGCATTCACGCAGGAAGTGCAAGCCCCATTTCCATTGCAGCCATTCGGGACGGAGGCGAAACAGCAAAGGTGCATCTTCCTTGCCCATCCACTTCAGGATCTTCACAGGCGCGGCTGGATTGGCCCATGGCTCCGCATGCGATACCGAAATCTGGCAGCCGTTGGCGAAGCTGGTTTCCTGTGCAACACCTGGCTGGCGATCGAGCACGGTGACGTCGTGTCCCGCTTTATTCAGGAACCAGGCGGATGCGGTACCTATGATGCCCGAGCCTAAGACGATGACTTTCATGGGGAGCTCCGTTATGCGATAACGGAATTGTAAGAAGTTAGGGTTGGTTCAGGTGGTCAGACCGGCGCTCAACATTTTTAAAAAGCGAAAGCTGCGCGCAAGTTTATTTTTTTGCGGTCTGTAAATTCGAGATTTGCTGCGCTACGGCGCGCGTGACCACGTCCTTGACGGTGTTCTGCAAGCCGCCTTTGAGGTCGGAAGCCAGCCCGTCGACTGCGGTCTGCAGCACATCCGCCAGGCTGTCCCGCACACGCTGTTCGAGTGCTTCCTCGATATGTTCCATCACCTGGTAGAGAACGCGTTCACGGATCTCGCGCTCCAGCAGGTCCCATGTCTCTTCGTTCCACTCGCGCACCGCCTGTTCCAGCAGTGTGGGCTGGTGCTCGGTGATGGCGGGGTACGGCGTTGCTGTTACTACCTCTGGTTCCGGCAGCGGTGCGCTTGCCTCTCTCTGCTCGGGGATTTCTTCCGTCAGAACCGGAATGACCTCTGTCAGAACCGGAATGCCGGAATCAAGGTTGGGGTTGTTCATGCTTTTTCTGCGACAAAATGTTTCAGTTGATAACCCCGTTGCTGATAAAAACGATAGCGCTCGCGGCCGGCCGTTTTGTCCGCCTCCTCCGCCGAGACGATTTCAATCATGCGTTCGAAGCGGGCGAAATGCGCGGGTGTGTTGCCCGATAAATTGACCAGGATCTCGTGATGCGGCACATCGGCTGTGTCGCTGTCCGTCAGCACGACCGGCGTGCCCGGCGCGAGTTCATCGTCGACGGTTGCATGCGGGAGGAAATCCAGTTCGGAAAATGTCCATAGCGCCTGGTCCAGCGCAGCAAGGTCGGCGTTGTCCCGGGTCAGCAGCACGAGCCGGCAATTCGCCGCGCGCGCCTTGCGCACGAGCCGACAGGTGTAGCTGATTTTGTCCGGGACGTCACTGTGAAAATCGATACGGGTCATGGCAGGTGGTCAGCGACCGCGGTGAGCGGCTTACTCATAGTATGGTGCAATCAAAAACGGAATCCGGGCGGGGCATTGCCAACCGGCGCCGGCAGTTCGGTCGCGTTCGCCGGATTCTCTGTGCGCGCGGCTCGCGGGTTTCCCGGCACTGCTGCGACCGCCGTCGGCGTCGGTGCGGCGGCCTCCGCCGGAGGGGTACGGTACGTCTTCGGCAACTTGCTGGTTTCCGGATAGCCGGCGGCCGTCAATGTGGTATTCCACCCCGACGTTTCAAATCCTTTTTCCTTGTTGCGACCGACCACCAGCACCGGCAGCTGGTTGTCGTTGCTGATTTTCTTGAACTCTGCCGCGTCTGCATTGGTGTTGACGGTTTTTTCGGTGAAAGGCACGCCGCGCGCTGACAGCAGTTTGCGGGCGTCGTCACATGGCGCACAATTTTTAGTCGTGTAGAGCATGACCGGATTGTTTTTCACCGCTTCCGACAATTCGTAAGGGAGGCCGGCCGTATTGCCCTCACCCGTGGCGATGGATTTGGTTTCGACATTCTTTGCCGATGGCGGTGGCGTATCGGTATAAGTCACCTTGCCATCCGGTCCGACCCACTTGTACATCTGCGCATTGGCGTTGGCCGCGCAAAGCAGTATGAATATTGACCACAATGGCAGGGTGCGTTTCATTTTTTTGTCCTCGCTACAGGTGTGATTGCTTGATCCACTACGAAGTCATGCCGTTGTGACGCAACAACGCATCGATGTTCGGTTCACGTCCGCGGAACGCCTTGAACGATTCGAGAGCCGGTCGCGAGCCGCCCCTGGCCAGGATTTCCTGCTGAAATTTCAGGCCCGTGGCAGTCAGGTTTCCCTTGCCAGCCGCGGCTTCCTCGAATGCGCTGTAGGCGTCGGCGGACAGAACCTCGGCCCATTTGTAGCTATAGTATCCTGCCGCGTACCCTCCGGCAAAGATGTGGCTGAAGGAGTTCTGGAATCGGTTGAAAGGCGGCGGGAGCAAAACAGCGACCTGTTCACGCACCTCATGCAATATGTCGTGCGCCCCTTTGGCTCCATGGGGGTCGTGCTTGTGATGCAGATGCATGTCGAATAACGCGAATTCCACCTGGCGCAAGGTCTGCAAACCCGACTGGAAGTTTTTGGCCGCGATCATCTTGTCGTAGAGCGCGCGCGGCAGCGGTTCGCCGGTGTCGACATGCGACGTCATGTTTTGCAGGACTTCCCATTCCCAGCAAAAGTTTTCCATGAACTGCGACGGCAGCTCGACCGCATCCCATTCCACGCCGGAGATGCCGGATACGCCCAGCTCGTCGACTTGCGTCAGCATGTGATGCAAGCCGTGTCCGAATTCATGGAACAGCGTGATCACCTCGTCATGAGTGAACAAAGCGGGTTTGGTTTTACCGTTGCTTGAGACCGGTTCCGAGAAGTTGCAGGTCAGGTAGGCGACCGGGGTCTGGATCTCGTCGCGCTTTAAGCGGCGGCCGCGGGCGTCATCCATCCAGGCGCCGCCGCGTTTTCCATTGCGCGCATAGAGGTCGAGATAGAACTGGCCGAGCAAGCGGCCGTTCTGTTCAATCCGGTAGAACTTCACGTCCTTGTGCCACGTAGTTGCGGTATCCGGTTTGACTTCCACCGCGAACAGCGTCTGGATCACGCGGAACAGTCCTTCGACCACCTTGTGTTCGGGGAAGTACTGTTTCACTTCGTTCTCGGAAAACGCATAGCGTTGCTCGCGCAGTTTTTCCGATGCATAGGCGATGTCCCACGCCTCCAGTGTATCGAGGCCGAGCTCCTTCTTCGCGAAAGAGCGCAGTTCGGCCAGGTCTTTTTCGGCGAATGGACGCGCGCGTTGCGCAAGGTCCTCCAGGAAACCGATCACCTGATGCGCTGTCTCCGCCATTTTCGGCACTAGCGACACTTCGGCGAAGTTTTTGAAGCCTAGCAGTTTGGCTTTCTGGTCACGCAGCTTCAGGATGTGCGCAATGTTCGGCGTGTTGTCCCATTCCGGCTTCGAGCCCAGTTCGGATGCCTTGGTCACATTTGCGCGGTAAATCGTTTCACGCAGTTTCCGGCTGTCTGCATATTGAAGCACAGGGAAAAACGAAGGGAAGTGCAGGGTAAACTTATATCCCGTCTTGCCATCTTTTTCAGCGGTACTGCGCGCTGCCTGCTTGGCATCTTCAGGCAGTCCGACCAATTCCGATTCGTCGTCGATGAACAGGGAGTAGTCGTTGGTCGCGTCCAGCACGTTTTCTGAAAATTTGGTGGACAGCGCCGCCAGCTTTTCCTGGAGTTCGGCATAGCGTGGCTTCTTTTCCTCCGGCAGTTCGGCGCCGCCCAGGCGGAAATCGCGCAGCGCATTCTCTATGATCTTTTTGCGCTCGGGTGACAGTGACTCGTAATCCCCGTTATCACGCAACGCCTTGTATTTTTCAAACAGCGCCAGGTTCTGGCCGAGGGAAGTCCAGAACTCGGTCACCTTCGGCAGGTTTTCATTGTATGCGGCACGCAGTTCCGGCGTGTCCGCGACAGAGTTCAGGTGGCTGACGATGCCCCATGCCCGTCCCAGCTTTTCCGTGGCGTCTTCCAGCGGCGTCACGAAGTTCTCCCAGTTTACGTTCGCCATCGGTCGCTCGAGCTGCGCGACGACTGCGCGATTTTCATCCAGCAGCACGGCGATTGCCGGGGATACGTGTTCGGGCTTGACCGCATCGAAGCGGGGGAGGTCGGAAAAGTCGAGTAAAGGGTTCATGGTGGCACTCATCGGGTCAGGTTCTTTCTGCGGCTTCTATCGTGTTCACCAATAACATGGTGATCGTCATCGGACCCACGCCGCCCGGCACGGGCGTAATGTAACCGGCTACTTCCCTGGCATTGGCGAAATCGACATCGCCGCACAACTTTCCTTCATCGTCGCGGTTCATGCCGACATCGATGACCACCGCGCCAGGCTTGATCATGTCGGCTGTGACGATATTGCGTTTGCCGGTGGCGACCACCAGGATGTCCGCATTCCGCGTATGGTAGCCGAGGTCGCGGGTCTTCGAGTTGCAGATGGTGACGGTCGCGCCCGCTTGCAAGAGCATCATCGCTTGCGGCTTGCCAACGATGTTGGATGCGCCGACGACCACCGCATTGGCGCCACGCACAGGGTAATCGATCGACTCCAGCATCTTCATCACACCATATGGGGTGCAGGGACGAAACAGCGGCTGGCCGGTCATCAGCAGGCCAGCATTGCTAATATGGAAACCATCCACATCCTTTTCCGGAGCGATCGCTTCAATCACCTTATGGGCATTGATATGCGGCGGTAACGGAAGTTGCACGAGGATACCGTTAATTTTCGGGTCCTTGTTCAGGGCGTCAATGCGCGCCAGCAGCGCTTGCTCGCTGAGGTCGGCATCGTATTTATCGAACACCGAATGAATGCCGTTGTCTTCGCATGCCTTGATCTTGTTTCTCACATAGACCTGCGATGCGGGACTGTCTCCCACCAAAATGACTGCAAGACCGGGTTGCTTGCCTTTGGCGGTGAGCGCGGCCGCGCGTTTTGCGACGTCGCCACGCAGTTGTTGGGAGAGCAGGGTGCCGTTGATGAGTTGTGCAGACATGGTTGCGAAGAGAGGAAAACGGTTTAAAACGAGATTATAAGACGCGGCTCGTGGGTGACGGTGCGTCACGTTATGCATGCGTGGCCGTGCCTTATGTCCGCTGCACTGCACCAAACCATTCCACATTATGAAAACTGATCCCGCGATTTGAAAATGCAAAAAAGTACTGTTAAAATCTTTGCACCATAAGCCCCCGCTCAACCAAAGTCGTACCAAGATGTCTAAACCGCGAACCAGATCGCGTGCCATCAATTAGAGGAGACGAATATGTCAGCCCAGCTCGACCAAGTCCTGGCGCAAGCCGCCAACGATCCCGATGTAATGGAAACCCAGGAATGGCTCGATGCGCTCGAAGCCGTAATTGAAAACGAAGGGCCGGAGCGCGCCCATTACCTGATGGAACGCATGGTCGACCTGGCGCGCCGTCGTGGCGCCCATATTCCGTTCTCCAGCAATACCGCATACGTCAATACCATCCCTGCGCACCTGGGCGAACACTGTCCCGGCAACCTCGAATACGAAGAGCGCCTGCGCTCGTGGATGCGTTGGAACGCGATGGCGATGGTGGTCAAGACCAATCGCGCCGAGGGCGATCTCGGCGGCCATATCTCGAGCTTCGCGTCGCTCGCCAACATGCTGGGCATCGGCTTCAACCATTTCTGGCATGCGCCTACTGAAGACCACGGCGGCGACCTGCTCTATATTCAAGGTCATTCTTCCCCCGGCATCTATGCGCGCGCATTCCTCGAGGGCCGCCTGACGGAAGAGCAGTTGCTCAACTTCCGCCGTGAAGTCGACGGCAAGGGCCTGTCCTCCTATCCGCATCCGAAACTGATGCCGGACTTCTGGCAGTTCCCGACGGTATCGATGGGACTCGGACCGCTGATGGCGATTTACCAGGCCCGTTTCCTGAAGTACCTGCACAACCGCAGCCTGGCCGATACTGCAAACCGCAAAGTATGGGCATTCTGCGGCGACGGCGAAATGGACGAGCCGGAATCGATGGGCGCGATCGGCATGGCCGGCCGCGAGAGGCTCGACAACCTGGTAATGGTGGTGAACTGCAACCTGCAGCGCCTCGATGGCCCGGTCCGCGGCAATGGCAAGATCATCCAGGAACTGGAAGCCGATTTCCGCGGCGCAGGCTGGAACGTGGTCAAGGTCATCTGGGGCGGCTACTGGGATGAGCTGCTGGCGCGCGACAAGGAAGGCATCCTGCAGCGCGTGATGATGGAAACCGTCGATGGCGAGTACCAGAACTACAAGGCCAAGGATGGCGCCTACGTGCGCAAGCATTTCTTCGGCAAGCATCCGAAGCTGCTCGAGATGGTCAGCAAGATGTCGGATGACGATATCTGGCGCCTCAATCGCGGCGGCCACGATCCGCACAAGATCTATGCGGCATTCAAGCAGGCCCAGGAACACAAAGGCCAACCAACCGTTTTGCTGGTGAAAACCATCAAGGGTTTCGGCATGGGCAAATCCGGCGAGGCGCGCAACACAGCGCACCAGACCAAGAAGCTGGACGACACGGCCGTTCGCGAAATGCGCGACCGCTTCGCCATCCCGATTCCGGACGACCAACTGGCCGACATCCCGTTCTTCATGCCATCCGAGGACGCGCCCGAGATCAAGTACCTGCACGAGCGCCGCAAGGCATTGGGCGGTTACCTGCCGCAGCGCCGCGTGAAGGCGGACGAAACGATGCCGGCGCCGGATCTTGCGACATTCAAGGCGGTGCTCGACGCGACGGCCGAAGGCCGCGAGATCTCGACCACGCAAGCCTATGTTCGCTTCCTGACCACCTTGCTGCGTGACCAGACCCTTGGCCCGCGGGTGGTACCCATCCTGGTCGACGAAGCGCGCACCTTCGGTATGGAAGGCCTGTTCCGCCAGATCGGCATTTTCAACCAGCAAGGCCAGTTGTACGAGCCGGTCGACAAGGACCAGGTGATGTACTACCGGGAAGACAAGGCCGGCCAGATCCTACAGGAAGGCATTAACGAAGCGGGCGCGATGAGCTCCTGGATCGCCGCGGCGACGTCGTATTCGACGAATAACCGCGTCATGATTCCGTTCTACACTTTCTATTCGATGTTCGGTTTGCAGCGCGTCGGCGACCTGGCCTGGGCTGCCGGCGACATGCGGGCGCGTGGCTTCCTGCTGGGCGGCACCGCAGGCCGCACCACCCTGAACGGCGAAGGTTTGCAGCACGAAGACGGTCATAGCCATGTACTGGCATCGACCATCCCGAACTGCATTCCGTACGATCCGACCTTCGCCCATGAAGTCGCGGTCATCATGCACGATGGCCTGAAGCGCATGATCGAGCAGCAGGAAGATGTGTTCTTTTACATCACCCTGATGAACGAGAATTACAGCCATCCGGGATTGAAGCCGGGCACGGAACAGGACATTCTCAAAGGCCTGTACCTGCTGCAGGAAGGCGAAAAGAACACCAAGCACCGCGTGCAATTGATGGGCTCCGGCACCATCCTGCGTGAAGTGATTGCCGCAGTCGACCTGCTGAAGAACGACTGGGGTGTCGGCGCCGATGTCTGGTCTGCGCCATCCTTCACACTGCTGGCACGCGACGGTCAGGACGTGGAGCGCTGGAACATGATGCATCCGACCGAGAAACCGCGCCTGGCCCACATTACGCAATCGCTGCAGGGAACCTCCGGTCCTATCGTCGCATCGAGCGACTACATGCGTACGTTTGCCGAGCAGGTGCGCGCATTCATGCCGAAGGGACGCACTTACAAAGTGCTGGGCACCGATGGCTTTGGCCGTTCCGATACGCGGCAGAAGCTGCGCGAGTTCTTCGAAGTTAATCGCTACTATGTCACTGTAGCTGCGCTCAAGGCGCTGGCGGAGGACGGTGTGATGGAGGCTTCGGTGGTTGCGCAGGCGATTGCCAAGTACGGCCTCAATCCGAACAAGCCGAATCCTGTTACGCTGTAATTCAATTCAACGATAAATAAGACAACTCCCTCCTCAAGAGGGGGGTCGGGTAGGGCAGTTAATGGGTTGCTTGGTATGCGAGCGAAACCCACCCCAACCCCGGCCCTCTCCCTGAGGGAGAGGGTGAGAATGGAGCTAAAGCTATGAGCTTGACTGAAGTCAAAGTCCCGGATATCGGCGATTTCAAGGAAGTTGAAGTCATTGAATTGATGGTGAAGCCGGGCGATACGATCAAGGTCGATCAATCGCTGATCACGGTGGAATCCGACAAGGCCAGCATGGAGATCCCCTCCACCCATGCGGGCGTCGTGAAGAGTTTGAAAATCAAGGTGGGCGACAAGGTAGCCGAAGGTTCGGTACTGCTGGAACTCGAGGCTGCTGGAGCACCTGCGGCTGAAACTGCCACGGCCACCGCAGCGCCTGCCGCTGCTGCAGCAGCAGCGCCGGCAGCGTCCGCGCCCGCCGCACCGCCGGCCCCGTCGCTGACGCTGGTCGAGTCCCGGCCGGCACCCACCGCGGCGCTGGAGCCGGTCGAGAACAATGGCGCAAAGCCGCATGCGTCCCCGTCGATCCGCAAATTCTCCCGTGAGCTCGGTGTCGACCTGGTGCGCGTAAAAGGCACCGGTCCGAAAGGCCGCATCACGCAGGAGGATGTGCAGAGCTACGTGAAATCCGTGGTGGCAGGTTCTGCCCGGCCCGCCGCGGCGCCGTCCGCAAAGGGTGGTGGCGGAGGAGGACTGGATCTGCTGCCATGGCCTTCGCTGGATTTCTCCAAATTCGGTGCCACTGAATTGCTGCCGCTGTCGCGCATCAAGAAAATCAGCGGCCCTAACCTGCACCGCAACTGGGTGATGATTCCGCATGTGACGCAGTTCGACGAAGCGGACGTCACCGAGCTGGAAGAATTCCGCAAGGAGTCCAACGCGGCAATGGCGAAATCCGGCGTCAAGTTGACCATGCTCGCCTTCGTGATCAAGGCAGCCGTTGCGGCACTGAAGAAATTCCCGGCGTTCAATGCATCGCTCGATGAGAAGGGCGAGAACCTGATCCTCAAGCAGTACTATCACATCGGCTTCGCCGCCGACACGCCGAACGGCCTGGTCGTGCCGGTCATCAAGGATGCCGACAAGAAGGGCATTGCTCAGATCGCCAAGGAGATGGGCGAACTGTCGGCGCAGGCGCGTGACGGCAAGCTCAAACCGGCCGACATGCAGGGCGCAAGCTTTACCATTTCGTCCCTGGGCGGCATCGGCGGCACTGCATTCACGCCGATCATCAATGCGCCGGAAGTCGCGATCCTCGGTTTGTCGAAGTCCGCGATCAAACCCGTATGGGACGGCAAGCAATTCGTGCCGCGCCTGATGCTGCCGACGTCGTTATCGTATGATCACCGCGTGATCGACGGCGCGATGGGCGCACGTTTTTCGGGCTATCTCGCTGAAGTGTTGGGCGACATGCGCAAGACCTTGCTATAACGTGAGGAGCGGGTAAGAAGAGCGTCATCAGGCTCGCCGGAAAATGAGAAAATTCATCTCATTTTTATACGGTGGGCGAATCGTTGACGCTTACTTACTTTTACTCGCGGAGATGAACAATGACCACTTGTGTCGTCGTTAAAAAGAATCAAGAAATTGCTATCGCTTCCGACTCACTGGTGACATTCGGCGACACGCGCCTGTCGCATGCGTATGAAGCGAACGAAAAGATTTTCCAGGTCGGTGAGTCCTATGTTGCGCTGGCCGGTACCGCCGCCCATTTTCCGGTGATGCGTAAGCTGCTCGCCGGGATGAGCGAGGACTGCAGGCTGGGAACGCGTGATGAGGTGTTCGAAACCTTTTCGAAGGTGCACGAGATACTGAAGGAGAAGTATTTCCTGAATACGAAGGAAGATGAAGACGACCCGTATGAATCGTCGCAGATCACCTCCCTGATCGCGAACCCGAACGGAATCTTCGGCGTGTATTCCTATCGGGAAGTATTCAGCTTCGATCGGTTCTGGGGCATAGGCAGCGGACGCAATTTTGCGTTGGGCGCGATGTATGCGGCCTACGACCATGTGAAGAGCGCAAGGGAAATAGCGGAAATCGGCGTGCAAGCCGGGGCGGAGTTTGACAAGAGTTCCTCGGGGCCTTTCCGCGTATATAGTCTTTCGATGAATTGAAGAATAAGGTCCCTCGGTTTATGAGGGGAAGATAAAAGGCCGGGGTAAGGTTTTCGTGCTTGAGTGCAGCGTGAATGCTGTTGTTCCAGCACGACGGAAACCCACCCCCGCTTGCAGGGCGCGTACCCGCAAATATGCGGGTACCGTTTTGGTGGCGGACGGCATGCCGTCCGAAACCCCAACAAAACCCCCTGTCCCCTCACCCTGAGGGTGAGGGGGATCAGACGGAGCTAACGCTATGTGTTTGGTGGAAGTCAAAGTCCCGGACATCGGCGACTTTAAGGAAGTGGAAGTCATCGAACTGCTCGCCAAGCCTGGCGATACAATCAAGGTCGATCAGTCATTGATTACGGTCGAATCCGACAAGGCCAGCATGGAGATTCCGTCCAGCCACGCGGGCGTGGTGAAGGAAATGAAGGTCAGACTCGGCGATAAAATAGCGGAAGGCTCCTTGCTGCTGCTGCTTGAACCGTCCGGCGCCGGCGCGGCTGCGCCTCAGCCCGCCGCTCCGGAGCAGCCGAAAGCCAGCGAGCCTGCATCAGCTGCTCCTGCCGCAGCCGCCCCATCGGGTCGCATCGACGTCATAGTCCCCGACATCGGCGACTTCAAGGAAGTCGAAATCATCGAATTGCTGGTGAAGCCGGGCGACACGATCAAGACGGACCAATCATTGATGACTGTCGAATCCGACAAGGCCAGCATGGAGATTCCGTCCAGTCATGCGGGCGTCGTCAAGGAATTGAAGGTCAAGATGGGCGACAAGGTATCCAAGGGGTCCCTGGTCCTGGTACTCGAAGCACAGGGCGCCGCGGCACCCGCCGAGGCGAAGGCGAAAGCTCCCGCGCCGGCTGCTCCTGCCGCAGCTGCGCCTGTGACTGTCCAGGCGCCGACCGCAGGAAGCTTCGTCGGTAAAGCCGATATCGACTGCGACACGCTGGTGCTCGGTGCAGGCCCTGGCGGCTATTCCGCTGCGTTCCGTTCCGCCGACCTTGGCATGTCGACCGTGCTGGTCGAACGCTACCCGACCCTGGGCGGCGTCTGCCTGAACGTCGGCTGCATTCCTTCCAAGGCCCTGTTGCATGTTGCCGCCGTGATCGATGAAGCGGCCGGGATGGCGGCGCATGGCGTCAGTTTTGGAAAGCCTGAAATTGATATCGACAAGTTGCGCGGCTATAAAGACAAAGTCGTCAGCAAGATGACCGGCGGCCTGGCTGGAATGGCCAAGGCGCGCAAGGTCAACGTGGTGCAGGGCATCGGCCAGTTCCTGAGCCCGTATCACGTGGAAGTCACCGCTGCCGACGGCAGCAAAAAAACCGTGCAGTTCAAGCAGGCCATCGTTGCGGCCGGCTCGTCTGTCGTCAACCTGCCGTTCGTGCCGCAGGATCCACGCATCGTCGACTCCACCGGCGCGCTCGAATTGCGTTCGGTGCCGAAACGCATGCTGGTGATCGGCGGCGGCATCATCGGCCTGGAGATGGCGACCGTGTATTCGACACTCGGGTCGCGTATTGACGTGGTCGAAATGCTGGATGGCCTGATGCAAGGCGCCGACCGTGACCTGGTGAAGGTGTGGCAGAAGTTCAATGAAAAGCGCTTCGACAAGGTCATGCTGAAGACCAAGACCGTCGCCGTCGAAGCACTGAAGGAAGGCATCAAGGTCAGCTTCGAAAGCGCGGAGGCGGGCGGTACCGCACCGGAGCCACAGATTTACGACATGGTCCTGGTCGCCGTCGGTCGCAGCCCGAACGGCAAGAAGATCGGGGCCGACAAGGCTGGCGTTGTAGTGACCGATCGCGGTTTCGTCAACGTCGATGCGCAGATGCGTACCAACGTGCCGCATATTTATGCAATCGGCGACATCGTCGGCCAGCCGATGCTGGCCCACAAGGCGGTGCATGAAGCACACGTCGCTGCTGAAGCTTCAGCGGGACAGAAGTCGTACTTCGACGCTACTGTGATTCCTTCGGTGGCTTACACCGATCCGGAAGTTGCATGGGTCGGCATCACCGAGGACGAAGCCAAGGCGAAAGGCATCAAGCTGGAGAAGGGTCTGTTCCCGTGGGCAGCAAGCGGTCGCGCGGTCGCCAATGGCCGCGACGAGGGCTTTACCAAGCTGCTGTTCGATGCGGAGACACACCGCATAGTCGGCGGCGGCATCGTCGGCACCCATGCGGGCGACCTGATCAGTGAAATCGCTTTGGCGATCGAGATGGGCGCCGATGCGGTGGATATCGGCAAGACGATCCATCCGCATCCGACGCTGGGCGAATCTGTCGGCATGGCGGCGGAAGTGTTTGAAGGTGTGTGTACCGATTTGCCGCCGGTTCGGAAGAGATAGTTCTCCGCTGCGTAAAAAAAGCGACGCCGCGGCGTCGCTTTTTTTTGGGGGGAACCCCGCGCCCGCGAGCGGGAGAGGGGAGAAAAAACAATGCCCCAGCTTCGTCAGCACCTCGGACAACATCGAAACCATCTGGTCTATCTCTTCCGTCGTCACATTCAGCGCCGGCATGAAGCGCAGCAAATCAGGACGCGGCGAGTTGAGCAGCAGGCCGACCGGATTCATGTCGCGTGCGGTATCGACGATTTTCGGTCCGATGTCCTTGCCGAGCTTGAGAGCGCGCAGCAAGCCTTCACCGCGTTCGCCTTCCAGACCGTGCTTCGCCGACAGCTTGAGCAGCTCCGCGCTCATGTAGGCGCCTTTGTCTTTTACCGATTGCAGGAAGCCCGGTTTCATCAATTCGTCCATGACCGCAACGCCGACTGCCGTCATCAACGGATTGCCGTTGTAGGTGCCGCCCTGATCGCCGGCTTCGAACACCGAGATCTCTTCGCGTGCGAGCAATGCCGCGAGCGGTACACCGCCGCCGATGCCTTTGCCAAGCGTCATGATGTCCGGGATGATATCGGACAACTGATAGGCAAACAGTTCGCCGGTGCGGCCCATGCCGGTCTGGACTTCATCGACGATCAGCAATATGCCTTGCTGTTGCGTGAGGGCACGCAGGGCTTGCATGAATTCGCACGTTGCCGGAATAACGCCGCTTTCGCCTTGCACCGGCTCGAGCATGACGGCAACCGTCTTGTCGCTGATCAGTTTCTTGACGCTGTCGAGGTCGTTCAGTTCCGCCTTCAGGAAGCCCGGCACCTGTGGCGCGTACAGGGTGTCCCATCCCGGCTTGCCGCTGGCCGACATGGTGGCAATCGTGCGGCCGTGGAAGGCGTGGTTGAAGGTAATGATTTCGTACCTGTCGCCGCCGGCGGCGTTCTTGTTCTTCTTGCCCCATTTACGCGCCAGCTTGATCGCGCCTTCATTGGCCTCGGCACCGCTATTGGCGAAGAACACGCGGTCGAACACCGAATTCTGTGTCAGCAAGGATGCCAGATGGATCGACGGCTCGTTATAGAACGCAGGCGACGGGTTGATGATTTTCTTTGCCTGTGCGTTGAGCGCATCCTGGATTTGTGGCGGTGTATGCCCGAGACAGTTCACTGCCCAGCCTTGCAGGTAGTCGAGATAGCGCTTGCCGGTATTGTCCGTCATCCACATGCCGCTGCCTTCAGTAAAAACAAGCGGCGGGCGGTTGGTGATATGCATGAGTGCATCGACGTTGTACTGGCTGAATTCCATTTCGGGACTCCTGATCAAGGGCAATATAAAAAGGGTAAAAAAGGGCCTGCGCAGAAGCAAGTTGTTCATTTTGGCGGTCGTAGCGGGATGCAATGCTAGCGGCGGGCAACACGTTCGCGAGCAACGAAACGAGTCAGGCTCTCTGCAGTGCGGCCGCTACGGCCAGCGAAAATGACAACTTACTCCTGCGCGGGTCCTCAATGCGCAATCAAAAAAAAAGCCACAGGGGAGACCTGTGGCTTCGTGTTCAGCAAACGCTTACACGCACGGCTTCCCGGGTTGAGGCAGCGGGGTGCGGCGTCGCAAGAGTCTGGCTGTCGTGTTCATGTAGCCAATAGTATGACGTTTCGCTCAGGGCGTCAAACGAGGCCCCGATGTTCCGGCGCCTTCAGCCGTGGGGCAGGTCCGCTTCCGACGTGAACGAATCGGCGTAAAACTCCTCAGCCGGAAGTTTACATTGAGCGGCGAAGTCGCGCTGCGCCGACTCCACCATCAGCGGTGCGCCGCAGGCGTAGACCTGGTAACCGGACAGGTCGGGCAGGTCTTCCATCACCGCGCGGTGCACGAATCCGGTACGGCCGCTCCAGCCATCTTCGGGCGACGCGTCGGAGATGACCGGCACGTATCTGAAGTTGGGCAGGGTGCGCGTCCATTCCTCGCACAACGCATGCATGTAAATATCCTTCGGCTTGCGGCCACCCCAGTACAGCACCATGGGCCGCTTGGTTTTCGTGTCGATGGCGTGCTCGACGATCGCCTTGATCGGGGCAAAGCCGGTGCCCGAAGCCAGCAATACCATCGGCTTGTCCGAGTCCTCGCGCAGGAAGAAGGTGCCCAACGGACCTTCGAAGCGCAGGATGTCGCGTTCCTTCATGGTGTTGAACACGTGGTCGGTGAATACGCCGCCCGGCATGTGCCGAATGTGCAGCGTGACGTGTTCATCCAGGTGCGGCGCGTTGGCCATGCTGTAGCTGCGGCGCTTGCCGTCCTTGAGCAGGAATTCGATGTATTGGCCGGCGCGATATTGCAGGCGTTCGTTGGCCGGCAGTTGAAGCGCGACCACCATCACGTCGTCGCTCACCTTGTTCAGTTTTGCTACGCGCGTCGGCAGTTTCTTGATCGGGAACTCGCCGGCGCCCAGCACTTCACGCGCTTCGATCACCACGTCCGTATGCGGTTTCGCGCAGCAGAACAGGGACCAGCCCTTTTCTTCCTCCGCCGCCGACAATGCCCGTTCCTGATGCACGCCATGCGTGACAGACCCTTCGACGAGTTTGCCTTTGCATGAACCGCATGCGCCATTCTTGCAACCATAGGGCAATCCGACGCCGGCCCTGATTGCCGCCGTCAGTATGGATTCGCCTTCGTCACAGGTAAATTGCCGACCGCTCGGCTGAACAGTTACTTGGAAAGTCATACAATCCTGTTGATGAAAAATAAAGAGCTAAAGAATATGGGTATGCCGCGGGGTTTGCCTCACATGGCCAAAATTGGCAAGCCCGGCCTGCTCATCATAGGCTGCGGCGATGTCGGGATGCGTCTGCTGCCGCTGTTGCGTGATCGCTATCGCGTATTCGCTGTCACCAGCCAGGCCTCGCGCCGCGCCGAGTTGCGTGAGGCAGGCGCCGTGCCAGTTGTGGCGGACCTCGACCGACCAGCCGAACTGGCGCGACTCGCGGGCATGGCCCGCACGATTGTTCATCTCGCGCCACCCCAGTCGGAAGGCTACACAGACAGGCGCACCCGAAATTTGACCGCCATTTTACCCGACCATGCGAGGTTAGTTTATGTCAGCACGACTGGTGTGTATGGGAATTGTGACGGTGCGCTGGTCGAAGAGACGCGCCGTGTCAATCCGCAGAACGCCCGCGCAAAGCGGAGGGTGGATGCGGAGCAAGTGCTGCGTGCCTGGGCCCGGCGTTCGAACTCGCGACTGGCGGTGTTGCGCGTGCCGGGCATTTATGCGGCCGACCGCTTGCCGATCGAGCGCCTGAAAAAAGGCACGCCCGCGTTGCTTCATGAACAAGACGTGTTTACCAATCATGTGCATGCGGATGACCTGGCCCGTATCATCGCATTAGCATTGTATAGGGCAATGCCCGGACGCATCTATCACGCGGCCGACGATACTGACATGAAGATGGGAGAGTATTTCGACGCCGTCGCCGAGGCGTTCCGACTTCCCAAACCGCCGCGCCTGCCGCGTGAAGAATTGAAGAACGCGGTGTCGCCGATGCTGCTGTCTTTCATGTCTGAATCAAGGCGGCTCAGCAACAGGCGGATCAAGTCGGAACTGGGCGTTCGCCTGCGTTATCCGCAAGTGCACGATGCATTGTTGCGGATAGCTACCGGCGAAGGCAGGGAGGAGTCCAGCCCATCGCCGGATTGACCCCGCTTCTGTTCATTCGACATCATCGTTTGAAAGTTCGATCCGCATTTCGCCCACCTTGATTGCCGGTCCCCTGGGCGCCCTGTCACCATTCACACGAACGAATGAAACCAGTATTTCCCTGAGCTGTTGTTCGCTGAAGTTGCGCAGCAACTGCGTGGCGGAAAAGACAAGTCGCGCGAAATTTCCATGGTGGTGAGCGGTTGACACCTCGAACGCACCGAAGCTGCCGAGATGATATCTCTGCTCGTTGGTCGGGGGCTCGGCGCTCGGCGGGAGATTCAGGTACACGTCATAAAAATATCCGCCTATCTCGCCGGCCGGCGTCGTCCGCACGTTGTCCAGAATGACTTGCGCGGACCGGTAGGCCTGCGCAGCCGTGCCTACACCTCCGAACGGTGAGGCTTGAGTGCTTCCCGCAATGCGTCGCAAGGAGAGAACGTCGGACGGTTCCACCGGGATTCGTGCGCTGACAGACGCCTCGTCCAATGTAATGTTCCACGCGCCTCCGATCGAATACCGTGACTTGCCCGTCGGCCTGGGTTCAGAGTTGGGAAACCTGGCGGCAGACGGACGGGCGGGCACGCCCTGCAGCGCAACCCGCGTTGCGAGCGGACTTTGGGCGCCTTGTATTGGAGCATCCATAAAACGTCCGCTAGCCGCCGCCAGTGGCGGAATACTTTTCGGCAGTGTCGTGTCCGAATAGGTGTAGCCGAGCGTGGCGGGATTGTAGACGGTCCTGCGAGCGATGGTCAGGGTTGCGCTGTACGTCAGTGTGCCGTTCCAATATGGATCGGTGGACGCAGGGTAACGCTTGCCGCCGGACAGTACCCATGCATGCAATAGCCTATCGATCTGGGAGTGGTGCAGCCAGAAGATCGGATCGGTCGGTGATTGCAGGCTTGCCATGGCGCCGCCTATCAGGTTGTGTATTTCCCCGTGCGGTCTCGGCTCCAGCGACGCCTCGAACGAGCTGGGCGTTCCCCTTTGAAAGTTCGTCTGCCGGAACGGGTCCAGCGAAAGCGCGTTGCGGATGTTGGTGTTGACGCGACCCACGTAAAGCGGATTGTTGGTGGAAGGCGTCGTGAATTCCGTAGGGATCGTCGCGTATTTGTAGTAGTCCCAATACGGAAGCGTCAATGTGCTGAGGCCGGAAATGGTGCGCAACTGTCGTTCAA
Organism: Burkholderiales bacterium; assembly: GCA_039649305.1. GTDB lineage: Bacteria > Pseudomonadota > Gammaproteobacteria > Burkholderiales > Burkholderiaceae_D > Noviherbaspirillum. The sequence goes on from JBBWZW010000388.1 coordinate 20,080, forward strand.
AATAATAGGCGAACCCGCGATGCCAGGCGAGGAAGTACGGGGTGCCGTGCGGACAGTTGTTCACGTGCGCATTGACCCAGAAGTTCCAGCTTCGCTGATCGTTCGCGTTGGTATTCGCGCGCATGGTTCGTATCGCGTTGACGAAAGGCAGGTAGCTGGGGGTCGTTTTGAACTCCTGCCACTCGAGCCTTCGTGCGACAGTCTGGCCGTACGCGATCCCGCCCGGAAGCGCGGCAAGGGCCAGCGTAGAAGCAGAGCCTTTGATAAAGCCCCTTCTGCTGAAATGCATTGATGACATGAATATCTCCTGTTTCAAAGTCGTAATCGACAGCAGGCAATTCTGCGCCTGAGAGTCGGTTACCCTTTTTATATTCTCGCCCGCGCCGGGGGAAAGGCATTTCGGCCGAGGGTTTGACCCATGTATGCGCGGGTGTACCGGAGACAACTTGTCAGGCGTTCAGGAAGAGGCGAGGCAGCAAGGCAGAGGTGACGGGCGTGAAGATGATTCCGCTGCGCAGGTAGCGAGGCACCCGCGCAGCGCTAAACGACGACTGTGGGATTAATTTATGTCGTTCGAATCGTATGCAGGAGGTGTATGCGCATTCTTTTTGTATCGGGGGGATGTCTCGTAGTTGCTCCAAATGCTGTCGACATAGTCAGGGGTTGCGCCACTGGCATGGTTCCATCCATGGACGGCAAAAAGAGACTATGAGGGGGTGTGCCGGATCGGGCTATGCGTTTTGTTGCAACGATTGCAACCGGGCGTGGCGGAGGGGAACGGGAGTTCAGGTGAGTGCGGAAGTGACCTTCAATACTTCCTCGGCGGTGGTCATGCCTTCCGCGATCTTCATCGCGCCCGCCACTCGCAGCGGCTTCAGTCCGTCCGCCATGCTTTGCTGCCGCAGCGCATGGATGTCGGTTTCTTCCTTGATCAGCTTGGAGAACGGTTGCGAAACAGTCAGCAACTCGTAAAGCCCGGTACGGCCGCGATAGCCGGTCTGGCGGCATTCCGGACAGCCGACCGGCCGATAAACGGTGGCGGGTTTCGGCATGCTGCGGCCTTCGCAGAGGCTTTGCCAGACGTCGTCCACCATTTCCTCGCCCGGCGCTTTGCAGTCGGGGCACAAGGTACGTACCAGCCGCTGCGCCATGATGCCGATCAGCGTCGTTTCGAGCAGGTAGTAGGGCACGCCCAGTTCCAGCAGGCGCATGACCGCGGATGGCGCGTCGTTGGTATGCAGTGTCGATAACACCAGGTGGCCGGTCAGCGCGGCCTGGATGGCCATCTCCGCGGTTTCGAGGTCGCGGATTTCACCCACCATGATGATGTCTGGATCCTGCCGCATCAGCGCGCGCACGCCGTCGGCAAACGACAGGTCGATGCCGTGCTGGACCTGCATCTGGTTGAACGATCCTTCGACCATTTCAATCGGGTCTTCCACCGTGCAGACGTTGACCTCCGATGTCGCAAGCGCTTTCAAAGTGGTATAGAGCGTGGTGGTCTTGCCGGAGCCGGTAGGACCGGTGACCAGGATGATTCCATGTGGCCGGCTGGTCAGGTGGTCCCAACGCTTCGCGTCGTCCGGTGGAAAGCCGAGTTCAGGCAGGGTCTTGACCACTACTTCCGGATCGAAAATCCGCATCACCAGCTTTTCGCCGAAGGCGGTAGGCAAGGTCGACAGGCGCAGTTCGATCTCCTGTCCACCGGCGGTGCGGGTCTTGATGCGGCCGTCCTGCGGGCGGCGCTTTTCGATCACGTCCATGCGGCCCAATAACTTGATGCGCGCGGTCATGGCGATCATGACAATCGCCGGCACCTGATATACCTGGTGCAGGATGCCATCGATGCGGAACCGGATCGCGCCCATGTCGCGCTTCGGTTCAAGATGGATATCCGATGCGCGCTGCTCGAACGCGTATTGCCATAGCCAGTCGACGATGTTGACGATGTGCTGGTCGTTGGCGTCGACCTGCTTGTTGTTTTTCCCGAGTTCGACCAGTTGCTCGAAATTGTTGCGCAGTGCGAGGTCCTGGCCGTTCGATTTATGCGCGCCCTTGATCGACTTGGCGAGCGTAAAGAACTGCGACGTATATTGGGCGATGTCGAGCGGGTTGGCGATCACCAGCCTGACGTTGCGCCGCGTGACCTTGGAAATTTCCGCTTCCCATTCGCTGATGAACGGCTCGGCTGTGGCAATGACCACCTCGGTCGGCGTCATCTCCAGCGGCAGGATGTTGAAGCGGGCCGCATAGGTCGCCGACATCACATCCGCGACGCGCGTGAAATCGATCTTCAGCGGGTCGATTCGGGTAAACGGCAGTTTGACTTTGGCGGCCACCCATTCGGTCAGCGCGTCCAGCGTGAGCAATTTGTGCGGCGGTGTCGCTGTTTGCAGCTTGCATTGCGCGACGGCGACGAGCGGGTGCATCGCGATCGATGAATTCCTGAGAATTCCCTGCGCCTGATTGTAGGCCGCCTTGACCTCCGGTTTGGGGATCACGCCGTCAGCCATCAGCCAGGTAAAAATCTGTTGCAGGTCGAGGGCTTTGCGGGCGGCTTTGTTCATAGGTGGATGGCTGGACCGATCAGTGCAAAAGGGCAACGGATGACCGTTGGGATGCTACCACAGCCTAGTAGTTCGTCTCCCTCAATATATTGAGGTGAGATGGACCACTAAATTTCCAGCGCCTGCCAGGCCTTGATGCCATTTACCCACGATTTGGCGGGGAGTTTTGTGGATTCAGTGATGCGTGACGCAATCTCATAGAGCTCAGGCACATTGAGTTCGCGCGCGGTCTTGAATGCAATCGCGACAACATTCCCTTCGTGGACTTCCGGGAGGCAGATGATTTCATCAAAAAATGGGCGCATCGCTTTCAGGTTTTTCACATAGCTCGGATGATCGCCGAACAGGTTGACCGTCATGACGCCGTCCGCGGACAGGCAGTCGGCGCACGCGGCATAGAATTCCGGCGTATCGAGCACCGGGCCGCGCGCGGTGGCGTCGTACAGGTCGACTTGCAGTGCATCGACCGTGCCGTGGTTCGCATCGTCGATGACGAAGCCCATCGCGTCCATTTCTATCACCGTCAAACGCCCGTCATTGGAAGGCAGCTTGAACATTGATTCACATATCGCAATCACCGACGGGTTCAGCTCGATCGCCGTGACCTGTGCCTGCGGAAATTGCCGGTAGCAGAACTTGGTCAATGCGCCGGTGCCCAGCCCGAGTTGCACGATATTCCGCGGTTCGCGGTTGAACAGCATCCACGCCATCATCTGCTGCGCATATTCAAGCTCGATCCAGTCGGGCTTGCGGAGGCGCATGGCGCCTTGCACCCACTCGGTGCCGAAATGCAGGAAGCGTACTCCGTCCTGCTCGGACAGCGTGACCGCAGCAAATTTTGGTTTGCGCGGCTTGGCCGGGTCTTTGCCCGGGCCGGATTTTCGATTGGCTTGCGCTTCGATGGATTTGCGTTTGATAAGCATATGTCTGTTCCGCCGGTGTGGCGGCGACTATAAAAACTTCCGCGATTTTACAGAAGGATCCGCTGCCACACCGTGAGTTTTTGATCGAATGAAAGCTGGGCATTGGCCGGCGAAGACGAGGGCAGCACCAGCGTCCCGAATCCGGCAGCGGCGAATTGCGGCTCGAACTTGCCCGAAGTCTTGCCGTTGAAGCAAATGCGTTTCAGCGCGGGGCATAGCTGTTTTAGCACGTTGAAGTCATTCGCCTGGGCGCTGCGGATGGCGCTGTCGAGGCTGCCCTCTCGTTGGCACACGTCGATCACATCCCATAAGCCGATGTTGTGCGCCCGCAGCCTTTGCAGTCGTTTTTCGTATGGCAGCCCGACCAGGGCCTCGCCCAGGATCGCCGACAGCAGACGCCAGAACTGATTGCGCGGATGGGCGTAGTATTGTTGTACCGCCAACGAAGCTTCGCCAGGAAAACTGCCGAGGATGAGGGTATGGGTGTCGTGATCGAGAACCGGCGGGAAGCCGGCGCGCAGTGGAGACGGTGCGGAGGCGGGCATGAAGGCCATTTTACCGGAGAGGCAGCGAACGACGGACGCGTATTTCGCCAACTTGGAGGAATTGTCTGATGAATAACAAAGTGATGATCATCACCGGCGGCAGCCGGGGCATCGGCGCCGCCACGGCGAACCTCGCCGCGGAGCACGGGTACGCCGTATGTGTGAACTATCTGCACAGCCGCGAGGCGGCGGATGGCGTGGCCAATGCCATCAAAGTCCTCGGCGGCGAAGCGATCGCGGTGCAGGGCGATGTCTCCTCCGAGGCTGATGTAATGCGATTGTTCGAGATGGTCGACCGGACACTGGGACGTGTTACGGCGTTAGTTAATAATGCCGGTGTGCTGGAGCGTCAGATGCGCGTCGACGACATGGACGCCGCGCGCTTGAACCGTGTGCTGGCTACTAACGTGACGGGCAGTTTTCTCTGCGCGCGCGAAGCGATCCGGCGCATGTCGACCAAACACGGCGGGGCGGGAGGGGCGATCGTCAACGTCTCGTCCGCCGCGTCCCGCCTGGGGTCGCCCAACGAGTATGTGGACTATGCAGCCTCCAAGGGCGCGATCGATTCTATGACCATCGGCCTGTCGAAGGAAGTCGCGGGCGAAGGGATACGCGTGAACGCCGTGCGTCCCGGCGTGATCTATACAGATATCCATGCGAGTGGTGGTGAGCCGGGGCGGGTGGACCGGCTCAAGGTCATGGTGCCGATGCAGCGTGGCGGCGACCCGGTCGAGGTCGCGCAGGCCATTTTGTGGCTGTTGTCGGACCAGGCATCTTATACGACGGGGTCGTTTATTGAAGTTACTGGGGGCAGGTAGAGTTACACGAAGTTTCGGAACTGCATATCAAGTAGATAGGACGCAGGTGTTGGGATTTGTATCCCCACCTGCATCTCAGGTGTGCGAGACGCCGCGCACTTATGCATGAGCCGTCAAATAAAAAAGGAGGGCGAGCCCTCCTTTGACCATTAAGCCGGTGACTATTTTCCCGCCATCGCCAACAACATCTCATTCAACCGCTTCACGAACCCGGCCGGATCGGACAGCGTGCCGCCTTCCGCCAGCGAAGCCTGGTCGAATAGCAGATGCGACCAATCGTCGAATTTCGCGTCCTCATACTTCAGCCGCTGCACCAGAGCATGCTCCGGATTGATTTCCAGGATGGGCTTGGATTCCGGCGCATTCTGTCCCGCTGCTTTCAACATGCGCAGCAGGTTGCCGGACAACTCGTTTTCGTCCGCGACCAGGCAGGCGGGCGAATCCGTCAGGCGGAAAGTGACGCGCACATCCTTGGCTTTGTCGGCCAGCGCGGTCTTCATCTTTTCAATCAGGTCCTTGTACTGCGCTTCGGTTTCTTCGTGCTGCTTTTTCTCGGATTCGTCCTCCAGCTTGCCAAGGTCGAGATCACCCTTGGCGACCGACACCACTTCCTTGCCTTCGAAGTCGTGCAGGAAGGACAGCATCCACTCGTCGACGCGGTCGGTCATCAGCAGTACTTCGAGGCCTTTCTTGCGGAAGATTTCCAGGTGCGGGCTGTTTTTCGCGGCGGGATAGGAATCGGCGGCGACGTAATAAATCTTGTCCTGGCCTTCCTTCATGCGGCTGACATAGTCGGCGAACGCAACGCTCTGTACGTCACTGTCGTTGTGCGTCGACGCGAAGCGCAACAGCTTGGCGATACGCTCCTTGTTGGCCTGGTCTTCGCCGATGCCTTCCTTCAGCACCTGGCCGAATTCCTTCCAGAAGGTCGCGTATTTGTCTTTCTGTTCCTGTTCTTCGCTGGTGGCCATTTCTTCCAGCACTCCGAGCACACGCTTGGTCGAACCCTCGCGTATGACGCGCACATCGCGCGATTCCTGAAGGATTTCGCGCGAGACGTTGAGCGGCAGGTCGGAGGAATCGATCACGCCTTTGACGAAGCGCAGGTAGATCGGCAACAGCTGTTCCGCATCATCCATGATGTAGACGCGCTTCACATAGAGCTTGAGGCCGCCGCGCTTGTTGCGGTCCCACAGGTCGAATGGCGCGTGCGACGGGATGAAGAGCAGTTGCGTGTATTCGCTGCGGCCTTCGACGCGGTTGTGGGTATATGCCAGCGGCGCTTCGAAGTCATGCGCGACATGCTTGTAGAACTCGTTGTATTGCTCCGGCGTGATATCGGATTTGCTGCGTGCCCACAGGGCGCTGGCCTGGTTGACGGTTTCCAGCTCTTCCTGGACTACCGTTTCCTTTTTGGTTTCGTCCCATTCCTCTTTCTGCATCAGGATCGGCAGCGAGATGTGGTCGGAGTACTTGCGGATGATGGCCTTGAGCTTCCATGAGGAGAGGAACTCATCCTCGCCTTCACGCAGGTGCAGGGTGATGTCGGTGCCGCGCGTTGGCTTGTCGATGGACTCGACGCTGAAATCGCCTTCGCCGGCCGACTCCCAGCGCACGCCTTCGCTCGCGGGCAGACCGGCGCGACGGGTTTCAACGGTGATCTTGTCGGCGATGATGAACGCCGAGTAGAAGCCGACGCCGAACTGGCCGATCAGCGCCGCGTCCTTCTGCTGGTCGCCCGACAGTTTCGAGAAAAATTCCCTGGTGCCCGACTTGGCAATGGTGCCGAGGTGCTCGATCGCCTCTTCCCGGCTCATGCCGATGCCGTTGTCCGAAATCGTAATGGTGCGTGCGTCTTTATCGAAGGTGACGCGGATTTTCAGATCAGGGTCGGTTTCGAACAGTTCGCCGTGGTTGATCGCTTCGAAGCGCAGCTTGTCCGCCGCGTCGGATGCGTTTGAGACCAACTCGCGCAGGAAGATTTCCTTGTTGGAATACAAGGAATGAATCATCAGTTGCAGCAGCTGTTTGACTTCTGCCTGAAAACCAAGGGTTTGCTTTTCGGATGCGGCCATTATTACCTCAAGAGTCAGTTGGGACGGTTAGGACGGTTAGATATGCTACGACTACTGAGCATGCAGTAAGTGAGTGACAGAATGAATGCTCAGTCCCTCACCCCGACCCTCTCCCGCGCTGCGGAAGAGGGGAGCGATCAGCAGTAAATGGAGGACAACAACCACAGTTGCCATTCATTTACTGAAAAACCAATAGAAAATCGCAATATCCGCCTAGATGGGGATCGGGCAACACATTTCAAGACCGGCCGCCCGATCGTCCGACCTCGCGTTCCAGCAAGCGCAGCAGCCCGGGGTCGGTCATATTGGCAACGTTGAAACGCATGCGGGTCGAAGGCAGCTGGTTCGGCGAAAACAGGCTGCCGGGCGCAAACAGGTAGCCATGTGCCAGGCCCTTTTCGGTCAGGACGTTGGTGTCGCAGCCGGTGTCGGCCCACAGGAACATGCCGGCAGCAGGGCCAATGTCCACGGTCAGGCCGACGCGCTCGAGCTGCTTGACGGTTTTGTCCCGGACACCGGCCAGTTTGCCACGCAAACGATCGACATGCTTGCGGTAGTGACCTTCCGACAGAATCTTGTAGACGACGCGTTCACCTATGTCGGACGTGGTGAGGGTGGATAGCATTTTGCGGTCGGACAGCCGTTTCGCCATATCCTCCGAGGTCGCGATGAAGCCGACGCGCAGGTTGGCCGCCAGCGTCTTTGAAAAACCGCCAAGATAGATCACGCGGTTCAGCTGGTCGAGCGCGGCGATGCGGGTGGCGGGCTGTACCGCGCCGCCGGGATGCATGTCGCAATAGATATCGTCTTCCACGATCGTAAAGTCATGCTGCTCGGCGATCTTCAGAATCTGGAATGCCTTCGCGGCTGAGAGCGAAGTGGAGGTCGGATTGTGCAGCACCGAGTTGATCACATACAGCTTCGGTTTATGCAGCGCCGCCAGCTCGGCCAGCTTCGCGACGTCGGGCCCATCGGACAGGCGCGGAATGCCGACGACTTTGGCCCCCAGCGTGGCGAATGAACCGAACATCAGGAACCAGGCCGGATCATCGACAAAAATCGTATCGCCCGGTTGCGTAAAATGGCGCGCAATCAGGTCCAGCGCCTGCGTGACGCCGCAGGTGGTGACGAACTGTTCAGGTGTGGCGCCGATTTCGAGTTCGGCCAGCTTCAATTGCAATTGCTGGCGCAACGGCAGGAAACCTTGCGGATTCCCGTACTGCAGCAGCAGGTTTTGATTCTGGCGGCTGATGGCCCGCAAGCCGTTGCCGACCAGTTCGGCATCCAGCCATTCGTTGGGCAACAGGCCGGAACCCGGCATCTTGTGCGATGGGTGCTGCTGGCGGAACATATTGCGTACCAGCCAGACCACGTCGAGCTGTTGCGGCGGTTGTTCGCTCGGCCGCGCTTTGGTCGCCATCATCGGCGAACGCTCCCGCACATAGAAGCCGGAACCGCGGCGCGAATCGAGATAGCCTCTGGCGACCAGCCGGTCATAGGCTTCCACCACAGTGAAGCGCGACACCTGGTGCATGTCTGCGTACTGTCGGATAGACGGCATGCGTGCTCCGGTGCGCAGCAGCTTGTCGTCTATGCGCGCTTCCACCGAGCGGACGATCTGGTCCACCAGCGACTCGCCGCTTTCCCGTGACAATACTTGGGGCGAGGCCAGCGCCAGCTGGCGGGAATTGACTTTAGGTGCGGCTTCAGGTGCGGCTTTACGCGGTTGGGCTGTATTGGTCATATGGCCGTGACAGTGGTCGGATTTAATTGGTTAACTGTACTGGTGGTGTATCGGTATTGTCGTTTAGGATACCTCATCAC
>JBBWZW010000413.1:0-9017 GCA_039649305.1 Burkholderiales bacterium
AAAATAAGTGTGTCTTTAATCATTTTCAATATTTAACAATCGCCGATTCACAGGTTTCCATGCTCTGCAAATGAATAAACATGCCGCCCAGCGACGACAAAATGATCCAGCATGCGCACGTCCAGAAGGCTCAGTGCCTGCTTTAACGCTTGGGTGAGGGCATGGTCCGCAGCACTCGGTTCCGGGGCGCCTGACGGATGATTGTGGGCGATGATGACGCTTGCGGCATTACAGGCAAGCGCTTCCTTGGCTACTTCGCGCGGGTACACACTGGTATGCGTGAGCGTGCCGCGAAACATCTCCTTGCATTCGATCAGGCGATTCTTCACATCGAGGAACATCACCGCAAAGGATTCATATGGCTTGTTGGCCAAGCGCAGTTGCAGGTATTGCCGGACCGCCTGCGGCGCGCCAAGAACAACACCTCTTTCCAGCTCTTCCGCAAGTGCCCGCCGGGCCAATTCCATCGCGGCCTGAAACTGCGCAAATTTTGCAGGACCCAGACCGTTGATGGAGGAAAAATCGGTGAGCGATGCCGAGCACAATCGATTCAACGAGCGAAAATGCTCGAGCATGTCCCTCCCGAGTTCAACCGCGCTCTTGCCGCTGACGCCAACGCGAAGAAAAACAGCGAGTAGCTCGGCGTCGGAGAGCGCCTGTGGCCCATGCTTGATGAGCCGCTCGCGGGGCCGTTGCTCTTCCGGCCAGTCGGTAATTGCCATTGTTCGATACCCAGGGTGAGGGCGGAATGCCGCCAGACGGCCCATTATATGGAACAATGTTGTTAAAAAGGAAATACGATCGTGCGCGAGAATATTGCACGCGGCTCGTCCGGGATTCCCTGTCCATGACTTGCGGCACATTTTTTGCTGGGAGAGTGGCAAGCCAGGGTAAAAGCCGCTGATTTAACTTAACGTGCCTTACAATAGTGCATTCTCACGTTGTCCAAATTCTTCATGTCCAAAGCAATTGCACCAGTCGTTACCGAAGCTGCCTATCTCACTTTGCATTATCGTCTTGCCACCATGGACGGCACTGATATCGTCAGCACGTTCCAGGAAAATCCGGCGACGCTGACGCTCGGAGCGGGGCAGCTTGCGCCGTTCCTCGAAGCCTGCCTGCTTGGCTTGCCGGAGGGCGTCCATCAAACCTTTGATCTGCCGCCTGAACAAGCCTTCGGCCCGCGCAATCCCGACCTGATACAACGGGTGTCGCGCGCGACGCTGAAGGAGAATTCCCAGCTTGGCGAGCAATACGCAATCGGCGACCTGGTTGAATTCAACGCACCGGGCGGCGGCCGCTTTGCCGGAGTGCTTCGGGAAATCGACGCGGACGGCGCCTTGTTCGACTTCAATCATCCTTTGGCCGGGCAGCCGGTGAAATTTGAAGTGAAGATTATCGGAATATTGTAAGTACGACCCCAACGGTAGTCGTCGTAAGGATGGAGTATGGATAAAGAAGTCTTGCTCGCGCAGCCGCGCGGATTTTGCGCCGGCGTCGATCGCGCAATTGAAATTGTCGAACGTGCCCTTGCCCAGTTCGGCGCGCCCATCTATGTACGCCATGAGATCGTCCACAATGCGTATGTGGTGGAAGACCTGCGCAACAAGGGTGCGATCTTCATCGAGGAATTGGAAGATGTTCCCGCTGGGAACACGGTGATTTTCTCCGCGCACGGCGTACCAAAGTCAGTGCAGACGGAAGCCGAGCAGCGCGGACTGCGCGTGTTCGATGCGACCTGCCCGCTCGTGACTAAAGTGCACGTGGAAGTGGCCAAGATGCGGCGCGAAGGACGTGAAATCATCATGATCGGCCACAAGGGCCATCCCGAGGTGGAAGGCACCATGGGACAGGCCGACGCAGGCATGTACCTGGTTGAAACCGTCAGCGATGCAGAACAGCTTCAGGTGACCAACCCCGACATGCTTGCTTATGTGTCGCAAACCACGCTGTCGGTCGACGATACCGCCGACATCATTGCTGCATTGAAAAAGAAATTCCCGAGTATCTCCGAGCCTAAAAAGGGCGATATCTGTTATGCGACGACGAATCGCCAGGAGGCGGTCAAGTTCATGGCGCCCCAGGTCGAGGTGGTGATCGTCGTCGGCAGCGCCAACAGTTCAAACTCCAACCGCTTGCGCGAAGTCGCCGAAAAAAAGGGTGTCGCGGCGTATATGGTGGACAATGCTTCGCAGATCGACCCGGCCTGGCTGGAAGGCAAGACGCGTATCGGTGTCACCGCAGGCGCATCGGCACCCGAGGTCCTGGTGCAGGCAGTGATCGATCGCCTCAAGGAATACGGTGCGAAGAGCGTGCGGGCGCTGACGGGCGTCGAGGAAAACGTGACTTTCCCGATGCCGAAAGGATTGAATGCACCGCGCGCCGCCTGACGTGTCGCGCGGCAGGGTCTGATCTTCGTCAACAAAAGCAAGAGGGGAAATACGATTCCGATTTTGCAAAAGATTGTGTTAGGTATAATGCGCCGGTTCCGGTGATTGCTTGCAAAGCAACCAAACAATAAAAGTTTGTACCAAAACGAGACGAGGAGATTTCACTATGCGTGCATATAGCACCGACATCTGCGCCGACATCGGCATCAGCGCCAATCGAATTTGTTCAGCAGGTCGTTCCAGGTAGACGTATGCGGCACCCGAGAGTTTTCTCCGGGTGCCGTTTTTGTTTTGACCGCCGATTTTTACGCTGCACCCGCGGCGGCGAAGTCATAGAACCATTTGAACGATCTTCCATGGAGAATTGGCAAGTATGGATACCTTTATCCAACAAATCATCAATGGCCTGGTGCTGGGCAGCATGTATGCGCTGATTGCCCTCGGCTACACGATGGTGTACGGCGTTCTCAACCTGATCAATTTTGCGCACGGCGACGTGCTGATGATCGGGGCGATGGTGGCTGCGACCGTCCTGAAGATTTTGCAAGCCACCGCGCCCGATTTGCCGGGCGTCGTTCAACTGCTGATCGCCATCCTCGTCGCGATTCCGGTATGCGTGCTCGTCAACATCATCATCGAACGCGTCGCTTACCGGCGCTTGCGTAACGCGCCGCGCCTCGCCCCTCTGATCACCGCGATCGGCGTATCGATACTGCTGCAAACTTTTGCAATGATGATCTGGGGTCGCAGCCCGGTGCCCGTACCGCAGGTAATGTCCTCAGAGCCGTACCATCTCTTCGGCGCGCTGATTTCACAGACGCAGGTGATGTTGCTGGTACTCGCGACGCTGGCGATGGTCGGGCTGGTCCTGCTGGTGGAAAAAACCAGGATGGGGCGAGCGATGCGTGCAACCGCGGAGAACCCCCGTGTCGCTGGCCTGATGGGCGTCGACTCGAACCGTGTCATAGTCCTGACCTTCGCGATCGGAGCAGCCCTGGCGGCGGTGGCCGGTGTGATGTGGGGAGCCAACTACTCCTCCGCGCAGTTCGCGATGGGCCTGGTCCCCGGCCTGAAAGCGTTCTGCGCGGCGGTGCTAGGCGGGATCGGCAACATCTACGGCGCAATGGCCGGCGGCATCCTGCTTGGCCTGATCGAAAGCCTGGGTGCCGGGTATATCGGCGACCTGACCGGCGGCTTCCTCGGCAGCCACTATCAGGACATCTTTGCATTCGTTGTGCTGATTATCGTACTCACGCTACGCCCGTCCGGCATCATGGGTGAGCGCGTCGCCGATCGTGCATAAGGGGGAGCGCCATGTCCAGCCTGTTCGATATTAAACACAACCCGCGCAAGGCATATGCCAGTTTCATAGTCCTGGCTGTCGTGCTGACCGCGTTCCCGTTCGTTGCCTCGAACTTCGGCAACTCGTGGGTCCGGATCATGGACCTCGCGCTGCTCTACATCATGCTCGCCCTCGGGCTGAACATCGTGGTCGGCTTTGCCGGCCTGCTCGACCTGGGCTACATCGCGTTTTACGCGCTCGGCGCCTACATGACCGGTTTGCTCGCGTCGCCCCAGTTTGCAACGGTGATTGAGTCGTTCATCAATGAATATCCGATGGTCGGCGACACGCTGGTCTGGATGCTCGGAGAGGAGGTGCGGCAGAAAGGCATACATCTATCGGTATGGCTCATCGTCCCGCTCGGCGCCGCGGTGGCCGCATTCTTTGGCGCGTTGCTCGGCGCCCCGACGCTGAAACTGCGCGGCGATTATCTCGCGATCGTCACGCTGGGCTTCGGTGAAATCATCCGGATCTTCATGAACAACCTGAACGCGCCGGTGAACATCACGAACGGTCCGCAGGGCATCAACATGATCGACCCGATCCGGGTATTCGGCGTGTCGCTGGCAGGTGAGTCCGGATCGAGGGCTACCGTATTCTTCGGCAACTATGGCATGCCGTCGGTAAATGCGTATTACTTCCTGTTCCTCGGGTTGTGCATCGTTACCGTGTTCATTTCGATCCGGCTACAGAACTCACGCCTTGGACGGGCGTGGGTCGCTATCCGCGAAGACGAGATCGCCGCGAAAGCGATGGGCATCAACACCCGGAATATGAAACTGCTGGCATTCGCGATGGGCGCTTCGTTCGGCGGCGTCGCGGGTGCGATGTTTGCCTCGTTCCAGGGATTCGTATCGCCGGAATCGTTCTCGCTGATGGAGTCGATCGCGGTGCTTGCCATGGTGGTGCTGGGCGGAATGGGGCATATCCCCGGCGTGGTGCTCGGCGGCGCCATCCTTGCCGCCTTGCCGGAAGTATTGCGCCATGTGGTGGAACCGGTGCAAATGACGTTATTCGGCAAAGTGCTTATTGAAGCCGAAGTGCTGCGCCAGTTGCTGTACGGCCTTGCGATGGTGGTGATCATGCTGTACCGGCCGGCCGGCTTGTGGCCATCGCCGCGGCATGAAGACAGGATGACCGCAAGCGCCAGGCCTTCCGGCGAGAAGAAAGTAGCGACCCGGCTGGCGGCATAAGGGGAGCACCATGAGCGAACAAATCATTCTGAATATCTCCGGCGTCAACAAACGTTTTGGCGGTTTGCAGGCGCTCTCGAACGTGAGCGTCAAAATCGAACAAGGCCAGATCTATGGCCTGATCGGCCCGAACGGGGCGGGCAAGACTACTTTCTTCAACGTGATTACCGGCTTGTATCAGCCCGACACCGGTACATTCGAACTCGCAGGAAAGCCGTATTCGCCATCCGCGCCGCATGAAGTGGCGAAGGCCGGCATCGCCCGCACGTTCCAGAACATCCGGTTGTTTGGCGAAATGTCAGCGCTGGAGAATGTCATGGTCGGACGGCATGTGCGCACCCACCAGGGCGTGCTGGGGGCGGTATTGCATCACAAGGCGGCGCGTGAAGAAGAGGCTGCCATACATCAGCGCTCGATGGAATTGCTTGATTTCGTCGGCATAGCTCAGTTTGCCCATCGTACGTCGAAATATCTTTCTTACGGAGACCAGCGTCGCCTCGAAATCGCGCGTGCATTGGCCACCGACCCGCAGCTGCTGGCGCTCGACGAGCCGGCTGCCGGCATGAACGCCACCGAAAAGCTCGCGCTGCGCGAGTTGCTCGTGAAGATCAAGGTCGAAGGTAAGACGATCCTGTTGATCGAGCATGACGTGAAGCTGGTCATGGGACTGTGCGACAGGTTGACCGTGCTCGATTACGGCAAACCGATCGCGGAGGGCATGCCCGCCGAGGTGCAACGGAATCCGGCTGTGATCGAGGCGTATCTGGGAGGGGGGCATTGATGAGCGAAAACGTATTGAAGGTCAGCGGCCTGAAGGTCGCCTACGGCGGCATCCAGGCGGTCAAGGGGATCGATATCGAAGTCAACCTGGGTGAACTCGTTACGCTCATCGGCGCCAACGGCGCAGGCAAAACGACGACACTCAAGGCGATCACCGGAACGTTGCCCGATTGCAGGGTGGAAGGGCAAATCCACTACAACGGACAGTCGATCAACGGCGCCAGTTCTTTCGAGCTGGTAAAGAAGAGACTGGCGATGGTGCCGGAAGGGCGGGGCGTTTTTACCCGGATGTCGATACATGAAAACCTGCTGATGGGTGCCTACACCCGGAATGACAAGGACGGCATCAATGCCGACATCGACAAATGGTTCGGCGTATTTCCTCGCCTGAAAGAACGCTCGGCGCAGCTTGCCGGGACCTTGTCCGGCGGCGAACAGCAAATGCTCGCGATGGCACGTGCGCTGATGGGCAATCCGAAGCTGCTGTTACTCGACGAACCGTCGATGGGCCTGTCTCCCATCATGGTGGAAAAAATCTTTGAGGTCGTGCGTACCATCTCTTCGCAAGGCGTGACCATGCTGCTGGTAGAACAAAACGCGAAGCTGGCATTGCAGGCCGCACATCGTGGTTACGTGATGGATTCCGGCCTGATCACGATGAGCGGCGAGGCGAAGCGGATGCTCGACGATCCGAAGGTGAGGGAAGCGTATCTGGGCGAAGTCTGAATACTGTCTTACGTCGTTGTCAAAAAAACCGCTTTGTCCCGTATGTCCGCAAGGCGGTTTTTCTTTTCAGGAACTGCACTCCGCAAGCGCATAACCGTCATTGGCTAAGCAATGGCATAATTGCCTGCTAACCAAGAAAACACTCAGGAGACTTTCCATGCAATACGCCATTCCCCCGCAGCCAGTCGCTGCTGTTCCTGTCGCCGGCAGCGATGAATTATTCCCTGTCCATCGCATTTATTGCGTGGGCCGCAATTACGTCGAACATGCGAAGGAGATGGGCCATACCGGCCGCGAGGCGCCGTTCTTCTTCCTGAAGCCGGCTGATACGGTAGTGCCTGTTCCGCACGGCACGGTGGGTGAGATGCCGTACCCGACGATGACCAGCGACCTGCATCATGAAATCGAACTGGTAGTGGCAATCGGCAAGGGCGGCAAGAACATCTCCGCCGCCGACGCGGTGAAGCACATCTGGGGCTACGCGGTTGGACTTGACATGACCCGCCGCGATTTGCAGAGCGAATCGAAGAAGCTGGGCCGTCCGTGGTGTACCGGAAAAGGGTTCGACTACTCGGCGCCGATCGCCCCGATACACCGCATCGCCGAAACCGGTCCGATGACCAAGGGCGCGATACACGTCAACGTCAACGGCGCCGCGCGCCAGAGCAGCGACATCGAAAAGCTGATCTGGAATGTTGCGGAAACCATCGAGCACCTGTCCCAATTTTTTGAGCTGCAGCCGGGCGACCTGATTTTCACCGGCACACCGGAAGGCGTAGCGGCAGTCAAGTCGGGCGACCTGCTCGAGGGCGGTATCGCCGGACTGGGTGACCTGCGCGTCAAGGTTATCTGACAGACTGCATGCGTGATGCGCAAAAGAAGGAGTACACATGAAACTCTATAGCTATTTTCGCAGCTCGGCGTCCTATCGGGTGCGCATCGCGCTCAACCTGAAGAACCTGCCGTATGAGGTGGTGCCTATCCACCTGCAGAAGAACGGCGGCGAGCACCTGACGGCGGAATACCGGCAACTCAACCCGAATGCACTGGTGCCGGCGCTGATCGATGAAGCGGACGACAATCCTGCCGCGTTGACCCAGTCGCTCGCCATCATTGAATACCTGGAAGAGACGCACCCCGAGTCCGCGTTATTGCCAAAGAACGCGGCCGACAGGGCGTTCGTGCGCAGCATCGCGCTGTCTATCGCCTGTGAAATTCATCCGCTGAATAATCTGCGGGTGCTGAGGTACCTGGTGCGCGACTTGAAGGTCGATGAAGAGAGCAAGAACGCGTGGTATCGCCACTGGGTTGAAGAAGGGTTGACGGCACTCGAAGCGACCCTGTCGCGGGACCGCCGGGTGGGAAAATTCTGTTTCGGCGACACGCCCACGCTTGCCGATTGCTGCCTGGTTCCCCAGATCGCAAACGCGCAACGTTTCAATTGTGATCTGTCGAACATGCCAACCATCATGCGGATCAACGACGCATGCCTGGCGCTCGATGCATTCACAAAGGCCGGGCCCGCAAATCAGCCGGATGCGGAATAACAAGACTCAATAAATCACCATGCCCGGTTCGCGGTCTGCGATACCGGGCATGCGTGTACAAACCACTCCGTTACGACGGTATCAGCAAAAAGAAGATGGCCGACAAGCCCAACAGCATGGCCGCTTCCATCGACAGCACCACAAATTGAATTTTCACTTTAAACCTCCTTCCAATACACAGTTTCTGGCGGCACGGTCCAACCATCAGCCCTGCATATATTGAGCGTTAGGCCGTACGCGATGCACGATAGTTCACGCATTCGGCCGCGGGGAAATTCAGGGTGTCCCACGCTCGATAGTTTGCAGGTTGCGACGACCGAAAGGCTATTGCATTATCGCTTTGCGCTTCCATATGTATTTCTAACAAGGTCTCGTTATTACGTCGGGATGTTTTTTAGCCACTCATCAAATGAAGGATCATTTATGGACTGTCCTGTATGTAGGAACGTGAAACTCGTCATGTCAGACCGGCAAGGGATTGAAATTGACTACTGCCCGACCTGCCGTGGTGTCTGGCTGGATCGTGGCGAGCTCGACAAGATCATTGATCGATCCGCGGGCGTTGTCTCGCAACCGGTTCCGCAACCGGCCCCGCAACAAGCCCGAAATGACCCATACCAAGGACAACAACAACACCAGCCTCAGGGGTTTGGGCATTCTCAGCAGCCGCATGGTTATCCTCAGCACGGCTACCAAAAGAAAAAGAAACGTGAGGGCTTTCTTGGGGAGCTGTTTGACTTCGATTGAAGCGTTGCGCTTCGCAGAGTGGGTCCCGCCGAAAGGATTGTAGTTCTGAACCTCGGTGCCACTTGGTTAGTGTCACCGAGGTTGCGGCCGTTCAGATATGTTCCTGGCCATATGAATCGACGCACTGCTCAGTGCGCCGCTTACGTCAGGCGCCCAATGCTTCCAACGCCGAGTTGAACGTCGCGCTCGGACGCATCACTGCCTTCACTTTGGCGTCATCAGCCTTGTAGTAGCCGCCGATGTCCACCGGCTTGCCCTGCACCTCGATAAGCTCGGCAACGATCTTCTGCTC
>JBBWZW010000424.1:0-13705 GCA_039649305.1 Burkholderiales bacterium
CGAGTTCGCCGGTCCACACCACCACATTGTCGCGCAACAGGCGAACCGAGGAGCCACGCTTGACCAAACCGTCGAGCACGTAGCAACCGGCAATCGCCCCGACTTTGCTGACGAGGAACACTTGGCGGATCTCGACCATGCCCAAGGCCTGCTCCCGCTTCTCGGGCGCCAGCATGCCGGACATCGCCGCCTTGATTTCGTCCACCGCATCGTAAATGATGTTGTAGTAACGGATGTCGATGCCACTGGACTCGGCCAGTTTGCGGGCGGAAGCATCCGCACGCGTATTGAAGCCAATGATGACTGCCTTGGATGCGACCGCGAGGTTGACGTCCGACTCGCTGATGCCACCCACAGCGGCGTGCACAACCTGCACACGCACTTCGTTGGTGGACAGCTTCTGCATGGAATGCACCAGCGCTTCCTGCGAACCCTGCACGTCGGCCTTGATGATCATCGGCAGGTTCTTCACCTCGCCCTCGGCCATCTGCTCGAACAGGTTTTCCAGCTTCGCCGCCTGCTGCTTGGCCAGCTTCACATCACGGAATTTACCCTGACGGAACAAGGCGATTTCACGTGCCTTGCGTTCGTCGGTCATCACCATCACTTCTTCGCCGGCGGCCGGCACTTCGGTAAGACCTTGAATCTCAACCGGAATCGACGGACCGGCCTCATTGATGGTCTTGCTGTTCTCGTCGAGCATTGCGCGGACGCGGCCGTAGGCAGAACCTGCCAGTACCACATCGCCACGCTTCAAGGTACCCGACTGCACCAGAATCGTTGCAACCGGACCGCGACCCTTGTCGAGCTTGGCTTCAATAACCAGACCTCTGGCGGGCGTGTCTATGGGCGCTTTGAGTTCCAGAACTTCTGCCTGCAGCAATACTTGCTCAAGCAAATCATCAATGCCCGTTCCCATCTTGGCCGATACAGGGACGAATGGCGATTCGCCGCCGTATTCTTCCGGCACCACCTGTTCAGCGACCAATTCCTGCTTGACCCGGTCCAGGTTCGCGCCTGGTTTGTCGATCTTGTTGATCGCCACCACAATCGGCACACCTGCCGCTTTCGCGTGAGCGATAGCTTCCTTGGTTTGCGGCATGACGCCATCGTCCGCCGCCACCACCAGGATGACGATATCGGTTGCCTTGGCGCCGCGTGCACGCATGGCGGTGAACGCCTCGTGACCCGGTGTATCAAGGAAAGTAATCATGCCGCGTGGCGTCTGGACGTGATACGCGCCGATATGCTGCGTAATGCCGCCGGCTTCGCCCGCTGCGACTTTGGCGCGGCGGATCGAATCAAGCAGCGAGGTTTTGCCGTGGTCGACGTGACCCATGACAGTAACCACCGGCGCGCGGGGCAACGCCTCGACGTCCGCATGGACGCCGGCATCTTCCAGCAATGCTTCCGGATCGTCGAGCTTGGCCGCAAATGCCTTGTGGCCCATTTCTTCCACCAGGATCATTGCCGTTTCCTGATCGAGCACCTGGTTGATGGTGACCATCTGGCCCAGCTTCATCAACTGCTTGATCACTTCCGACGCCTTCACCGCCATCTTGTGCGCCAGTTCAGCGACCGTCAGGGTTTCGGGCACATGCACGTCCCTGACCACGGCTTCGGTCGGCGCCTGGAAATTGCTTTCACGATCGTCGCCATGTCCGTGCGAACGGCGGCCTTTGCCACCGCTGCGCCAGCCGTCACGGCCGGGAGCGGCAGCGCCGTTGCCGCGCGTCTTGATGCCGGCACGTTTCTTCGCCGCTTCGTCTTGCCAGGTGGAGGAAACGTTAGCCGATTTGATCGACTTCTTGTCGCCGACCGCCGGTTTCTTCTCTTCCTTCTTTTCGCCGGGCTTCTTTTCGGCGGGCTTGTGCAGCGTACCTTCCGCTGCTTTTGCCACCGGGGCCGCGACAGGCGCAGGCTCCGGCGCCTTCACCACCTTGCGCGGGGCGTTCATCATCGCCTTGATCTGGGCGACCTCATCTGCCACGATCTTGCGGGCACGCTCGGTGGCTGCTGCTTTTTCCGCAGCTTCCTTGGCATCCTGTGTGGCTTTCTTCTTCGCCTCTTCCGCGACGACGCGTTTCTTCTCTTCAACTGCAGCCGCGTCGGCTGCCTTTGCCTCTTTGTCCGGAGCGGTCGCAGACGACTCCGCTGCCTTCGCCTCCCTGGCTTTTTCGGCAGCGGCTTTTTTCGCTTCGAGTTCCACTTGCTGCGCAGCCTTGGCTTGCGCTTCGCGCTGCTCCGCCTCAAGCTTTGCCAGGCGCTCCTGCTTCTCGCGCAAGTCAGCTTCCTGACGCGCAATCAATTCCGCCTGGCGGTGTGCCTCTTCCGCGCGACGAGCGACTTCCGCCTCGTCAACGACAGGGGCAGCGGCGGTCTGTGCCGCAGGTGCTTCGACAGCAGGTTCGTCGCGTTTGATGAAAGTGCGTTTTTTGCGTACTTCAACTTGAATCGTGCGCGATTTGCCGGTCGCGTCCGCCTGTTTGATCTCGGTGGTCTCTTTGCGGGTCAGGGTAATCTTCTTCTTCTCGGCTTCGGGCGCTGCACCGTGCGCACGGCGCAGGTGACTCAGCAGTTTATCCTTGTCGTCCTTCGACAGCGCATCGGACGTGGAACTCTTTTCAACGCCCGCCGCCCGCAGCTGTGTCAGCAGCAAGTCGGCCGGCATCTTCAGTTCGGTGGCAAATTGGGCAACATTGTTACTCGCCATTCAGTCCTCTTTTCTATGTGACACGGCAGATGATATGGGGGTGGTGACAGTCATTTCGCTTCCACCAGATCCCGGGCTTTCGCTTGCAATGCCTTGGCACGGTCATCGTACTTGGCATCGATGAGCCTCATCTCGTCATCGGTCACATCTTCAAATGCGTTTTCAATCAATTGTCTCGCGCGGTCAACCGGCAATGCCAGGATCGCGCCAAATTCGTCATAGGCCAGGCCGGCAAATTTTTCAACCGTCTTGATGTCGGCCAGACCCAGCTTGCCTGCGGTAATGCGATCGATACCCTCGAGATTGACGAGCGCATCTTCCATTCCTTCCAGGCCTTCTTCAGAGGCGATCGCTTCGGTCACCAGCGCGTCCCGGGCGCGATTGCGCAACTCGTTCACAGTGTCCTCGTCGAACGATTCGATTTCCAGCATTTCAGTAATGGGCACGTAAGCGATTTCTTCAAGGCTTGTAAAGCCTTCTTCCACCAGAATATCGGCAACTTCCTGATCGACATCGAGCCTTTCCATGAACAGCACACGAATCGCGGATGTTTCCGCAGCGGATTTATCAGCCGACTCTTCCGCCGTCATGATGTTGATCTGCCAGCCGGTCAACTCCGACGCCAGGCGCACGTTCTGACCGCCGCGACCGATCGCAATCGCCAGGTTCTCCTCATCGACCACCACATCCATCGCGTGTTTTTCTTCGTCCACCACGATAGACGAAACATTCGCCGGAGCCAGTGCGCCAATCACAAATTGTGCCGGATCCTCGGACCACAACACAATGTCGACGCGCTCGCCACCCAGTTCGCCTGTCACCGCCTGTACGCGCGAACCGCGCATGCCGACGCAAGTACCAATCGGGTCGATCCGCTTGTCGGTGGTGAATACAGCAATCTTGGCGCGAACACCAGGGTCACGTGCAGCGGATTTAATCTCGAGCAAACCTTGTTCGATCTCAGGCACCTCGAGCTCGAACAGCTTCATAATGAATTCAGGTGCAGTACGCGACAGAATTACTTGCGGGCCACGCGCATTGCGATCGATGCGCAGGATATATGCACGGACGCGATCGCCTATCCTCAGGTTTTCCTTCGGGATCATCTGGTCGCGCGGCAGACGGGCTTCGATCTTGCCGGACTCGACAATCGCATCGCCGCGCTCCATGCGCTTGATGGTGCCGGTCACGAGTGAATCGCCGCGCTCGAGGAAGTCAGCCAGGATCTGTTCGCGCTCCGCATCGCGGATGCGTTGCAGCACCACCTGCTTGGTATCCTGCGCGAAGCGTCGGCCGAAATCCACTGACTCGATCGGCTCTTCAATGTAATCGTCGACTTCGATGTCGGCGATCTGGTCTTTCGCCTCGAAATGCAAGACTTCCTGGTCCGGCATTTGCAGGCCTGCTTCGTCCGGCACCACGTGCCAGCGCCGGAAGGACTCGAACTCGCCGGTTTCGCGGTCGATGGAGACGCGAATGTCCACTTCGCCCTCGTAGCGTTTCTTGGTCGCCTGCGCGAGCGCATGCTCGAGCGCCCCAAAGACGATATCTTTATCGACGTTCTTCTCTCGTGCCAGCGCATCGACCAACAACAATACTTCGCGACTCATGCTTTGCGACTCCTAAAGTCCACTTTTGGCACCAAACGTGCCTTGTCCACATCAGCCAGCGCGAATTCCAGCAACGCCGGCCCTTCCTTACCTTCAAATTCCCGTTTCAGCTTGTCGCCCTCCGGCGCATGCAGGATGCCTTGAAACGATTTTCGATTTGCCGCACCCGGCATCGGCATGCGTAATTTCACCACGGCTTCCTGCCCAGCGAATCGCTCGTAGTCCGTCAGCTTTTTCAGCGGCCGGTCCAGGCCGGGCGACGACACTTCCAGACGTTCGTAATTCGCATTCTCGACGGTCAGCACATGCGACAGCTGATGACTCACCTTTTCGCAATCTTCGACCGTGATATTGCCCTTATCGGCTTCCGCGGGGAGGAAGTCGATATACACGCGCAGCACACCCTGTGGCGCCTGCTCGAGGTCGACCAGTTCGTATCCTACGCCCGCGACGGTTTTTTCTATCAGTTCAAGCAACCGCAAAACGATTCTCCGTATAACTTCTGGACATTGCGGCAATTCATCACAGCAATGTGCTTAACAAAAAAAAAATGGGCATCCGCCCATCTTTTTATCATTTCGGTCACCTGCACCTGATTCCCAGAAAACAACTGAAAATACTTTCGTAGGGCGACTTCCGTTAACTATCTAATTATAAACAATTATTTTGTGCGTCGCAATGCCAAAACGGGCGCAAGCGATCAAATTTCGCGAAGAAATCCTGACCGGATGCGCGCTTCGTTGTTACAGCCCGGTTTATTAAAAAACCGACAACCCCCGGCAACCTGTTTCTTAAACCGGGATCAGCCTCGCGAACGACGCCGCGGCACTCCCTGCATACCGGTACCCGTACCGCTACCAGTGCCGCTTCTCATAGGACCTCCGCTGCGTCGCTGCTGCTGCCCCATACCGGGGAAGCCGAGAGCTGTCTGCAACGGATCCGGCTGACGTCCCCGTGGCTGCCCCTGATTACGACCCTGACCCTGACCCTGACCCTGACCCTGACCCTGACCGCGTCCCTGCCCTTGGCCCAGGCCTGGCCCGCGTTTCTGGTTCTGGCCTTTTTCAAAGGTGTTGCCGTTACCGTTCCCGCCCTGACGATCCGGACGCTCGCCACGTCCTTTGTTCGACGGTTGTGACGCTCCGGCGATCTTTTCCAATCCGCTCAGGTTCAGCAGATCGCGCACCGCGTTTTCTTCGAGCTCCTCCCACCGGCCACGCTTGAGGCCCTTGGGCAGAGTCATCACGCCGTAACGGGTGCGAATCAGACGCGACACCGTCAGGCCGACCGCCTCGAACATGCGGCGCACTTCGCGGTTGCGTCCTTCGCCGATCGTCACACGATACCAGCGGTTGACACCCTCGCCGCCGCCGTCGGCAATCTTGGAAAATTGCGCCAGGCCGTCCTCGAGCTCCACGCCGCTCAGCAGCTTTTGCCGCATGCCTTCTTCCAGTTCGCCGAGGGTACGCACCGCGTATTCGCGCTCGATGTTATAGCGCGGATGCATCAGCCGGTTGGCGAGGTCGCCGGAAGTCGTGAACAGCAGCAAACCTTCTGTATTGAAATCGAGTCGACCTACGGCAAGCCACTTGGCCGCCTTCATATTTGGCAGGCGCTCAAATACCGAAGGACGTCCATCCGGGTCACTGTGGCTGACGATCTCGCCGGCCGGCTTGTGATAAACCAGGACGCGCGGAGGGCGCTTGGTAATCTTGCGTTGTATCGGCTTGCCGTTGATGCGCACCTGGTCCGTCGGCAGGATGCGCTGGCCGATATGAGCCGGTTCGCCGTTTACCGATACACGGCCGGCAATAATCAGCTCTTCCATGTCCCGGCGTGAGCCGAGTCCCGCCTCTGCCAGCACCTTATGCAACTTCGGCGCGTCGTCATCAGCGGTAAGGTCGCGGCGTACGCTCTTCGCCGGCTGGCGCTTGCTCGACGCATCGTCCTCGGCAGCCACGCTATCGTAGGCGTCCGAGGTCACAAACGAAAACACGTCGTCCGCGTCGGTCGCTTTGGCGCGAGACGGACGCGCCTGATTGTTTCCACTGGCCTGCTTCTCGCGCGGCTTCTGCACCGGCTTGCCCTTTTGCTGGCGCGGCTCCCGCTTGCGTCCACTGTGCTCGGTGCGAGGCTTTTCCGAATCCGGCGCCGCGTTTTCACTCGCTACAGCAACATTGCCGTCTTTCGGGGCGTCAGCTGCCTGCACGGAAGTGGAATCGGAGGTAGCCGCATCCGCGGAACGCGGTGTGCGGGCACGGCGCAAACTGCGAGGACCGCGAACGCCGCGTTTCGCGGGCTTCGCTTTGCCTTCTTCTGTTTGCGCGGCGTTGCCCGCAGCATCGTTGCGCTCACCGGCGTCTCGATTTTCGTTGGGCTCCGCGGAGGAGGAAGAGGAGGAAGCGGTTACCGCAGCCATAGTCACATCATTGGGGTTTGGCAGATTCATCGTTCAATTCTTGGTTGTGCTGACCTGGCGCAGCGTC
This sequence comes from Burkholderiales bacterium, assembly GCA_039649305.1. Taxonomy (GTDB): domain Bacteria; phylum Pseudomonadota; class Gammaproteobacteria; order Burkholderiales; family Burkholderiaceae_D; genus Noviherbaspirillum. Next base: position 6,810 of record JBBWZW010000424.1, read on the forward strand.
AACCTGAGGTACGGGCGCGGGGTCGGGAGAAAGGTTTTCAGCTACGCGAGCATCGGCATCGGTTTCCTGCCGCATTTCGGACGAGGCGGCATCCATGTGAATCCCTGCATCGGATTCTTCTGCGGCATGAACCGCCGCGACTTCAACAGCGCTCGCATCACCTTCAGTCGCGATATTCGCAGTAAAGTTCATTGCGCCCTGATCGAGATTGGCCTGCATGCCGGTCTCAAGCGCCTGCATTTCCGGCAGCATGCCGGCCTGCATGTCGTCCTTCGTCACTTGCTGCAAGGGCGGCAACTGGTCCAGCGAAGTCAGGCCGAGGTCATCCAGAAAGTGCTTAGTCGTCGCAAACAACGCCGGACGCCCAGGCACATCGCGATGGCCGATCGATTCGATCCAGCCGCGGTCTTCGAGCGTCTTGATGGTCTGCGAATTGACCGTAACCCCGCGAATCTCTTCGATGTCACCACGCGTGACAGGCTGGCGATATGCAATGATAGCAAGCGTTTCAAGCGTCGCGCGCGAATACTTCGGCGGCTTTTCAGGGTTGAGTCGCTCCAGGTATCTCTTCATTTCCGGGCGGCTCTGGAAGCGCCATCCGGTCGACAGGCTGACGATTTCAATACCCTTGTCGGCCCAATCATTGCGCAGCTCTTCCAACATCACCTTGATCGTATCGGCACCGATGTCGTGTGCTGCTTCGCCGTCCTCGGAATAGAGCTTTTTCATGTCATTGATCGACAAGGGCTCGTGAGCGCAAAGCAATGCGGTTTCGAGGACTTTCTTCGCCTCAATTGTATTCATGTGCACTTATAGCGTCTTATTTAATAACAACATGCAGATGTTATAGTCAACGACGGCATCTTCAGATGCTGCCCGGCTAGAGAACCAGTTGATGCTGCCTTCCGACGCCCGTTTTAGAGGAGGTGTATTGTGGGCGGGAGATTTATGGCTTTAGATACTTGGTTGCGGGGGCAGGATTTGAACCTGCGACCTTCGGGTTATGAGCCCGACGAGCTGCCAGACTGCTCCACCCCGCGTCTGAAGAATTGGAGTATATATGGTATCCACAGGCAACGCAAATGCAATCGCCCGGTAACGCGCAGTGATACACTTCCGATTTGTGTCTTTCATCACACGAACAGCGCGCAGCCGAAACACGCACACTCAACCCGGCGCGCAATAACAAGCATGGTCCCTGCTCCCTATGAAATTCTGCTCTGAATGCGCTCATCCTGTTTCGCTCATGGTCCCGCCGGACGACAATCGTCCTCGCTATGTATGCGGGCATTGCGGAGTGATTCATTATCAGAATCCAAAGATGGTGATCGGCTCTATCCCGGTGTGGGAGCATGACGGCGAGACGCGCATTCTGCTCTGCAAACGTGCGATCGAACCACGGCATGGCTACTGGACACTGCCCGCGGGTTTCATGGAAAACAATGAAACCACGAGTGAGGCTGCCACGAGGGAAACCCTGGAGGAGGCCGGCGCCCGGGTGCAATTGCATGACCTTTTTTCACTGCTCAATGTGCCGCACGTGCATCAGGTACACATGTTCTACCGCGCCACGCTGCTTGACCTCGACTACGAAGCGGGCGTTGAAAGCCTTGAAGTAAAGTTGTTTACCGAAGCGGAGATTCCCTGGAATGACATTGCTTTCCCCACTGTCGCCAATACGCTGAAGTTCTTTTTCGCCGACCTGCATGATGTAAAGAGCGGCGTCGGCGCCTACGGCATGCATGCGGAAGACATACGCAAGCCGATGCGCCAGCGGGACTTATAAGCGCGACGTCGCGCCACCACGCACTGACAGTTGGTCAAATGCCTGGCAAATGTCCGGTGATGGAACCGGCAAAATAGACTAAGCTTTTTACCAAAGCGTGGCCTGCCCTTCAGCGCGTCCATATAATAATGAGCCGGAAAAAATGTGCACCAACCGCGAGGCAAGAAGCCGGTCCGCTGCTGCGCCTGTGATGCCCCCGGCAATTTTAAAGGGAGTATTCAGGTGAGCGGAGTAAAGAGATCATGCGCGCCATTTTCATGCGACTCTTTCGTCGGCCCGCGGGAGGTCCGATGATCCCCTGGCTCAATGCAAGGACGCCCTTCCCGGACGTTTCGAAAGCGTTGACGGAAGCAGACGGCGCGCCTGGCCTGCTTGCAGCGGGCGGAGACCTGTCTCCCGAGCGGCTGCTCGATGCTTATTGCCACGGCGTGTTTCCATGGTTTTCCGAGGGCCAGCCGATCCTGTGGTGGAGTACCGACCCGCGCATGGTGCTGTTCACCGATCATTTTACGATCTCGCACAGTTTGAAGAAAACACTGAAGAAGATCGAAAAAAGCGCATGCACGGATGGACGATGGGCTGTTCGCTTCGACACCGCATTTGAACAAGTCATGCGCGCCTGTTCCTCGCCGCGCAAGGACGGCGTTGGAACCTGGATCTCGGAGGACATCATCAACGGCTATACCGCGTTACACAGCCGCGGCTTTGCGCATTCGTCGGAAGTATGGCTCGACGGTGAACTGGTCGGCGGCGCATACGGCGTCAGCATCGGACGCATGTTCTACGGCGAATCGATGTTCGCCCGTGTAAGCGACGCGTCCAAAGTGGCGCTCGCCTACCTGGTGCACTTCCTGAAAAACCACGGCGTCAGGTTGATAGACTGTCAGCAAGAAACGTCGCATCTCGCCTCGCTCGGCGCGACGCCGATTCCAAGAGAGCAATTTATTTCGCACCTGCGGGAGGCGATCAGGGAACCCCGGATAGAGCATTGGACGCCGCCAAAATTTTTTTATGGATAGCGGCAAAACCCCCTTATGTGGCACCCGGCATACGGTGTAAATTATGGATGTCAGCATCGTAGTTAAATAAGACGTACCTATGACGCATCTTAAAGACCTGCCGTTTGCAACTTTGCAGTTTTATGCGACTGCGCCCTATCCATGCAGTTACCTGGACCAGCGCCAGGCTCGGTCCCAAGTCGCCACACCGTCCCATCTGATCAATGCCGATGTGTACGCGGAACTCGTCAAGAACGGTTTCCGTCGTAGCGGCATCTTCACCTATCGTCCGCACTGCGACGGTTGCCACGCATGCGTCCCCGTGCGCGTCAAGGCGGACGCGTTTACGCCCAACCGCAGCCAGCGCCGCGCATGGACAATGCATGGCGACCTGACAACATGGGTGACCAACCTCGCCTATGTGGCCGAACATTACGAACTTTACCTGCGCTATCAGGCAGTCCGTCATGCAGGCGGCGGCATGGACCAGGACAGCCGCGACCAGTATGCGCAATTCCTCCTGCAGAGCAAGGTAAACACGCGCCTGGTGGAATTTCGGGATACCGACGGTACCCTGCGCATGGTCAGTATCATCGACGTGCTGGACGATGGCCTCTCCTCGGTCTACACGTTCTACGACCCCGATGTCCCGGGTGTGTCGTACGGCACCTACAACGTGCTGTGGCAAATCGAGCAGGCAAAACGCCTCGGCATGCAGCATGTCTATCTCGGGTACTGGATCCAGGACAGCCCGAAAATGGCGTACAAAATCAACTTCAAGCCACTCGAAGCGCTCAAGCACGGCAAATGGGAAGAATGGCGCTAGTGTTGGTCACAGCGCGATAGTTGCTTGCTCGTAAGGGTAGAATACGGCCTTTGCGCGCGGTGCGCGCCTCGGGTCACTCATTCCTCTTATGTCCGATAAACTTCTATACGCCCTCGCCCGCCCTTTCCTGTTTTCACTCGATCCCGAAGTCGCGCACAACCTGGCCTTGCCATCGCTGAAACGCGCGGCCGCACTCGGCCTCACCAAAGCCATCCCGAAGCCGAGAGCAGACCCACGTACCGTCATGGGCATCAACTTCCCGAACCCGGTCGGCCTGGCAGCCGGGCTCGACAAGGATGGCGCGTACATCGACGGCCTGGCGGCACTCGGCTTCGGCTTCATTGAAGTCGGCACGGTGACGCCACGCGCACAATCTGGTAATCCGCTGCCGCGCATGTTCCGCCTGCCGCAGGCGAATGCGATCATCAACCGCATGGGCTTCAACAACGGCGGTGTCGATGCGTTCGTCGCCAACGTGCAGGCCTCCAGGTTCTACCAGAACAAGGAAGGCGTCCTCGGTCTCAATATCGGCAAGAACGCCGATACGCCAATCGAGCGCGCGGCCGATGATTATCTGCATTGCCTGGAAAAAGTCTATCCGTATGCAAGCTATGTGACGGTCAACATATCGTCGCCGAACACCAAGAACCTGCGCCAGCTGCAAGCTGCTTCCGAACTCGATGCGCTGCTGTCACGGCTTAAAGATGCGCAACGGCGCCTTGCGGACCAGCATATGCGCTATGTGCCCATTGCCCTGAAGATCGCACCCGACATCGACAACGACCAGATCAGGGGTATAGCTGATGCACTGCTCCACCACAGGATGGACGCGGTGATTGCGACCAACACCACGATCACGCGCGATGCGGTGAAAGGCATGGCACATGCGGAAGAAACAGGCGGACTCTCCGGCGCTCCCGTATTCGAACTGTCAAATAACGTCATCCGCGGATTGAAAAAACATCTGGGCGACGAGCTTCCGATCATCGGTGTCGGCGGCATTTTTTCTGGCAAGGACGCCCAGGTCAAAATGGATGCCGGCGCTACGCTGGTGCAGCTGTATACCGGTCTCATCTATAAAGGCCCGGGCCTGATTCGCGAGTGTGCAGCAGAATTGCGCAAATCAAGATAGAGTTGCCGCGAGCCTGCGGAGCAGGCATTTTTGAACCCGACCGACAACCATGCAAAAAATTACACTTGGCTACAGCGATCTGAACGTTTCAAAAATCTGCCTCGGCACCATGACTTTCGGCGAGCAGAATACCGAAGCCGACGCGCACAGCCAGCTCGACTACGCGCTTGAGCGCGGCATCAACTTCATCGACACGGCGGAGATGTACCCTGTCATGGGGCGCGCGGAGACGCAGGGATCCACCGAAAAATACATCGGCACCTGGCTGAAAAAATCCGGGAAGCGCAAGGATATCGTCCTCGCAACCAAAGCCGCCGGTCCGTCGCGCGGCATGAACTGGATCCGCAACGGAGAGGCTGACCACGATGCAAAGAATCTCCGTGCGGCCGTTGATACCAGCCTGCTGCGCCTGCAAACAGATTACATCGACTTGTATCAGTTGCATTGGCCCAGCCGTAACGCCCCGGTTTTCGGCCAGATCAGCTTCAGCCCGGAGAAAGAGCGCCCGCATACCGCAATTGAAGACACCCTTGCGGCCCTCGACGACCTTATCAAAGCCGGCAAAATCCGTCATGTCGGCGTATCGAACGAAACTCCTTGGGGGGTGTGCGAATTCATCAAGCATGCTGAAGCCCGGGGCCTGCCGCGCATCGTCTCCATCCAGAATGCGTACAACCTCGTCAATCGCAGCTTCGAAACTGGAATGGATGAAGCCTGCTTCCGCGAAAACGTCTCCTTGCTCGCATACAGCCCACTCGCGTTCGGTCAACTTAGCGCCAAATACCTGGACGACCCGAAGGCCCATGGGCGGCTGACGATATTTCCACCAAACTGGAGTCCGCGCTATATGCGGCCGGCGGTGGCAGAAGCGGTGAAACGATATGCGGCGCTGGCCCGCGCCAACGGCCTCACGCCTGCCCAGCTTGCGCTTGCCTGGTGCTATACACGCTGGTTCGCGGGCTCCACCATCATCGGCGCAACCGGCATCGCACAATTAAAAGAGAACATCGATGCATTCTCGATCAAGCTGTCGGATGACGTCGTCAGCAGCATCGAAACCATACACCGCGAGATTACGAGTCCCGCTCAATAACGGCGGCAGGCAGGTTGTGCGACTCGCATCCTGCCGCAATCCGATCTGACAATAAAAAAGCCCGAACCGCTTTCGCAGGTTCGGGCTTTTTGTTCGAAGCAGGCCGGATTATTCGACTTCCAGCGTTTCCTCGGGAGCGGACGGAGGATTGGCATCCCCTTCCGCGAAGTCCAGCTTGATTTGGTCCTTGTCATCCAGATCGACGGTGACACGGCCACCGGTAACGAGACGACCGAACAACAGCTCGTCCGCCAGCGCCTTGCGAATCATATCCTGAATCAGACGCGACATCGGACGTGCACCCATCAATGGGTCGAAGCCCTTCTTCGCCAGGAACTTGCGCAAGTTCTCAGTGAACACAGCCTCGACTTTCTTCTCGTGCAGCTGCTCTTCCAGCTGCATCAGGAACTTGTCGACAACACGCAGGATGATCTCTTCGTCCAGCGCCTTGAAGCTGATGATCGCATCGAGACGGTTGCGGAACTCGGGCGTAAACATCCGCTTGATGTCCGCCATTTCGTCGCCCGCTTCCTTCTTGTCCGTAAAGCCGATCGAACGTTTCTGCAAGCTTTCCGCGCCCGCATTGGTGGTCATCACGATGATCACGTTACGGAAGTCGGCTTTGCGGCCGTTGTTATCGGTCAGCGTGCCATGATCCATCACCTGCAGCAGGATATTGAAAATATCCGGATGCGCTTTCTCGATCTCGTCCAGAAGCAGTACCGCATGCGGCTTCTTGGTGATCGCTTCGGTCAACAGACCGCCCTGATCGAAACCGACATAACCCGGAGGCGCGCCGATCAAACGGCTCACCGCGTGACGCTCCATGTATTCCGACATGTCGAAGCGGATCAGCTCGATGCCCATGATGAAGGCGAGTTGCTTTGCCACTTCGGTCTTGCCGACACCGGTCGGGCCGGAGAACAGGAACGCGCCAATAGGCTTGTCCGTCTTGCCCAGGCCGGCACGCGCCATCTTGATGGCCGACGCCAGTGCGTCGATCGCCGGATCCTGGCCGAACACCACGTTGCGCAGGTCGCGGTCGATGGTCTGCAGCTTGG